>JBBQAC010000131.1:0-12419 GCA_038315915.1 Phormidesmidales cyanobacterium
GACCGAAGAAGAAATCGCCACTCGCATGGAGATGACAATCGAGAAGCTGCGCTTTATTGCCAAATCTGCGCAACTGCCTATTTCTCTAGAAACGCCGATTGGTAAAGAGGAAGATTCTCGTCTGGGCGACTTCATTGAGTCTGATGGAGAAACGCCCGAAGATGAAGTTTCCAAAAGCCTGCTGCGGGAAGACCTCGAAAGCGTACTGAGCACTCTGAGCCCACGTGAGCGCGATGTGCTGCGTCTGCGCTATGGCCTGGATGATGGCCGGATGAAAACTCTAGAAGAGATCGGCCAAATCTTTAACGTCACGCGCGAACGCATTCGTCAGATTGAGGCCAAGGCGTTACGTAAGCTCCGCCATCCCAACCGCAACAGCGTCCTTAAAGAGTACATCCGCTAGAGATCGCCAGAACGTCCGCTACTTTTTAAGCGATCGCTTGACGCCGGTTGAGCGATCGCTTTATTGTTTGTTAGGGCTGGTCGCGAGTCAAATGAAGCTCTCATTACGAATATGAAATAGGCTGTGGACAAATTTGATACCAGTTGGTACAGTTGTTCTTATAAGTGTGTAGCTGTCAGCCCAGCGAATTGTAATGGAATCTTTAACCACTGCTCAACAGGAACTGTACGACTGGCTTGTCGGGTATATCCGAGAAAATCGCCATTCTCCCTCGATTCGGCAAATGATGAGGGCGATGAAGCTCAAGTCACCGGCTCCTGTTCAAAGTCGACTGGAGCATTTGCGCAATAAAGGTTACATCAAGTGGACTGAAGGCAAGGCTCGCACTATCCAAATTTTGCAGGAATCTTTGGGGCTGCCGATTTTAGGGGCGATCACTGCAGGCTCCATGGTCGAGGTTTTCCCAGAGACCGAAGATCACACCGAAGACCGTTTTGATCCGACTTCCCTATCCTTTCAAAACGGTGATTTTGCGCTCAAGGTGAATGGCGACTCCATGATCGAGGCGCTTATCGACAGCGGCGACATCGTGATCATGCGAAAAGTTCTGGAGCCGTCCCGCATTCGCAACGGCACGATTGTCGCAGCCCGCGTAGAGTCGACTACTACGCTAAAGTACTACCACCTCGAAAAAGATAGAGTCATTCTCAAGCCTGCCAATCCTAACTACGACCCGATGGAGTATGCGGCAGAAGATGTGCATATTGACGGGCGCTTAGTGGCCGTATGGCGAGATCGAGATCTCGGCTAAAGTCGGCTAGATTTCCTAAGCACTGCCAATCCTATAGACTTGTCATAGTTGATGGATTGTAAGTATGACGGCTGCTGCGCGAGATTCGGAGGCTGGTCGCTCAAGTCGCCCTTTCCTGGTAGGGCTACTGGCGGTGCTGATAGCGCTGCTGATGGCGGGCGTCGGTGGTCTTTGGTACCTGAGCGCAACCGGCCCACTGACTTTACGGGCAGGCGGTGATCGCCCCATTGCTGCCGCTACCCTCTTTGTCCCCGCAAAGTCGCCTCTGACCTTTTCTTTGCTCACCCAGCCAGAGCGCATTGTGGCCTTTCAGCAGGCAGTGGTCGAGCCTTCACAGCGGCAGCAGGCCATCCGCGAGATTGATCAGCTTAAGCAAAGCCTGCTCGACAGCACCCAAATTGACTACGACCACGATATTCGACCGTGGATTGGCAATGAGATTACCTTTGCCCTCACCGACAGAGACTTAGACCCTGATCGGGCCGGTCAGCAGCTCGGATATCTGACGGTGTTGGAAATTGCCCCAGATCGGCAGCAGCAGGCGAGTGAATTTTTACAGCTTTTCTGGCAGCGGCAGAGTTTGGCGAATGGTGCGCCGCTAGCTGAGATAGTGAGCGGTGTAAGAGTGCTGTATGCGAACAAGCAGTCCTCAGCAGTGGCCAGTGCCCTGGTCGGTAGCCAATTTGTGATGTTTGCCAATGACGTCCGGGTGTTGCGACGCAGTATTCAAGTGGCCCAGACTGCCGCGAACCTCGCTCAAGATCCGGCATACCGACAGACGGTGGCTCAGCTACCAGCAGAGCGCATTGGTCTGGCCTATGTTGACACGAGGCTCGCCCGAGACATTGGCAGAGGGGCGAGCAAAGATGTGGTGACTCCCGATGCCCCTCAATTTGCGGCGGTCGGTGTGGGCATAAACGCTACGGGCCTTGTGGCCAAAGCTCGGTTGGTGGAAACGGCTACTGCAAGTAAAGCGGTGAGTGAAGCCTTGAGTGAGCCCGTGGCTGCGCTGGTGTTTTTGCCGGCTAACAGTGCGATCGCTTTAGCTAGCTACGACCTGAGTCAGTTACAATCTGCCCTGGCCGAACTGGGTTTGTCTGACGGTGTGCTGCCCGACTTTCTACGGTTGGCCGCTGCTCCAACTCAGGCAGCGGGGCCTTCGTCTTTGTGGGACTGGGCGATCGCCGACTATGCTCTCGGTCAGCTTCGCACAGGCCAGCAAACCGACTGGATACTCGCCGTATCGCGGCAACCCGAAGGCATCGCTCGGCTCGATCAAGCCGCCATGGCTCAGGGCTATAGCGTTGTTCCAGTGGCGATTGGGGAGAGTGAGGCAACTGCCTGGACGCGGTTTAAAGCTCGCCCGCATAACCGGACAACCTCTAATAGCCTGGAAACTGAAGTGTTGGGGCTGCACTTACAGCAGGGTGACTATGAAATTTTCACCAGTTCTGTGGCAGGAATGGAGAGTGCCCTCAGTGCGTCTCAAAGCTCCCTGCTGGCGTCGGATCGATTTGCCGAGGCGATCGCTCCCCTCGACAAGGTGAACAGCGGCTACCTGTACGCCGACCTGACGGCTATTCTTCAGGAGCGATCTGTGACTGAAGCGGCTATTCCTCTGCTCAAACTCGTTGAAGCGACTGCTCGCCCTTTTATTCGCCACATTGATACCTTCGCGGCGACAAGAGACGGCCCTGCTGCCAGTTTGTCTGTGCAGCTAAGACAGGCCGATGAAGCCCGTCAGAGTCAGGGCCGGTGACGGCTATGAGTGCCTGGAGCCACCAGCAGGTAATCGCCTGGGGCCAGGGCCAGTTGCCCTCAGCGAGTCAGCGTCAGCAGCTCATTGACTGGGAACTCAGCTACCCACAGCGAGCTAAGGTCTGGCAGATATCGGCTGACAACGTTGCCCTTGCGCTTGAAGATCGGGCGGCTCTGCTGCGATCGCTCAGCTCAGCACTGGAGGTGTCGCCCCATTTATTCCCTTTGCCGGGTCACTGGACAGATTGGATAGGGCCGCTGTGGACAGTGTGGCTACCCCTGGCTCAATGGCTGAACAAAGCGCAGCAGGTAGCAAATAAACCCTTTATTCAGGGAATTTTGGGCGGACAAGGCACCGGTAAAACTACACTGACTCAAATTTTATGCCTACTTTTGCAGCATTTGGGTCAGCCAGCGGTAGGACTGTCGCTAGATGACCTGTATTTGCCCTACGCCCAGCGCCAAGTGCTCCAAGCGCGAGATCCTCTCCTGCGCTGGCGAGGGCCGCCAGGTACCCACGATATTGAGCTAGGTCTGCGCACCTTGAGCGCTATCAAAAAGGCTTCTCCTGACGAGCAGATTGCGCTGCCACAGTTCGATAAGTCTCTGCATCAAGGGCAGGGCGATCGCATCTCCCCGATCTATCGACCCGTGCCCCGGATTGTCCTCTTTGAAGGCTGGTTTGTCGGTGCGCAGCCGCTCGAAGAGACTGTCTTCACCGCTGAAAGTAGCCGCTTACCCGAGCCTATCGTGACCGCTGCCGACCGACAGTTGGCCCAGTCCTGCAATCGTCGGCTGCGGGGTTATTTGCCCTTATGGTCGCTGATCGACAGCCTGATGGTGCTGAAACCATCAGACTATCGCCTATCGCAGCAGTGGCGGCAGGAAGCCGAACACCGGATGAGAGCCCAGGGAAATGAAGGGATGTGCGATTCAGAAATCGCAGACTTTGTCACCTACTTTTGGAAAGCGTTGCATCCGCATCTGTATATTACGCCGCTAACTCACAGCCCAAATACGAGCCTGGTGGTGAATATTTGCCCCGATCACAGCCCAGTTGAACTGTATTCGCCCGCAGTGGGGCATCTTGATAGGGTGTAAAGCCTTGATAAAGCTAAGTAGGAACCGATAGACTGGGAGCGCGACCCATCGACACCGGCTGATTACGTTGGGTGATAGCCGCACAAGACAGTAAAATATCGTCAGCAGATACAGTAGATATCAGTAGATACGGGAACTTAGGTGAATATGGTGAGTATGGATACAACCGTTCAGGTACTGTCGCCCAGCGGGATTTTAGACAGTACTAAAGCCGAAGAAATTCGCACTCAGGTCAACAAAGCCCTCACTAACGGTACCAAGACCTTACTGATGGATCTCAAAGAAACCACTTTTGTCGATAGCTCGGGTTTGGGGATTTTGGTGGCAGTGCTCAAGAATGTGCGATCGCATAGTTGCGAAATGTATGTCTGCTCGATCAATCCGCAAGTGAAGATGCTGTTTGAGCTCACCAGTATGGATCAGGTTTTTACAATCTTTGAAAACCGCGAATCTTTTGAAGCTGCTCAATAAGGTCAGCAGCCAGCAAAACGTCCTCGCGGCGAACGAAATACCTTAAAATGGAATATCGTCATAGTCAGGAGCTTCAGCGGCAGCAGAGGTCGCGGGTGCGGCTGGGGTGGCGGCTTCGGACGATGCAGCCGCAGGCGTCGAAGCCCCAGAAGACAGACCGCTGCTGCTGACTACCTTGCCTGCTGTGATTGGTGTGGGTTCGGCAATCACCATCGACTGTAGCTCTCCAATCGGGCTTACGCGCTGTACGGTCATCTCAGCGCGTTTCTCTTTAAAGCCTTCCGGGCGCTCTACGGTGTTCATGCTCAAGCGGCCTTCCAGTAGAACGCGATCGCCCTGCTGGTAGCGCTCCTGAATCTCTTGGGCCAAATTGCCCCAGCCCAGAACCGTCATCTGGCCGGGGGCATCGCCCTCTCGCAGCCCCGGAAACTTGACAACAAACTCAGCAATCGGGGTTTGGTTATCAGCCGTGTAGCGAAGCTGCGGAGCCTGCACTATTTCCGCCATCAAAATGCAGTTGTTCATACCCTTTCCTTAGTCCGCTGCTCTAATTCGATAAAATACTGTACTTTTTGCCGGTAGTGCCGAAGCTGACTCTCCACCCAGCCGCGATCTTCGCTATTGGCGAAAATATGTACAGACGGTTCGCTGGCATCCGGTAACACCAGCACCCAATTTTGCCGATTGTCGGACTGATCGGGGTCTATAATTTTAACACCGTCTATCAGCTCCAGGCTTCCGGTCGGATGAGTTTCTACAAGATAGCGCATGAGTGCTCCCTTTATAGTCCAGGGGCAGCGAATCATCTGCGAGCGGTGGGAGATGCAGGGTAGCTCTTCCCAAATTTGACCGAGTGATTGCTCTTGAATCAGCAGCATTTCAATCAGCTTGGCAACACAGAACATCGCATCAAAGCCGGGATGTAGCTGCGGAAAAATAAAGCCCATATCCCCACTGCCGCCCAGTACCACATCCGCATTGGTACGGCAGGCGGCCATTAGCGCTGTGGGATTGGCTTTGGTGCGAATTACTTCGCCATCGTGACGGCGCGCAATTTCCTCAACTGCGCCAGTGGTCTGCACGGGGACGACCACCGTACCCCGAGGGTGCGCCGTCAAAATCATGTGCACCATCAGCGCCGTCAGGGTCTCGCCGCGAATGGGGGTACCGGCTTCATCGACTAGAACCAACTGTTCTCCGTTGGCTACAATTTGGACGCCGAAGGTGGCCTGCAATGCCTGTACGACCTTGCCGAGCTGAATCAGCAGCGTCTCCCGTTCATCGACCGAAGGGGCGGTCGCACTCAAGCTGGCATTGAGCACGACGGCATCACAGCCAAACTTTTCAAGTAGTTGAGGCAGAACCGCGCCCGACACAGCGTAAGCGTAGTCAATCACGACTTTAGACTTGCTGCTGCGAATAGATTCGATATTGAGATGCTTTTCAAAAGCGGTCGCGTAAATGTCTACGAGGCTGATGGGATAGGTCACCGCGCCGATTTCGTGAATCTGCGCTCGCCGCAGATCCTCTTTAAAGTAAGCGCCTTCTATTTTTTTCTCTCGGCTTTTTGAAATATCAATACCGTCAGCATCAAAAAACTCGATTAAGAGATGATCTGACCGATTGGGATGGAGCCGCACATGAATGCCGCCCGCGACATGAAGCGTCGGCAAAACATTTCTCGCCACCGGAATAGAAATAGCATCTAAATTTTCGACATTGATTCCGACGGACATCAAGCCCGCAATCAGTGAGCGGGTCACCATCCGTGAAATACTGCGCTGATCGCGAGAAACTGTTACCTGAGCCCCTGGCTTGAGCGTAGAGCCATAGGCCGCTCCTAGTTTCACCGCAAATTCGGGCGTGATGTCAATGTTCGCTAGCCCCGCTACCCCTCTTTGTCCAAACAGGTTGCGCCGGGCTGTTTTTCCCCAAATCAAATTGATATTGAGCGTGGCTCCAGACTCAATTCGCTTGCTCGGCCATACCCTTACACCCGGGCTAATTTGGGCTTCCTCACCGATAGTTGACAGCGAGCCGACTACAGCTCCTTCCAAAATGTGCGATCGCTTATCAGCGCGGGTTCCTCGACCAATTACGCAGGCGCGCAGATGAGTATCTTCCCCAATCACCGCCCCGTTCCAAATAATTGGGCGCTTTAAATTAGCATCGCTACCAATCGTGACGTTGTCGCCTACGACTGTGCCGGGCTCCAGGACTGCCCTGGGGCCAATTCGACAATTATCGCCGATGAGCAAAGGCGGCTGAAGCTTAGCGGTTGGATGAATGAAAGTACCCTTACCAACCCGGACGTTGGCGGTTCTCTCAGGATAAGCATAGTCAATCAGTACTTTGCCTTGCAGCGCATCGTACTGAGCCTCACGATAGGCATCGAGGTGGCCAACATCGCACCAATAGCCCTTAGCAACGTATCCGTACAAAGGCACCCCTACGCTCAGTAGCCGGGGAAATAGATCCGCCGAGAAGTCTTGAGCTTGGTCTGGCAGAATATAGCTGAGCACCTCAGGCTCAAGAATATAGGTACCCGTATTGACCGTATCCGAAAACACTTCGCTGGTCGAAGGCTTTTCTAAAAAGCGAACGATCCGATCTTCTGAGTCGGTGATCACTACGCCAAATTCCAGTGGATTAGGCATTCGGGTCAGCACCAGCGTTGCCTGCGCGCCCTTCGCTTTGTGAAACTCAATCGCCGCTTGCAGATCAAAGTCGGTAATGCTGTCACCGCTAATCACCAAAAAAGTTTCATCGAGTAGCTCAGAGACGTTTTTGACGCAGCCCGCTGTTCCCAAGGGCTGATCTTCCTCTACGGCGTAGGTCATCTGCACGCCAAAGTCTTTGCCGTCTTGAAAGTAATCACGCATCGCATCAGGCAGGTAAAACAGCGTGGCGATGATCTCAGTAATGTGGTGGCGCTTTAGAAGATTGACAATGTGTTCGGCAATCGGGCGGTTGAGCACAGGCACCATCGGCTTCGGCAAATCGCAGGTCAGTGGCCTGAGCCTCGTGCCTGAACCGCCGGCCATAAGGACTGCGCGCATGGTTGCTCTCCTGGAGTTTGCTTAAAATATCTTAGAGCGGTCAAAAGGTAGGTGTCTCAGGCTTTTGGCTTGTCTTCTGGCCTGTGCGTTCTCAGTTTTTTGAGTTTTATCGAGATAGAGCTTGGCCTGGGAGCGGGTCACTGACATTCTATAGGAGTCTTACAAAGCTTGCGGCTGCGGCCATGACTCGGTTCTTCAGAAAATCAATAGTATAGTGGTAAGTAAAGCTACATTTAGGAAAGCGTGGATGAGTACTCTAATTTGGATTATTGTGCTGGGCGTTTACGGGACAGGTGCCTGGAAGTTTTGGACCGGCTTCAAACGCACAGATTTCAGTACAGGCAAAGCCCAGCTAACGCTGCTTTGGCCCGTGTTTTTAATCGGCAATAAGGCTTACCGGCGGAATTTTACCAAGGCTATCAAAGGCTCTTAAAGGACAGCAAAATGGGTCAAAAAGCGAGTAAGTCGGCTGCTGACAGTCTCCCAGCCAATCCTCTGGGGGATGTTTTGAAGGCTAAGTCGGTGCCCTGGTTACCCATCGTTGGCGCAGTGGCGAAGCGATTTGATGCAGAATATGCTGGCAAATCCTTTGAGCTACCTGAAGAAATAGAGGCGATGCCTGTGTTTCGCGATTGGGCAGCGGGCTCGCTGACGACCCGAATTGCATCTCCGTTTTGGCAAGTCGCGCAGCCGAAGAAAAATCAGCACTGCCTGGATTTGGGCTGTGGGTTTAGCTTCTTGATTTATGACTGGAAGCGCTGGCAGGCTTTGTTTCACGGTCAAGATATCAGCGAGATTGCGGTTAAAACGCTTCACCAGCGCGGCCCTCAGCTCGATTCTAAGCTGTTCAAGGAAGTCAGGCAGGGGGCGGCTCATCAGCTCGACTATGCACCGGAAAGTTTTGATCTGGTGCTGGCGACTGGCTTTAGCTGCTACTACCCAATGGACTATTGGCAGGCGGTGCTGGAGGCGGTGCGGCCTTTGCTGAAGCCCGGTGGCTTTTTTGTATTTGATGTCGTCGACCCGGCCCAAGAGCTGGCCGAAAACTGGGCTATTTTAGAGACTTATTTAGGCGCTGAGGTTTTTTTGGAAAGTCTGAGTGAGTGGCGATCGCTGATCAAAACTGCCGGTGCCACAGTCGCTAAACAGCAAGAGGGCGAGCTGTTCCACCTTTACAAAGTGCGCTGGTCATAGCGCCCAAAGCTTCAAAGTATTGGCTATGCGGTACCCCCTAAATTGATGACGGCTCAGGTCTGGCTAATTGGGGGTACTCACGAGAGCGCTGAACTGGCGGGCAGGCTGTCGGCTCAAGCCATTCCCTATGTCGTCACGGTGACGACACCTGCCGCTAAGGGACTCTACTTACCTACTGCGTCGGTGTCGGTCGGTAAACTAACGCCGGAAACGATTCAAAAATTTGCCCTACAGCAGAACATACGGTGCGTGGTCGATGCCTCTCATCCGTTTGCCTGTGAAATATCTCGGCAGGCAATGGCCCTCTGTGAACGGCAGGGCCTTGCTTACTTGCGCTACGAGCGTTCGGCGGTGGAGAACGCTGCTGACAAGTCAGTGATCGACGTAGATTCTCTTGAGGCGCTGGTGGCGAGCGACTTGCTCCATCGTCAGCGGGTACTCTTTACACTGGGATACCGGCACCTGTCGCAGTTTGCGCCTTTTCGGCAAACATCTGAGCTTTTTGCTAGAGTATTGCCCTCTGTAGAAGCGATCGCGGGTGCCCTTGCTGCCGGATTTGCGCCGCAAAATATTATTGCCCTTCGTCCGCCTATCGCCCCGGCGCTCGAAAAAGCGCTGTGGCAGCAGTGGCAAATCTCAAGGGTCGTCGCTAAAGCTTCTGGCGAACCGGGCGGCGAAGCCATCAAGCGACAGGTCGCAGCTGAGCTAGGTATCGATCTCATATTGATTCGGCGACCCGCGATCGCCTATCTTGCTCAAACGACTTCGACTGATGAGGTCGTGGGATTTTGCACCGAATCGCTCAAGTTGTATTAACCTAGCCCATAAGAACGCACCCATAAGAACGCGCCCATAAGAAACGATCAATACATAACTATACGAAAACCTCAATTACCCTGAAAACTTAGCAGAATGTCCTTGTTTACTAACGCAATTGACGTTTTCTTTCTCCGTTTCGCCTTGACTGTGTCCTGAGAAATGCTATCGTGATGGCTAATTTTGGCAGATGCCCTCACCTCCATGCAATCGCGACCGACTACTCCTTTCCAGCCATCGCCATCAGAGAGTAGTCGCTCTATTCCCAGTGGAGTTTCCATGCCTGTTGATCCCCATCCCACACCCAACACAACAGTGCCGAACAGTACTTCTGTATATGCGCTAAGGGAATTGATCTCCCGGTTGCAGCGAGAGCAAGCCAAAATTCAAGACCTGTTGGGATCGCTGGGCTTTGCCCTCCGCAGCCTGAACAACCTCAGCCAATTTTTAGAGCTGATCCCGATGATTGCCAGTCGGGTGACCGATGCCTCAGGTGGGGCGCTGGTGATGTTTCAACCCAACGGCCAGCTCCGGCTCGAAAAGCTCCACTGCACAGGTGAAGACGACTGCCAGAATGTGCGGCTAGCGCTGGAGATGGCGACCCGGCAAATTACCGCCACCCTGTCGACTTCCCGGACAATTGCCAGCGAGGCCAACGCCACCCTGGTTTCACTCGACAGGCAGGCCGGTAGATATTTAGGCGCGGACTGTCAAATTTTTGGTACTGCTATTATTGTGCAAAATGTAGAGCGAGGTCGGCTGTACGTATTTAGCCATGAGGGCGACTATACCTGGAGCGAGACCCGCCAAAAGCTCGTGCGGCTAGTGGCCGACCAAACTGCCGTCGCCATTGAGAACAACCAGCTCACCCACGAGGTGCGCCACAAAGAGCGCCTGGATCGGGAGCTAGAGCTAGGCGCAGAGATTCAAGCTCAGCTACTGCCCCGGCAATGCCCTCAAATTGAGGGGATCGACCTGGCAGCGCGGTGTAATACTGCTAATAAAGTAGGCGGCGACTACTACGATTTTATCCCCACTACTTACGAGCAACTCAGACGGCCAGACGATCCCGCTTCTAGAGAGAAGCCGTGGAATTTTGCGATTGGCGACGTGATGGGTAAGGGGGTGCCAGCCGGTCTGATGATGACGATGCTGCGCGGTATGCTGCGGGCCGAAGTGCTCAATAGCCATTCTCCCGGTCACCTGTTGCAACATCTCAACTGGGTAATGCGCACCGATTTGGAAAGTTCCAATCGCTTTGTCACGTTGTTTTGCGCTCAGTATGATCCGCGTACGCAATTGCTCTCTTACGGTAATGCGGCGCATAATCCGCCCTTACTGTGGCAGGCTGAAACCGGACAGGTGAGGCGACTCGATGCCGATGGGATGCTACTAGGCTTGGAGATGGACACTCACTATCAGGAAAATCAAATTCAGCTACAGCCGGGAGATACGGTGATTTACTACACCGATGGCTTTACAGAAGCAGCTAATCGCAGCGGTCAGCGGTTTGATGAAGACAATTTAATTGAGTCTTTTTGCTGGGCCTGTCGCAACCTTCCGAGTTCTGAAGAGATTTTAGAGTATTTGTTCAAAACGCTACAGCGCTTTATGGGCACAGATCGCGAGGCTGAAGACGATACGACGCTGGTGGTAATGCGAGTGACTCAGCCAGCGGAGTTCAGGCAGCTTTCTACGCTGTAATACCCGATGTGATATCGAAATAAGTTGCTCTGACCTGTTAGATGTCGATCTGAGACTGGGTATGTTTGGGGATGCCTATTGGGACAGCATGATCTGCTGGAAATTTATGGAATCTCTAGAATTTTATACGGCTCAGTTTGAGGCATCGGCGACGACGGGTACGCCAATTGTTGCCCAGTATTTTGACGAAGATTTGTTTGGTTCAACCGGCAAGATGCTGCACGGTTTTTACGAGTCCGGACAGATCTGGGCGCTGCTGATTGGTATTGTGCTGGGCTATAGCTTTAAGTCATTTTCTTCTTATGGCTAACGATACGGAAACCCTGACAGACTGACAAGATCAGGGGGGAAGTGGGCGATCGCGCGATCTCACAAGCTGCTACTGTATGGTGGGTTTATCTCTAGTGAGAGAGCCCTGCATAGAGCAGATCGCTACAGGAGCGCGGGCACAACAGTGGGCAACCAACCTAGTCAATCGGCTACTTCGGCGGGCGGTCAGCAGACCTGGAGCCAGCGATTTGAATCGGCATTGCATCCAGCGATCGCTCAGTTCAATGCCAGTATCGGCTTCGACATTCAGCTACTCGAATGCGACCTCACCGGCTCGGTTGCTCACGCGAAAATGCTGAGCAAAGTCGGCATCCTGACCCCAGCCGAATGCGAGCAAATTGTGTCAGGTCTGGAAACGATTCGCCAGGAATATCGCGAAGGGAAATTTACTCCCGGCGTGGAAGAAGAAGACGTGCACTTTGCGGTGGAGCACCGGCTGATTGAGCTAGTCGGCGCAGTCGGCAAAAAGCTACACACGGCTCGCTCTCGTAACGATCAGGTGGGCACTGACCTGCGCCTGTATTTGCGCGGTGAGATTGCCCGGATTCGCGAGCTGATTAAAGGGTTTCAGCAGGCGGTCGTGGAGATTGCCCAGCAGAACGTCGAGACCTTGATCCCCGGCTATACACATATGCAGCGGGCGCAGCCTTTGAGCTTAGCCCACCATTTTCTGGCCTATTTTGAGATGACTCAGCGCGACTGGGATCGCCTGGGCGATGTGCTTAAGCGGGTGAATATTTCGCCGTTGGGCAGCGGCGCACTCGCCGGTACG
>JBBQAC010000214.1:0-8064 GCA_038315915.1 Phormidesmidales cyanobacterium
AGCGGTTCGGCCTCGCCATAGCGCCCCAGCGACTGGTACAGCGACGCCAAGCTATTCAGACTGGTGGCGGTGTCGGAATGGTGATCGCCCAGCTCTGTTTGATAAATTTCGAGTGCTTGCACATACAGCGGTTCGGCCTCGCTATAGCGCCCCTGCGACCGCTACAGCTCCGCCAAGCTATTCAGACTGGTGGCGGTGAAGGGATGGTGATCGCCCAGCTCGGTTTGATAAATTTCGAGCGCTTGCACATACAGCGGTTCTGCCTCGCCATAGCGCCCCTGCGACTGGTACAGCAACGCTAAGTTATTCAGACTGGTGGCGGTGTCGGAATGGCGATCGCCAAGCTCCGATTGCCAAATTTCGAGTGCTTGCACATACAGCGGTTCGGCCTCGCTATAGCGCCCCTGCGACCGATACAGCTCCGCCAAGTTATCCAGACTGCTGGCGGTGTCGGGATGGCTTTCGCCGCACTGGTTTTCGCTAATGGCGAGCGATCGCTGATAGCACCGCTCTGCCTCTCCCCACTGGTTCGAGCTTTTGTAAAATCGCGCTAAGCCTATACAGCACCAAAGCTTATCAATCCCTTCTAAATGCTCCGTCCACCGCAGCGCCACTGCTTCCATATGGGGAACTGCTTCTCCTACCTGCTGCTGCACGGCCAGCGTCGCTGTTGGGGGTACCGTTTTTGCAATCTCCGTCATCGCCTGCGCAAACCCCCGTTGCAAGCCCTCAGCCTCGTCCAGCGTCGCTAGCTTCACCGCAAAGAACTCTCTCACCAGCGGATGCACCCCGTAGCGCCGCTCACCTTGCGGCCCTGTCATCTGCAACAAGCTCACCTGCAATAGCTCCGTCTGCGCATCTTCTAGCGCTTCTTCATCTAGCACCTGCCCCGGCTCGCTAGCCTGCTGCACCCAAGCCCAATCTACCGGCGCATCTGTAAACAGCCCCAACAGCCCCGCCAGCGTTTTACCCTCCGCCGTCAGCGGCTCCCAGCTCACTTCAAACGCCGCCGCTACTCCCAGCGTTGCTGTCATCTCTGCCTGCGTATCCATCAGCGCCTTTGCCGCCAAGCGCTTGCCCTCTAGCCGCTCAATCAGCGTCGCAATCGTCAGATCAGGTCGCTGCACCAAATACCAGCCCACCAGCTCAATGCCTAAAGGCAACCACCCTACCCACTCACACAGCGCCTGCGCCTCCGCCAGCACCGCCTCAATCCGCGCTGCGCCTACCAAACTGGTCAGCAGTTCCAATGCCGCCCCCGGCACCAGCACCTTCAGCGCCAACCGCTGACCCATCGGCAAAATCGCCTGCCGCGTCGTCAGCAGCACCCGAAACCGCCCGTTACTCGGCAGCAAAGGCTTTAGCGCACCATAGTCCTGCACGTCATCCACCACCATCAGCACCGGCTCGTTCCTTTCTCCTTCCTTCGGCCACCGCTGAACGCACCAGGCCACCGGGTCTTCCGATTGCTCCGGCACCGCTAAGTTCAAATAATCTCGCGCAAAGCTGATAATCTGCGGCGCAATCGGCTCTACCCCGCGCAGCCAGCACACCCCACCGGGAAAGGCATCGCCCCGCCGCCGCGCATACTGCCACGCCAACTCTGTTTTGCCCACGCCGCCCATGCCCACCGCCGCTGCAATGTTCACCCGGCTGTTTTGCATCAGCAAAGTGTCTACAGCCTGCAAGTCGTCATCGCGACCGACAAAGACGCTGACGTTACTCACTGGCAAATTGTTAGGGGTGCTTAGCTCTGGCGGTGCCTCTCCCGCCGACTGTAGTCAAAAGTTGAAAGTGTTGTTCTGAGTGGTAATCGTTCCGAAGTTAACGTTGGCAATTTTGTCAGCCAGCTTCGTCAAATTTGGAAACTTGCCGCTATCAGCATCTGCCGCCTTTACTGTCTCATTCATCGCCGCCTGCACATCTGGCTGAGCTGCGGCTACCCGCTTCACTTCTTCGAGAATTTCGACATCTATCACATTAGGATCGCTCACGGCTGCTAAGCGCTTCACCGTGTCAGGCGAATGCTGCCGCAATTGCGTTAGCCACTGCTGCGCGGCAGTCACCAGCCCCTCGCCCAGTTTGCCAGTCGCCCCAGCGGTGATGCCGCTTGCCACTGCGGTGAGGGCGGCAAATGCTGCGGCCAACGTAATTGGTTCCATACAACCAGCCTATAAAATTTTGAACAATGTGCTTTTACTCTACACCAACTTTCTTCGCCCTGATTCCGGCCCATCAGAGCAAACCTCCCTCGGCTGCACTCAGCAAAGGAGCCTGTCAAGCATTCGGGCGCGATGTTTGCTTGTAACAGCAGGCTTGTCGGGAGGGTAGGCACGGCATTGGTTTACAACAGCGGGCTTGTTGAGGGGGTAGGCGTGGCGTTTATTAGCAACAGCGGGGGTTTCGAGCCTCCGGGCGCGTTGTTCGTCAGTAACGACGGGCTGACGTACGCAAGATTACGGCATGTGCCTGATCAGACGCGCAAAAATCGCCAATCATACCTAGATAACCATGTCTCAAAACGGACACTCTAAAGATGCTCATAGAGCAAGAAAGATGTTGCTGCTGAGCTGAGGCTAGGCGGCAACACCAACAGTTGTTTATCTTTTATCACAGGGATCTATTATGGCCAGACAAAAACGCAGCTCTCGTGTGCTTGACAAGGCGCAGCGGCGCTCAGCCGGGATGCAGTCGATTGATGACAAGCTAGACATGGGCCCCGGCATGACAATGCAGCTCTACAACCAAAATATCGAAAATTTGCGTACCCAAATCAACGCCTACAACAAGACGCTTTCCTACGTAGATGAGCTGCAAAATGAAGTCGATAAGGCAGAGCGGCTGCTCGCGGTTCACTCTGAGCAAATGCTGCTAGGCGTCGCTGCTCGCTACGGCAAAGACAGCAACGAATATGAGATGGCAGGCGGGGTGAAAAAGAGCGATCGCAAGCGCCCTACCCGCCGAGCTGCGGCTGTGACCATTAGCCCATAGACACAGCCCAATAGACACAGCGCCCTAAGGGACTCGCAACTAAAGAACACACCGCCCCCCTCATCCTAAGTCCTTCTCCTGAGGGAGAAGGATTTAGACTCTAACTTCCCTCTAAACCTGCCCCGTCAAGATACTCAGCAGTACTCGAAACAAAGCTACGAGATCCGCAGGGATAGGATACAGCGTCAGGTCTTGGTCGATTTGCTTGCTCGCTCTTTTAAACCGACCAAATTGCCAAACGTCTCCGGTCGAGACAGCGCCATAGAGGACGGGAGCCTCGGAATCAACCCATTGGTCTAGCGCGATCAGTTCCACAGCTAGCTGCGTAAAGCCGCGAGTCAGGTCGGCATTTTTAGCTTCGATGACCAAAAAGTTGTATGGGCTTTTTATGTAGTAGTCTAAAGACCCTTTGAGCTGATCAGAAACATTGACGCCATATTCAATCCTGAGCTGCGCGTGAGTATAGTCGACTAGCGCAAGCACGACTGGCGCAATTAAAATTTCCCTTCGGGCAGCTTCACTGGTTAAGCTCACAAAAGGTAATCGGCTCTGCATGGTTTTTTGCAACAGCGCAACCGACTGATTGAAGATTTCTTCTGATCCAGTGAAATCAATTTTGCTCAGATCAAAATCAGGAAAGTCAAACGTGGTTCGCACCAGGGAACAGCCAAGTTCAGCCAAAATGTCTTCTGGCTCATAGTTCATCTCGAAGTAGCTGCGAAACGTGTAGCTCTGACCGGGTTTAAGAATGGAGACTCTAGGCATGTTGATTCTTTTTAAACAGACTGCGATCGCTCCTATCCACTTAGCCTACTCCAAGTTGCCCCTGTCACGTAGACCATCCGCAGGCAGGGAAAGAAAGGTTAGGTTATTTGTCCCACTGCTGCTTCAGGCGCTCGATGCGATCGCGCAAACTCTCATTGGTCAGCCGCGAACTCAGCCGCTCTACCAGCAGCGGAAACCCCAAAGGCGAAGGCCGCTGAATCTGCTGCCACACCAGCTCTAGTGCCCTCATCCGCTTCAGCGCCGCTGTCAGCCGGGGCGCTTCCATCTGCAAATCGATCACTTCCTGCTCTGCCTGCTGAAGCAGCAAATTTTCCGGCTCGTACTTACTAAACACCTCGTAAATCAGCGAAGAACTAATCTGCACCTGATTCGCGGTCTTCTTCGAGCCCGGATATCCCTTAAAAACCAGCCCTGCCACCTGCGAGATGCCGCGAAATCGGCGCTGTGTCAGCTCTGAAATATTCAAGCTCTCTTTAATCTCCTCGTACAGATTTCTCGTTGAGAAAAATCCCTCATCAAATAGTTCTGCAAACGGATAGTCCTTCGGCGCTAAAATCTCGAATCCGTAGTCGTTTACCGACACCGTAAACGTCGCCTTCTTGATCTGCGAGAACCGGTACGCCCATAAGAAACCGAGCCCTTCGTGCACGTTTCGCCCTTCAAAAGGATATACATACAGGTGCTGCCCTTCCCTGGTTTTGCAGCACTCGATCAAAAACTGATCGGCCCCCGGCAAATGCGAAATCCGATCCTGCGCCGCCAAAATCGGCATAATACAGGCCACTTCCGGGCTCACATTGCCCTCTTTTGCTTCGGTAATCTCTGCTCGAATGTACTGACTCAGGCGATCCGAAATTGCCAAATAGCCCCCGCTCCAGACCGGCACCACGTTGGACTTTTTCTTCGCATTTTTCACATACAGCGTCATGTCCTTCATTTGGAAGTACTCTAGCTGTCGCCCTGAGAAAAAGAACACATCTCCTTTTTTCAACCTTGAGACAAAGCTCTCTTCCACCGTGCCAATTTGTCGGCCCTTGGCATAGGCAATCTTCACCTGCTGATTGCCGGTAATCGTGCCGATGCTCAGCTTGTGCATCCGAGAAATTTGCGGCGTCGCGATCTGATAAACGCCTGCTTCAGTCACCAGTTTCTGATAGCGCGGATAGGCTTTAAGGCACTTGCCGCCATTCTCTAAAAAGTCTAACATCCAGTCAAATTCGCTTTGTGTGAGTTCCTGATAAGAGAATGTTTGCTTAACAGCCGCAAAAATCTCATCAGCCACAAAGCCGTCGCCGCAGGCCAGCGTCACCAAATGCTGAATCAGCACATCGTAAGGCTTGTCCAAAGTGTGGCGAGATTCGATTTGTCCTGCGGCAAGTCCTCGGCGAAAAGCAGATATTTCCAACAGCTCTAGCGCATTTGTCGGTAAAAAGAAGACTTCAGAGGTGCCGCCTGGTAAATGCGCAGACCGGCCCGCCCGCTGTAAGAGTCGCGCCAAGTTCTTAGCACTGCCAATTTGCACGACCCGCTCTACCGGCTGAAAGTCTACACCCAAGTCCAGAGAAGACGTGCAGACAACCCACTTGATATCCCCAGAATTTACGCCTGCCTCAATCGCTAGCCGCGTGTCAAAATCAATCGATCCGTGATGCAGCGCGATTTGCTGTTCGTGATCGGGCAGGGCGTAGGTGAGGGCTTGAAACCAGCGTTCGGCTTGCGATCGCGTATTCACAAAAATCAGCGTAGAGCGCTCAATATCCAGCGCCGCCACTAATTCTTCAAACATCCGCAGCCCTAAATGCCCTGCCCAGGGAAAAGTATCTACCTCCTCTGGCATCACACTCGTAATCACCGTCTCTCGCTGAATATTCGACTGGATGACGACAGGCGCTGATCCGAGCCCGGTTGCCGCCTCAGCCGCCTCCTGCAAATTGCCCAGCGTCGCCGAAATGGCCCAGGTCTGCACGGTCGGGTTGAGCTGCCGCAATTGGGACATACATAACTCCGCCTGTGTCCCGCGCTTGGAAGCCATCAACTCATGCCATTCATCCAAAATCACGCAGCGCAGTGAGCCAAACCGCTTGGCCGAATTTTTGTACGACAGCAGCACCGCTAGGGACTCCGGTGTCGTGATCAAAATTTGCGGCATCTTCTTAATTTGCCGACTTTTCACTGAAGACTTCGTATCGCCCGTGCGCGACTCCACCGCAATTGACCAGCCCATCTCCTCTATCGGTCGCCGAACTGCCGCCTCGATATCGCGTGAGAGGGCTCTTAAAGGCGTGATGTATAGTAGCTGCAATCCGCTGACGGATTTCCCTGCTTCGATTTCAGCGAGCATTTGGGCGATCGCTCCCATCACTGCCCCATAGGTCTTCCCAGAACCCGTCGGCACCTGAATTATTCCGCTCTTACCCGCAAGATAAGCGGCCCAGGTCTCAGATTGAAAGGCAATCGGCTGCCAGCCCTGCCGAGCAAACCAGTCGTGAATAGGGGTGAGCATAGACACAGAGGCAGGCAGTTATAGCGCTGTACGGCTATAGCCTAGCCGAAAAAGCAGCCTACCAGTCAAGCGGCGGTGACCATCGGAGAAACCTTCGCTTCTTCTTCGGTTCTGGTCGCAATCACCTCTGCAATCTGCGATTCGATTTCATCTTTCACAATCTGGCGATACTCCAGAAAGTGCTCGATCTGAGCGCATACGGTCAGGTAGCTAGCGACGCCGCCCCGGTTGTGCTTCAGCATTTTGAAAAGATAGATCCAGAAAGTAGAGCGAGTTTCTCTTTCTACACCTTGCTTCCAGCAGACAATCCACAGCGCCTTGACCAAATGCCAGTTAAACGGCTCTTTGGCAGATTTTGGCTTTGGCCCCCGGCTCTTGTCATTGTGGCAAGGAGCTTCGCCCAAAATGCGATAGTGCCGGTAGGTGCGGTCTAAATACTTCTGTGGGTCGTACAGGTTCCAAAAGGCATCGACATACTCTTGAGCCACGTCTTCGACCGGGCGGGTCGGGACAAAGTTCATCAGCGTGGTCTGGTGAATGTTGGCCGTTTCTTTCCCGGCAAGCAGTCGGTTTTCCCTTTCGAGACGGTGCCAGAGCGCGGTGTCCGGCAGTGCCTGCAACATGCTGAAGAGCGCGGTGGGAATGGAGCATTTTTCGACGAACTGGACAATGCGATCGCCCGCTCCCTTTTTCTCCCCATCGAAGCCGATGATAAAGCCTGCCATCACCCGAATGCCCGTACTGGCAATCTTATGGATAGACTCGCTCAGCGGATCGCGCACGTTCTGAAACTTTTGTGTGACCTTCAGACTATCCGCATCAGGCGTTTCTACGCCCAGGAATACCGCGCCAAAGTTAGACGCCGTCATCAAATCCATCAGCTCCTGGTCATTGGCCAGATCCACCGAGGCTTCGGTCGAGAAGGTAAAGGGATAGCCTTTTTCCTGCATCCAGGGCACCAGCGCCTTGAGCATCAGCTTCACGTTGCGCTTATTGCCGATGAAGTTGTCATCCACCATAAAGATGCTGCGCCGCCACCCTAGCTCGTACAGGCACTCTAGCTCAGCGATCAGCTGCTCGGGCGACTTGGTGCGCGGCTTACGGCCATAGAGCACAATGATGTCGCAAAATTCGCATTGAAACGGGCAACCACGCGAAAACTGAATCGCCATCTCGGAGTAAGCGTCTAAATCCAGCAAATCGAAGCGAGGTACCGGGCTAGTGGCTACATCAGGCCGTTCCAGGGCGCGAAAAGTTCCTGAGGTTTCGCCTTTTGCGATCGCCTCCACCAGCATCGGCAGCGTGATTTCACCTTCGTCCAGCACGCGAAAATCAGCCCCGGCTTCGATCACTTCGTGCGACAGTGCAGTGGCATAAGGCCCACCGACCGCGACCGATTTGCCCCGGCGCTTGGCCTCTCGAATTTGCGCCAGCATATCGGGCTTTTGTACAATCATGCCCGAAAAAATAACCAGTTCTGCCCAGTCCCAGTTGGCCTCGGTGAGTTCTTCCACGTTGCGATCTACCAGCCGTAAGTCCCATTCTTGGGGCAGTAAAGCGGCTACTGTCACCAGCCCTAAAGGCGGCAAAATTGCCTTGCGTCCGGCGAGTTCAATCGCTTTGTCGAACGACCAAAAGCTCTTAGGGAACAAAGGGTAAATCAGCAAGGCTTTCATAGAAAATTGCCTGTCTATATAAGGAACTGTGAAAACAAACGGTAAACCGTTTATAGCGCAAAATACGCAGTGATAGGCCAGTTAAAAAGCGATCGCCCGTCATCTTAA
>JBBQAC010000376.1:0-2864 GCA_038315915.1 Phormidesmidales cyanobacterium
GGGCTATTTTCCAGACCGATCCATGCGCCAGGAATTGAAGTCTTCATGGTCTGGGAAGGGATATACCCTCACCGGGGGATCGTAGCGAACGTTGAGCTTGCGGTAAAACATCGGATGAATCGCGCAAACATTCTCAGACAGCAGGGGCAGTCTGCTTTCGCTGCTGTATTCAAAATCGGCTTCGGCGTAGCCTGCCTCAGTGTTGAGGTGGCGCACCCGACCAATAATACCCAGCTCAGAGACAAGCTGTCGAAAGCTATGGGGCGAATACTCACCTGGCGTCCATTCGGAGGCGGTGACCGGCGCGCGCTTATCGAGCTGGTTGCCTTTAAAGACAACGGGTAGGCCAGAGAGCGCTTCGAGAATGCGACCGACTCTCGGATATACGGAGCTGTAAGAGTTGATGACTTCCTCTGCCAGGGAGTTTTGGCGGCTCTGGATGGCGGCGACAATGCTGTCGGGATGAAATCGGGGGAAGGTGCCTTTGGCAGTGGCCTGGAGAGCGATCGCATTGCACAGCACAATGAGCTGGCGAGGGCGCATTTGGGTGTGGCGCAGCACGTAAGGAAAGGTACGCTCGGGCAGATTTTGCTCGTTGCGCAGAGTCCGGCCAAAGTAGGGATACCACATCTTTTCGAGCACATCGGTAGAGTCGTCCCAGTCAATGGTTCGAGATTCGGGCAGCAGCAGATCCAGCGCCTGCAAATAGTTGTAAAAACGCCAGCTAATCAGCCGCATCAGATCTTTGGGTCGCCAGTGCATGTACACTTCATTGCGCACCGACTTGAGCGGATTTAGGATCACTTCTTCTTTGAGATGAGGGAAGATCTCGGCCATCGCAAAAATTTTGATATGCACGCCCCGATGGGCAAAGTCGCGGTTAAATTCTGCGCCGCAGCTGATCAGAGCGGCGGTGGCCCGCATCATAGTAGGGTCGTGGATAGCGTAGTTTTCCAGCGTGTCAAAAGCGACAATCACCTGCCGGTGGCGGGCTACTTCCAGCACCGCCTCCATCCCTGCCTGTACTCGCCCGTCGGCAAAAATGCTTTCAAGCTCGTCGAGCAGGTCGTCTTCGCTTTGGATCAGCCGATCTAACAGGGCTTTCAGGCAGTGACGCACAAAGGTAGAAAGCTTGCCCTCGCGGCGACCAAAAATGCAGGCGGTACGGATGCGCGGGTCGAGATCTTCCAGCTCGTGGAAAATCACTGACCACACGACCAGGTGCCAGATTTTGGCAATTCGCGGCACGGCAATTTCGCGGCTGTGCGGCGCGGTCAGGGTGATGTCTTCAAGGACTTTTTCAAAGGCGGCGGGTTCATCAACGTCGATGGCGATCGCCCCGTTCATCGTCTTTTGGAAGGAGAAAAACTGACCGAGTGCCGTTTTCCCCGAGCCCCGCCGCCCAATAATCAGAAACACGTTAGGGTCGAGCGCTAGCTGATTGAACCGGGTATGGTGAAAAAAGTAGCGGCTGTAGTTTTGCTTCAGCAGCTTGACTTCTGATTCGCAGTCAGCTTCGCCAAAGGGGTTGAATCGTTCGGCAGTATTTCGATTAATCACCCGAATGCGCCCTCATTTCTTTAACAGTATCTCTTGAACGGCATCTTAACCGACCCCCAAGCCAACCAAACACCGTCATAAATCGTCCTGCTGCCGATACAATGGGGACTTGCAAACACACCTTCTCCTCAGTCCATGGCCTCAGACAAGTCCGCAAATTCGCCCAGCCCTGACGACAGCAGTGATTCTGGCCTGGAAGGCATTCGCGCTGCCCGACTGAAGAAGGTCGAAGAACTCAAAGCAGCGGGCCTGATCCCCTACGCCTATCGTTGGGATGTGACCCATCCGGTCGCCGACTTGCAGGCCAAATTTGCCGATCTGGAAGCGGGCGCAGAAGCCGATTTTGAAGTTTCCATCGCCGGACGGATTATGGCGCGGCGGGTGTTTGGCAAGCTGGCCTTTTTCACCCTGCAAGACGAAACCGGCACCATTCAACTCTATTTAGAGAAAAAGACTATTCAGGCCGAAATGGGCGAGGCCGATCCCGATGCCTTTAACCACCTGAAGCAGCTCACCGACGCGGGCGACATCCTGGGCGCAAAAGGCACGATTAAGCGCACTGACAAAGGCGAGCTTTCGGTCAAGGTGAAAACCTACGCGATGCTGACCAAGTCGCTGCTGCCTCTGCCCGATAAGTTTCATGGCTTGACCGATGTGGCCAAGCGCTACCGCCAGCGCTATGTGGACTTGATTGTGAATCCTGAAGTGCGGGAGGTTTTTCGGAAGCGATCGCTGATCACCGCCGCCATTCGCCGCTATCTCGACCAGCAGGGCTTCATCGAAGTCGAGACGCCCGTTCTCCAGTCAGAGCCTGGTGGCGCTGAAGCGCGGCCCTTTGTCACCTATCACAACACGCTCGACCTGGAGCTGTACCTGCGGATTGCTACCGAGCTACACCTCAAGCGCCTGATTGTCGGCGGCTTTGAAAAAGTCTTTGAGTTGGGCCGAGTATTCCGTAACGAGGGTATCTCCACCCGGCACAATCCAGAATTTACCACCATTGAGCTGTACCAGGCTTACGCTGACTACACCGACATGATGGCCCTGACCGAGGCCATGGTCGTGCAGGCGACAAAGGACGTGATTGGCACTACAGAAATCACCTATCAGGGCGAAAAAATTGACCTGGGTGCGCCCTGGAAGCGAGTGACGATGCACGCAGCCGTGGAAGAGAAAACAGGCGTCGATTTTAGTCAGTTTACCGACTTAGCTGAGGCTAAAAAAGCGGCAAAGGCAGCAAGAATCGGTGATGTAGACGGCTGCGAGAGCATCGGCCATGTGCTGAATGAAGCCTTTGAACAAAA
>JBBQAC010000005.1:0-39202 GCA_038315915.1 Phormidesmidales cyanobacterium
TGGCTTAAAGGCCACCCGCATAACAATGTTCTCGCCGTTGGAAATGCCGCCCTGTGTGCCGCCCGAACGGTTGGTGCGGGTGCGAAAACTGCCGTCTTCCCCACGATAAAATTCGTCGTTGTGCTGGCTTCCGGTTAACAACGTACCGTCAAAGCCTGAACCCATTTCAAAGCCTTTGGTCGCCGGTAGAGACATTGCAGCCTTGGCAAGATCCGCGCTGAGCTTATCAAAAACAGGCTCTCCAAGTCCCTTCGGAACATTCCGGGCGACGCATTCGACTATGCCCCCGATAGAATCGCCCTCTTTGCGAACCTGATCGATGCGCTCGATCATTTGCTCAGCCACGTCCTGGTTAGGACAGCGAACCATATTACTCTCAACGGCTTCCAATGTCACCGTGTCTGGATCTAGCGGCGCTTCGATATCTTGAATGCGCTTAACGTAGGCAATCACTTCGACTCCGGCCACCTGCTGGAGAATTTTTTTGGCGATCGCCCCCGCCGCCACCCGACCAATCGTCTCCCGCGCTGAAGAACGGCCCCCACCCTGCCAGTTGCGAATGCCGTACTTAGCGTCGTAGGTCGCATCGGCGTGAGAAGGTCGGTACTTTTTCGCCATCTCGTCATAGTCCTGAGAGCGAGCGTCTTTGTTGCGCACTAAAATCGCAATCGGTGTGCCCAGCGTTTTGCCCTCAAACACTCCAGAAATAATCTCGCAGGTGTCGGTTTCCTTGCGAGGCGTAGTAATGCGGCTCTGCCCAGGCCGACGCCGATCCAAATCCACCTGAATTTCTTCAGCCGAAATTTGGAGCAGCGGCGGACAGCCGTCAATAACAACGCCGACACCGCCCCCGTGGGATTCTCCAAAAGTCGTGATGCGAAAAAGATGCCCGAAGGTGTTGCCCATGTGCTGCTAGTCCAAAGTTGAAGGGGCGATCGCGCCCAAGCCCACTGATTACGCATCAGAAGTCTCTCTGCGATCCTACCGTATTCCCACCGCCTTCAAAAGCGAACCCTCCCAGCAAGTCCTTCCAGCAAGCTAGTGACCCGATGAAGCCGATTCAGGTAGCTTCATGACTTTCCTCGGATCGATAGCGACCCCATCTTGATAGAGGCTGTAGTGCAAATGCGGCCCGGAAGAACGGCCTGTGCTGCCGATATAGCCGATGATTTGACCGCGCTTGATGCGATCGCCCACCTGCACCCTCGTTTTGGACATATGGGCATACAGCGTTTCGTAGCCGTTCCCATGATCCAGGGTCACGCTGATGCCATAGCCGCCGTTTTCCCCAGACTTCACTACCACCCCGTCACCAGTGGCCGCGATGATATCGCCCTGATCGCCGACAAAATCGATGCCGCCGTGCACCTCGTAGCCACTGCCGCCAAAAGGATTGCTGCGAATGCCAAATTCTGACGACACTTCGACCTTACCGGTAACCGGCTGGCCGTCAGGATAAGCTGCTTCCTGAGCGATCGCGGCTTCGAGCGCAGGCTTAATGGCCGAATCCAGTGTTTTATTGAGTTCAGGTACCTGCCGACTCGCATTTTTCAGCAGGTCTAAGGCGTCTATCTCAGGCGATGGCCCACCCCTGGGCGGCAGGTTATCGGCGATGCGGCTCGACTGAGAGGCGGCGGCTGGGTTTTGAGCTGAGTCACTTGCGCTTTGGGATGAATCTTCTGGTGCGCCGACCTGCTGGCTCAATGAGTCAATTTCTTTACCGAGCGAATCGACTTCTGCCTTGACCTCGGTGGCCATTTCCTCTAGCTCGCTATTTTTTTCGCTGAGCTGAGCATTGTGCTGGGACAGGGTCAGGCAGATACTGCCCAGTAAGATGGTGGGAATTCCCCCAAATATAAGGGCAATGAAGAAACCGCGAAGCGGCGTGAACGTTGTTTTTACGGGCTCTTGCCTTCTACGTTCCTTACGGGTCTGAGTTGGGCTACAGGAATGAGAAGTCCGGTAGCCGTTCAATGGCATCTGTCGCATGAAATGGGTCAAAGGTGTTTGCTTACGCAACGCCTTGAAAGGGAATTAGGTAAATTTACCTGTTCTTTACAGACTCAAAATTATATGGGGATCGCTGACGCGATTACGGGACACTTCTGAATATCTGTAGCGGGAATGCAGGGGTGATAAGCATTGCTTAAGGTTTTGATCCCCGGTTTTTTGACCTTCCTCACTGCCCATGTTTTGGCCGAAATAGCTGATGTGTAGAGAGCTTGAGGGTTGTCTGTAGCGATCGCTCAAACCTTACTTTCTAAGCCATTTGGCCGCAGGCAAGCCAGGCGACATTCCAATTGCCCGCAGCAAAGGCGACAAAATCTATGATATGGAACTGCCCAGCAACCACCTGTTAACTGGCCAGTTAATTGGCACAATAGGGAGAACGACATCTAGCAGAAATTACTTATGAAGCTCACCTGGTTCGACGCAAATTCCTGGCTGATTGAAGCGGGAGGACTCAGAATTTTGGTCGATCCCTGGCTGGTTGGCGATTTGGTCTTCGGCAATATGCCCTGGTTTGTGCGCGGGGTACGACCAGAGCCGGTTGATATTCCCCCTGACATTGACCTGATTTTGCTCTCTCAAGGACTGCCTGACCATGCCCATCCCGAAACCCTCCAGCAGCTAGACAAATCCATTCCGGTGGTCGCTTCCCCGGATGGTGCAGCCGTTGCGCAAGATTTTGGTTACGAGTCGGTGACGGCTTTAGACCATGGGGATACATTGCATTGGGGCGAGGCAGGCAAGCTGACGATTCAGACCTTCATTGGCGCTGTGGTCGGTGCGACTAAGCGAGAAAATGGCTACGTGCTCACCTTTACAGCAGCAGATACTCGCCTGTATTACGAACCCCACGGTTACCCGGACAATCAGCATCTCAAAGAGGTCGGCCCGGTAGATGTGGTGATTACGCCGATGGCCGATATTCGGCTGATGAAGGTTGCGCCTGTGATTCGCGGTCGGGTGGCAGCGCCTGAGGTCGCTAAGCTGCTGAAGCCTCAGGTCATGCTCCCCACCGCCGAAGACGGGCGGGTGACTTATGAAGGGCTGATTTCACCAGCTTTAACTTCGTCTGGTGGGGCAGAGGAATTGCGATCGCAGCTCGAAGCCCAGGGTATCCGGGTGATTCAGCCGATTCCAGGAGAGCCGGTTGAGCTGGATTTACGCTCGGCGGCGAAAGTTGCCTGAGGTAAAGACGCGCTGGGGGTTTCATCCGACCGCTGCGGTAGGGAGAGCAAAGCATTAATCTCAGCGGTAATCTGCCCCTGCTCCTGCCGGATACTCTCCAGGCGGGCCATGAGCGATGCGATTTTCGCTTCTGTCTCGGTAGGCTGCGAGGTGGTGGCTCGCTTCCACAGCCACTGACTGAGGCTGAGCGGCAGCTTTAAAACGAAAGTTAAGCCAGCTTTGAGCGCTCGCTTGAGCAAATCGACGATGATTTGTAGCAAAACAATGGTGAGCACAACCGCCGTGGCCGCCCAAATCGGATGCTGAATCACGGTGGCAATCACACGCTGTACCTGAGCGGCCAAAGTGCTCAAGCTACTGAGATCGGGTAGGCTGGCCCACGGCGGTGCCAGTAGGAGGAAACGACATAGCATTGCTAATTCCGTTTATGCTGAGAGGCGGTGACTACCATCTTAGTCTCTGAACCCCAACGCTCTATTTTTCAATCCGTTACCAGAAGGCGATCGCTGTGAAATCTGTTTTACCCACTCTTTTGAGAACTGCGCTGACGATTGCTTTGGTTCTGCTGATCGGCCTTGGCGGAATGACGCCAGCCCTGGCGCAGACGACTGTTGCCGTCTTGCCCGGATTGAAGGGCGTTTTTGCCGGTAGCCAGCCCGATAACATTGGGGTGAAAGACGGTTCGCTTGCGAGCTGTCCGGCTACGCCAAACTGTATGGTGAGCCAGGGAGCCGATGAAGATCATGCGATCGCGCCCATTCTCTACAGTACTGACCGGGCCACCGCCCAGCAAAACCTGGTCGATATTTTGGGCGTCGTCCCCCGTACCGAAATTGTCCAGCAGCAAGACGGTTACATCTTAGCTGAGTCAGAAAGTCGGCTGATGGGCTTTGTCGATGACAGCGAATTTTACTTTCCCGCTGACGAAAAAGTGATTCAGGTGCGGGCAGCTGCTCGCCTGGGAGAGTCCGACCTGGGCGTAAACAGAAAGCGATTGGAGCAGATTCGGCTAGCTCTAAAGGATTTGGAGCAGCGAGCCACCGTTCAGCCGTAGGAACTCTCTATCCGGGCGGGGTTGCTTCAGAGGGCGTATCTCCGCTAGGCGTCTCTTCTACAAGGGGCAGCAACGGCGCATCGACATTATCGCCCTCGTTCAGCTCTCGAATAATGGCTGGAGTGCTCGGTGTACTCTCAGTGAAAATAGCCTGGAGACTTTCATCTAACGTTTCAGCCATGGCAATACGGTTCTGATAGGCGACAATTACCCTTGCCAAAATGGGTAGCTGATTCTGCTCTGCTTCTAAGTACAGCGGCTCTACATACAGCAAAGAGTTATCAATCGGGATCACCAGCAAATTCCCCTGATTTGCCCGTGATCCTTGCGTGTTCCAAAGCGAAATTCGCTGAGAAATCTCAGGATCTTGATTGATTCGCGCTTCAATTTGCTCTGGGCCAAACACCAGTTCTTGCTTGGGAAACTGATACAGCAACTGGCGTCCATACTGGTCGCCATCCGAACGCGCTGCCATCCAGGCCACTAAGTTGTTGCGCTGAGCCGGTGTAAAGGGTCGCAGTAAAACAAATTCACCAGCATTTTCCCCTGGCAGTTCCATAATCAGGTAATAGGGCTTTACTTCTTGCTCTTTGTTGGCATAAATCTCATTAGGTGCTCGCCACTGATCCTCACGGTTGTAAAACACTTGCGGATCGGTCATGTGATAGGTGAGTAGCTGTTCCGACTGGATTGCAAAGAAGTCTTGTGGGTAGCGGATATGAGCAAATAGAGCCGGTGGCATGTCCGATAGCGGCTTAAACATGTTGGGAAATATCTGCGCCCAGGTGCGAATAATTGGGTCAGTAGCATCGGCAATGTAAAAGTGCACTGAGCCGTTGTAAGCATCGATAACGACCTTTACAGAGTTGCGAATGTAGTTAAAGGCATTGCTGCCAGGATCGGAGTAGGGATAGCGATCGCTCATCGTATAGGCATCGATCACCCAGTACAGATAATTCGCTCCAGACTCTTTACCGGGCGGCACAAAGTCACTGCCCGCATCGGCAACCACCAGGTACGGATCCTTATCGAATGTGAGAAAAGGGGCAATCCGCCGCACTCTACGTTTGATATTTCGCCGAAACATAAGCTGAGTGTCGGCTGTAAAGTCGTTGCTGAGCAACATTTTCCAATCGCGCAGATGCTTGGCGAACAGCAATCGCTTCCAAAAAGGACCAATATTGATCCCGCCGTTCCCGTCGTAGCGGTTATAAACGTTTTCACTACCGCTGGGAAAATCTAGCTCGGGCACCCGAGCATTCGTCATTACATAGGTATTGGTCAGTTCCCCAAAGTAAATTCGAGGCTTGCCGATTGGAATCGAGCGCTCAATCACTGGCGAACTAGGGACATGCGCAATGTCTTTAATAAAATAGGCTGGCAGACCGCTAGGCCCGGCAGTATTGACCGGGCTCATAGTGAAGCCATAGCCGTGCGTGTAGGTGAGGTGTTCGTTTACCCAGGTCTGAGCTTCGGCAGGCACCTGCTCATAGTTCAGCTCGCGCGCCGAAATCAGTACCTGACGGCGATCGGCTGGCTGGTTGTCATCACCGAGCAAGGTGTATCTATCGACATCGGCATCGGCAAACTCGTAGTACAGCCGGATTTGCTGAAGCTGCCGGTTAGATTCCAACAGGGGCCGGGTGTCCCACAGGCGAATATTGCGCACGGTCAGATCGTTTTCTGCCAGACTAGCCGCTGTCAGATTGCCCTCAGGATTAAACTGCTCAGTCTCAATATTGGCCAAACCAAACGCCTCGCGTGAAAAGGCGATGGTGCGCTCAATAAACGGCAGCTCTCTCAGCAGTTCATTAGGCTGCACGACCAGCCGCTGGACTAGCCAGGGCGCTAAAGTATTGCCGAGCAGCGCAAATAGTAAATAGAGAGAAATGGCCCCGACCACGGGCCGAGCCTGCAGCAATCTGCGCTTTTTACCCGCCATTACCGACTTTGGCCAGATGACAGCTCGCCACGCCAGCGTTAAGGCCAGCCCCAGCGAGATGATGCCCAGTGCCAGGTTAACCGGCAAATCTACATAGATATCGGTAAAGCTAGCGCCATAGGTGACCCCTTGTTGAGAATAGAGCAGCTCATAGCGGCTGAGCCAGTGACCTAGTGCCGTTGTGCCCAGCAGGCAGGCGGCAATAGTGTACAGATGCCGCTGCTGCTCAGGTGAAAATCCAACAAAACGGCCCTGAGTGAAGGTATCGCCCGCGAGCAGATACTCCAGTGCTATGGCAGTCAGCAGAAACAGCAGCAGCCCAGAAAGCCAGAACTCCAGCAGTTGCCAGGGTGGTAGCTGAAAAATGTAAAAGCTCAGATCCTGACCAAAAATGGGATCTTGCTGATTAAAGGAGGTTGGGTTCAGAGCGGGTAGTATTCGCACCCACTCTTTGGTGAAGATAGCGCCAAAGCTGACGCTTAAGCCGACTGCGCCCAGTCGAACCAGCGTTTGAGGGATGGCAATCAGGGCGATCGCTCCCCCAATCACCAAACCCAGCCCGACTGGCTGCTGAGCAAGCTGCCGAACCAGCACCCAGTCCGACTCAAAGTTAAGCCCCAAAGGAGCTGGAATAGTCGGTCTTGCCGCGACTTCTGTGAGCGCTAGCTGAGCGTGGTAAAGCAGATCTGCGCCAATTACCAGACCCAAGCCGAATAGCACCGGCAGCAGCCACCGCAGCCCTAAGCCGGTGCGTAAGTTGGCTTGATTCGGCAGCAAACAGTTTTCGTTGAACTGCAAGCGAGTGGCCAAGTTGAGATTAAAAAAAGCGATGCTGAGACTGGTGATCAGTGTGAACAGACCCAGGATGAGCTGAGTGAGCGATCGCAGCCAAAACTCTGGGAAAAAGTCTAGCGCCGTAAACCACAGCCCCTCGGCCCAGTAGTAGGTAACGATATGAAAGATGACTAGCGCAATCAGAGCGCTGAGCCAGACTGCTATGCCAGCAGGCGATCGCACCCATTGGAACCAGCGATCGCCCGGATAGCGGCGAGGACGGTCTGGCAAGCGAAAATCATCGGCCTTAGCCATGGCCTACTGGCCCCAAAAATCAATTGCCCGGTAGCCCAACTCTGCCATCATCTGCCGCAGCATCGGCACGCTCAGCCCCACTACGTTAGTATGACAGCCCTCAATTTTTTCAACAAACATACTGCCCTTACCGTCAGTGGCAAATGCCCCCGCACAGTGCATCGGCTCACCGGTCGCGATGTAAGCCTCTATTTCTTCATTGGAAACATTTGCAAAAAATACCCGCGTCATTCGGTAGTTCACTAAGGGTTCACGTCCCGGTGCAATCAGGGCGTAGCCGGTGTACAGTTCGCCGGTACCGCCGCGCATTTGCTGCCAGCGGGCGATCGCCTCTGCCTCGCTTTCCGGCTTACCATAAATCACCCCATCAATTGCGAGCACCGAATCACAACCCAGCACCAGCGCACTCGGAAACAATGGCGCGACCGCCTCCGCCTTCCCTTTTGCCAGCACCTGTACTAGCTCTTGCGGATCGCGAATTTTGACTTGATCCTCATCAAAATTACTCGGATAAACAAAAGGCTGAATGCCAGCATCTACCAAAAGCTTTCGTCTAGCAATGGAGGCAGATGCCAGCACGAATTGAATATCGGCCATAGGAATCAAGGCGACTTAAAAAAAGAACAAGTTAGGTTGGCTTACCCGCAGCACACCGAAGGCGTCATAGTCCTTGCCCTAGTATTTTAGTAAACTGAGAAGGAAGCGACCGTTTGCTTCATCGTGTCCTTGAGCTTTTCCCATCGCTGCTCAGGAATCGAAGCATTAAAGGTGTAAAGCTGCCCGCGCCTAACAATCACGCTGGCCAAGTCATGACGGGTGCCTGAGGGCAAATTAGCCACGTATTCCAAAACATAATAGAGCTTATCACCCGCCTCAAAGGACTGAGCATTCACCAGCTCCACATTACGACCATCCGTACTCTGTGAAGTAATGCTTTTAGAAAGCTTATACCCTACCTCGGTGGGGGTGCCAATATCCGGCAGCGTTTTCCCCCCTGAAACCGGGCTGATCACTACGCTGACATTTTCACTGGCATTGATAATATCGTGGAAAACAGTGCTCGGCCCGTCTGGCACCTCTGCGGCCACCCAGCCCATCGGATACTTAAACTCATACCCCTCGTAGCTATCGTTATAAGACTGCAAGCTTGTGCCGCTAGCGCAGCTCTGCAAACCCAAAGCAATCACAACCAGCAGCAGCGCAGCAAATCGCTTCAACATTTCAAGACTCCTTCCATCCTCCGGCTGCTTCAATTGTGCCATGAGGCGGCGAATCACCAAAACGCCTGTCTCAAAAATTTCCACTAAAAAGCGAGGTTACCATTGGTAACCTCGCTTTACAAAAGCATCAGCTTTTTGCTATCAGGCAAGTATCAAGCGCTTTTCAGCTACATGTCCTTCGCAGCCAATGCTTTCGCTAAGCTACATCTTGCGTTTGGCACCATCACGGTTGATCACGGTACCGTCAGCCGCATCGACATCTAGCTCTTCGCGGCGGACAGTAGCCTGCTCGTTCACGGTATCGTGCTCTACTTCCTTGCGTACGTTCACTTCTTCACGAACTGTGGCTTCCTTGCGCACATTCGCTTGCTCTTCGTACACTTCTACCCGAGCAACTTCGCCGTCTTCGAAGGCATGGTTGACATCAGCAGTTGCTGTACCTGTAGGAGCAGTTCGCTCAATTACGACGCGCTCTCTTTCCACTGGTACCGACACGTTGGCCGTTTCTGTCTCTACATGCTTACCTACAACCACATCGCCTGTCTTCACTCGGCGCTTGTCTGAGATAAGGTGCTCTTCGTAGAGGCGAATAGGCTGGTTGAGGTCTTCTGTGTCCCTCATCTGGTACATACCAGGGTCGCGGTCATAGGTGTAGTCATCGCGAGTGTAGTCACTGCCAGTTGCGTAGGCAGCAGCCCCTGTAGCACCCATAGCGGTTCCTTCAACTGTCGCGCTCTGACTAGCAGAGGGCTCGCGGTACACACCGCGCACGTTCTCTTCGTAATCGTAGTCAACGTTCTGATTGCCGTCGTACTCAGGCAAATCTTCAACTTGCTTCTTAGTCAATCCACTTACATAAACGCGCTGCTTGCTGTTGTCAAACTGAGCGCGGCCAATAGGCAATAGAACTTTTTTGCCGAAAATCCACGGGCCAGTGTCAACGATCAAGTAGCGGAACTGACCGGTCGTATCATCGAACAATCCATCTTCAACAGATCCTACTTTTTCATCGCGATCTGCGTACACGCTGTAGTCATCGAGATGACTAAGACTGTTGTCTTTAAACGTATCGCGGTAATCGGGGTAGGTTTTCTTCAAACTAACGAGTGCCATACAAACATTCTCCATTTAATAAAACTTTACTGGCACTGCTTTCTGTCCTTCTTCAATGCCATAAAAACAGTTTATTAGCTTTGCCCAGCGATTCCACTGAACAAGAGAAGGAGATTGTGTTTTTTGTTACGACAAATCGTATCTCGATAGTCGCATAGTACATCAATCAAAAGATTTACTCTCAGGATTTATCAGACTTGCCTTTGAATAGCCTTCAAAAGAAACCAGGTCAAAGATCCAGTAGACGTTCCCCATAGACACGACAAAAGGGCTATCCTGAGACGCCCCTTGTCGGCTAAATAAAGCTGTAGCTGTCAAGAGAAAACCATTCTGCCGGTTTAAAAACGACTTGAGACCTTCTGTCAACAGCTCCCCAAAAATTTATCGAACGACAGTTCTAGGGCTCTTAGCACCCACAGTTGAACCGATGAGAGCCGCAGCTAATCCCAGGAGAGAACCGATTACAAAAGACAAGCTAGCAGTAGCGGCAGTTGCTGCATACTGAGCGGCTTCTTGAGGATTCACGTTAGGAATAGCCTCAGTGACCTGCTCCTGAGAGGGGATAGAAACACCGCCAGCCTCACGTACTTGGCTAAAGACTTCGCCTGCATTAGCAGCGGCCAGTCCAAAGGTGCCAGAAACACCACTAGCGAGCAACCAACCACTGATTACCAATGTAGTTGCCCACATGATTGTAGCATTCAGCATGGCAGTCTTCTTGTTCATGGGGCCGCAAGATGCAGCCATTACCCATCCTCCCAAAAACAGAGAAATAAGCAAACTAATAACTGCCCAGATACCTATGCCTGTGCCAATAGATCTGGGGGTTGCCTCACCCGCTGCAAATCCACCGACGGCTGCGCCTAGGGCACTTAACATCAGTTGTGCAACCACTGCAATCAAAATACCTGCGAAAATAGGTCCCCAGCGCACTGTATCGTGGTACTCCACAATGGGAGCTGTGGTTGGAACTGGTGCGGTGCGGACATTCACGTCGTTTCTTTCTGTATACGCCATATTGTGTGTGCTCCTTAGCTGTAATGCTTGTTAACTACTTATTAGTTCAGATTTGATTCAGGTGAGCCTAGTCTGGTGTGGCTCAAGGCTGCAACAAAGATACGGCTATCATAAGCGGGAGGAACTGACAGCGCTGTATCTCCTGCGAGAATCCATATAAACTTGTCCCATTCAACTTATGGGAACGGTAGCTTTGGTAAACCTATCAAAGGAAGGAGACTTTTTTAGCAATAGAAATAGAGCTTCGAATAAGAGCTTCATCTTTAGGACGAGAAGTAAAGCCAGAACCCTTAGGGTTTAAGGCTATCAAGACTTTTTGATACGTTCCGATAGTATATTTTTGTGAACTATTCTTCCTTAAAAATATTCCTTTAAATTGTTATTGCTCTGACTCCAAGTTCCTTCGCACGATGGAAGCATAGTTGACTTGACAAGGTCACGATAAGATATAACGTTTTTACGAAGTGTTGGCTGCTATGTCTTTATACAGAATCAACGATTTTTCTCCCGAAGGGCTTCAGAAAGGGCAGCAGCAGCGACGCCAAGCGGGTCAAGGTGTCTTTTTTGATGGGCGCGATCTGGATCGCGATCTTAATGGGGCAGATGTTTACAGTGCAGAAGGGCATAAGATGGGCAGCGTTGCTGACTTGCTCGTTGACGATAACGGCCAACCTCAGTATTTGGTAGTCGTGAAGCCAGGTTCCCGTAAGAAAGTGCTGGTGCCAATTAGCCGATGCATTGATGTCCCCGCCGAAAATCGTGTGCATGCACGTACTCTGAACAGAGATGAGTTTAAAGCACTCCCTGAATATGACGATAGCCAGCCGCTGGAAGCCGGGCAGGTACGCCAAATGTACCAGATGATGCCAGTTGAGCAGACGTTGCCAGTGGAGATGGCTGGGCTGTCTAGCAGTGCGGTAGTAGCGACAGAAGCGAGTGAGCAGAGAGAGACCCAGCCGCTCTCACAGGTAAATGATGCAGAACGACCGATTCAGCTTTATGAGGAACGTCTGGTGACTCAAAAGCAGCGGGTGAAGACAGGCGAGGTAACTATCTCCAGAAGAACGGTGACAGAAACCACAAATGCTGCTGTACCGGTAACTAAAGAGAAAGTCATTATCGAAATAGAGTCCATTTACGGCGGCGAAACCCGCGTGGACTTTGGAGATGCGCAAGTGGGTGAAGATGGCACTGTGCGGATGGGTATCTATGAGGAACAGGCGGAAGTTTGTCGTCGAATCGTGCCTTACCAGAATGTGTCTGTTCGTAAAGAGGTGGTGCAGGATGTGGCCAGAACGCAGGAGACTTTGCGCCGCGAAGAACTTGATATGAGATCTGATGGTGCGCCCTACGTAGAGATTAATTCTTTAGAGGAAAGCTCTTCCAGCATTGAGCGATAGCAATATGACGAAGCAGCTATTCTTAGGGGCTGATTGGTTCGAGCGTCCGTCCCCTGACGTAGCGGTTGATTTACTGGGTTGTGTGTTGGCGCGTACGGTCGATGGAGAAACTGTGCGGGGACAAATCGTTGAAACTGAGGCTTACGAAGCGGGCGACCCAGCAATGTATGCCTACCGAAACAAAACTGAGCGAAATCAAGCTGTATTTGGCCCAGCAGGGGTGGCCTATATCTATCGCATTTACCGGCAGTATTACTGCTTCAATATCGTGACGGATCGAGACGGTTTTGCAAGTACGATTTTGGTCAGGGCGATCGCTCTCCAAACCCGCCCTACCTGGATTGACCCCACAGAAAAGCTGACCAAAGTCGCCGCTGGCCCCGGCAAGCTATGCCGCGCCCTACAAATTGACGAGTCTTTGCGCGGCGCAGCTATTTGTCCTGATTCGGGGCTGTGGGTAGAGGGGCGATCGCCCGAAACCGCTCAGCAAATAGCCGATGAGAACTTTGGTATTACTCAGACGACTCGCATCGGCCTTTCTAAAGGAGCCGACGTTCCTTGGCGTTGGTACCTGAGTGATTCTCCGGCAGTTTCTCGGAAAGCACCTAAAAAATGAGCAATCCTACTGGCCACAAGTATCGCGGCTTTACTAGATGTATCAGATGCTGAATCGCTATCTCTAGCAGCAGCGTGGCCGTATTCCAGATAGACCGTTTCTCTGCCTATCTATAGTTAGAGGCGACTCTGACAGGCAGACTGATGCCTTCAAGATTTTCTCGTGCGGTACGATGGTAGAAAGCGCTGCAAACCCGTTTTCTTTGGCGCTATTAGTTCCATAATGAAACACTTGCGATCGCGATTTTCCCTATTTACAGTAGCCTTGACCGCCGCTCTCTTGCTACCTCTCTTTTCAGTAGGTAATCACATGAGCCAAGCGGTTTCCTTAGAAAACCGCCCCACTCTCTTCAGCCAGCCCCTCACCCTAGCTGACGTGCGTATCCCTAACAACTGGGAGTACCGGCGATCTGACTATCTTTTTACAATTGACATTCCGGCAGCAGCCGAGCAGCCTTTACAAACCGTCGTCTTCACTCAAGTAGAAGGTGCAGACTACCCCAGGTACAGCGCCGGACGAACCCGCGCGTATGCTTATACCGGTGAGAATGGCGATCGCCGCGAAGCGCTCAACATCACCGCTACCAACAGCACCCATGACAGAACCGTCACTGTCGAATTCGACCCACCCGTTCAACCCGGCCAGCAAATCACCGTTGCCCTCAACTCTCGCAATCCCCGCGACGGCATTTACATTTATGAAGTAACGGGTTCTCCGCCCGAGGTCACTGGCCCCGGTCAACGTATTGGCATTGGTCGGCTCCAGTTTTACCAAAATTCTGACCGTAGATACCGATGGTAGAGAGAGCCTGTGCTGCTGAAAATTTCCGCCCTCGAAGGGCCATTCAGCCTTTTTTAGTAACTGCTGAGCAAATGCAGCAGATCGAAGGGCGCATGTTTGAGGCGGGAATGCCTGTGGCAGCGCTGATGGAAAAAGTCTCGGGGCGGCTCACTCAGTGGTTTGTCAGTCGCTATGGTTATCCGCAGGGAAAAGTCGGTGTGCTCGTTGGCCCGGGTCATAACGGCGGTGACGCGCTGGTAGTGGCCCGTGAACTGCATCATTTGGGCTACGCCGTGCGGATTTATCAGCCGCTGCACAAAAGCAAGTCTTTGACTGAGCAGCATACAAACTATGCCAAAAGTTTGGGCATTTCCTTTGTCGCGTCAGTGCAGGATTTGGCAGATTGTGACGCGGTGATTGATGGTTTGTTTGGCTTTGGGCTGACGCGCCCAATTGCCGATGCGATCGCGGCTGATGTGGAAGCGATTAATCAACAGCCGTCGCTTGTTTTTAGCATCGACTTGCCTTCTGGCATTCACACCGACAGCGGACAGGTGATGGGCACTGCCATCAAAGCTAACCACACTGCCTGCTTGGGCCTGTGGAAAAGAGGCTTCATGCAGGAAAACGCGCTGGCTTATCTGGGTGAAAGCGAGCTGATAGATTTTGATATTCCGCTGGCAGAGATTACTGCTGTACTGGGAGAAACGCCTGAGGTTCAGCGCATTACCGATAGAGCTGCGATCGCCCATCTCCCCCTCAACCGCCCGCCTACTGCCCACAAATACAAAGCCGGACATCTGCTCCTGATTGCAGGCTCCAAGCAGTTTGCGGGTGCGGCTTTGCTCACGGCATTAGGGGCAACTGCCAGCGGCGTGGGGATGCTTACTTTAGCGGTGCCAGAATCGATTCGACTGGCGCTGCTGCCTCAGTTGCCGGGAGCCTTGCTGGTCGGTTGCCCCGAAACGGCGTCAGGGGTGATCGCTCACCTCCCTCCAGATCTAGACCTGACAAAATATGATGCGATCGCCCTCGGCCCCGGCCTTACCCCGACTGTGCCAGACCTACTTCACACCGTTCTTGCTGCTGATTGCCCGCTTTTACTAGACGCCGACGGCCTCAATCTCTTAGCCAAAAACGATCCTATCCAGACGCTCCAGGCTCGTTCAGCGCCAACCGTTCTGACCCCTCATGTCGGAGAATTCAAGCGACTGTTTCCCGACATTTATGACCAGGGTTCAGCGCAAATGCCCGGTGAACTCGCACAGCAGGCGGCTCAGGCCAGTAGTGCTATTGTTTTGCTCAAAGGGCCAAGAAGTGCGATCGCCGATACTCAGGGCAGGCTGTGGTTCAACCCCGATAGCACCGCAGCCCTGGCGAGAGGCGGCAGCGGCGACGTGTTAACGGGTCTCATGGGGGGTCTTATCGCCAGCGCTGCTCAATCTGATTACCGGCAAATTCATCTAACGCAGGCTGTTTTGAGTGCCGTTTGGTGGCATTCTCAAGCCGCGCTTTATGCTGATAACCGGCGCACCCTGCTCGGTGTCGATCCACTGCATCTGATCGAGGCTTTGAATCCGGCTTTGCAAGATCTTTTGTAGTTAGCGGTCATGCAGGCTTTGACCTGAGCGCTGCTTTAGCATTTTCCAGGTGCGCCAGCCCAATAGTCCCAGCATGAGAGCCGTCAGCGGAATGACGACATAGCCAATGCTATCGGCCCAGATCGAGTCGGGATCGGTCGCATGACTGATCAGATAGCCGATATACAGCAGGTAGTAGAGCAGCAGCAGTAGCCCTTCGCGGCGAGAAACTTCGTTGCCGGTAAAGCAGATGGGCAAGCACATTACCGCCACCGCTAGCATCACTGGCAAATCGAACGACAGCGCCGACTGTGAAATTCTCACTCCCGTGGTAGAAACGACACTAGAAAGGCCCAGCACAACCAAAATATTAAAAATGTTACTGCCGATGATGTTGCCCACCGCAAGATCTCTTTCGCCGCGAATGCTGGCCGTTACAGAGGTGGCTAGCTCTGGCAAAGAGGTGCCGAAAGCAATAATCGTCAGGCCAATAATCAGCGGACTCGCGCCAAAAAATTCAGCAATGCTCACGGCGCTGTTGACCAAAAGCTGAGAGCCTGTTACCAGCATGATTGTTCCGCCGATAAAGAAGGCCACGTTTGAGCTGGTTTCCCTGAGGGAGAGGGTGCGATTGCCATACCGGGCGTATTCAGCCTGTACGCCCTTGTCTTTTTCCTGCCGGCTCTGATACAGCAAAAATATGGTGTAGGCCAATCCACCCAAAAATAAAACCACCCCGTCAGAGCGGTTGATCCGGCCATCCAAACCAAAAAATAGAGTCAGGGCCGACACCCCGATCATAATCGGCACATCCAGCCGGACTAGCTGCTGCGCCACGACCAAGGGGGTAATCACCGCCGACATTCCTAAGATCAGCAGAATGTTGCAAATATTGCTGCCAACCACATTGCCTAGGGCGATATCAGCCTGACCGTGCAAGCTGGCATTCACGCTGACCGCTAGCTCAGGCGCACTCGTCCCAAAGGCAACTACTGTCAAACCAATAATCAGCGGCGATATCCCCATTGTCGCTGCTAGCTTGGAAGCGCCTTTAACCAATAGTTCTGCGCCGCCTACTAAAAGGACTAACCCCACAGCCAGGTAAACAACTGTCAAAATATTCATAGGTGCTAATGCGGAATTCTCTTCGTGTCGGGCAGCGGGCTGGATTTCTTTCCTTATCCTATATATCAAGCTACCCGAATACCGGGTTTTATATGGTTCGCAACATTTTTTCAATGACTAAGGCTGATCGATACGAGCAGCGCTTACCTCACCCTTTATCGAAATAACTCATTGTTTATGCCGTTACAGATTAATTCAGCAAACAGCAATGCGCCGGATAAGGAGATATTAGCGCCTTGGCGATCGCCTTTGGCCCGGGCCATTCACCGCAACCGCGCGGTTCCTTTTTCTCGCTATTTCCAGCTAGCAACCGTTCAACCTGACGGCAATCCTGCCAACCGTACCGTGGTTTTTCGAGGCTTTTTAGCCGATACTAACTGGCTGATGATGGTGAGCGATCGCCGCAGCGAAAAAAACGAGCAGATCAGCCACAATGCCAACGTCGCCGTCTGCTGGTACTTTACCAAAACCCGCGAACAGTTTCGCCTATCAGGACAGATCACCGCAGTCACCGCTGATACCCCAAACGAAGACCTAGCTGCTGCTCGCGAGCAGAGCTGGCAAAAGCTCTCAGACAGCGCCAGAACCCAGTTCACCTGGCCTCAACCCAAATCGCCCCGCAATGAGACTGACGCCTTCAACTCGTCTGCCGATAGCCAGAGGCCGCCATCCCCGTTTAGCCTGTTACTGCTAGACATTCACTATGTCGATCATCTAGAGCTGCGCGGCGACCCGCAGAACCGCTTTATCTACCATAAAAAAGACTCAACCGTCGATAGCGCCGCAGAAGAGTCCTCCCCGCAGGAGCCAAGCCATATCTGGCAGGTCACGCCGGTCAATCCTTAGCGCTCTCATCGCAAACCCTATATACCGGCTCCGCCTAGAAACTCTTGAATGGCACGATCCTCTAAGCGGCAGCAGCGATCCGGCTCACAGCTTTCCATCTGTAAGGCTCTTAGCAAAAGCGCCGATTGGTCAGCCCGGCCAGCCCCAACGGCGACTAGGCAATCAGCTCCCACCCCAACGGGCACCGGTACGCTAGCATCGGCTGACTTTATCTGTGTAAGCTCGTTTTCCAGAGCATCAATGCGATCTACAAGCGCCCGAATAGCCATGGCTTCAGAATCGGGTAACCGGCCATGATCTAGAGGCTCTACCCGTTCTCCTGAGCGGTAGACGATTCGCCCTGGGACACCGACGACCGTACAGTCAGAAGGGACTTCTCGAAGCACCACAGAGCCCGCCCCGATCCGAACATTGTTACCGATTTGGATATTGCCCAGCACTTTCGCGCCTGCGCCCACGACCACGCTACGCCCTAGCGTCGGGTGACGCTTGCCGGTTTCTTTGCCGGTTCCGCCGAGCGTCACGCCCTGATAAATCAGGGCCAAGTCGCCAATAATAGCCGTTTCGCCGATGACAACGCCCATGCCGTGGTCAATAAAGACGCCGCAGCCAATTTTGGCCCCCGGATGAATTTCAATACCGGTGATGGCCCGGGCAAAGTGGGAGATCATGCGAGGCACAAAGGGAATGCCCACATTCCATAGCCAGTGGGCAAATCGATGAAGTACCAGCGCCTGAAAACCCGGATATAGCAAAGCCACTTCCAGCCAGTTGCGGGCGGCAGGGTCACGTTCAAAAATGATGCGAAAGTCTTGGGCAAGCGCTTTGAGCACGGTGTGGTTTCCTTAATCGCGACTTTTTTGCTTGAGCGGCTAACAAGCCACAATTATCTTAGCGTCTGGTTTATTCGCCTCCAACCTCTTTGGTGGTTAGGGACGATTCGGTTATCCGGTCTTTTGATGGATTTTGCTGCTGATATGGCTATTGAGTTTGCAGTCTATAGGTCTACCCTTTGATGGAGAAGACCTGCCTTTGTATGGAGATTTGTTAAGGGCGATCGCGCAAGCTTTCCGGGTCGAAGACCCGCAGCCGGTAATCAAGCTGTTCGCCCTGGTTGAAAGCGCCGACCCAAATGCGATAGGTTCCAGTCGGCCAGTTTTCGTCAGTGACCGCCGCGTCCCGGTGATCCCGGCGATAGTTGTCATTGCAGTCAATGCCCCTGGGCCCCTGGATTAACAGCGTTGTATCGCCACCGTTGCTGTCAACAGCGATGCGCAGGTGAGGGTAGGCTTCTGTCAGTTCTAGAACGTAGTCAGGATCTGAAGTGCCGTAACCCAGACAAAGCTTTCGGTGGCGATCGCGTGCTGCTAGCTGGAGAAAGCTAAAGCTGCCGCCGGTCGTCCCTTGCGCTTCAGTTTCACCGGCTGTCAGCGCGATTGATGTCGCGGCGACAGCCGGTCGGGGCAGCGTCAGGGCGAACAAGGTGACGATTGCGAAAGTAGCAGCGCTGAGCCTATTGCCGTGCCATCGCCTGAGCAACCCATGGGGCCAATAGGTGGGGTTTAGCGTGCGTTTTTTAGGAGGGAGTTGCATGATCTTTTACCAGTCAATTTTCAGGGCTTTTCCAAGCTAGCCGATACCCAGACGGCCCGCCAAGGTAGGCGTCAGCGGCAGCAGCACCAGCAGCATCAAAAACAGTGCGAGCAAGGCTAGGGCGGCGCGGGTATCGTTTGGCTCGCTCAGGTCATCTGTACAGGGTCGCTCTGGCTGGCGCTGTAAAAAGACAATCAGCACCGCCCAGTACAGCGCCAGCGGATTGAACAGACCCACTAATACCAGCAGTAATATCGTCACTGTGGTGGTGCGAATGAGCGTTTTGCGCCCGTAGATCGCCTGTATAACTCGCCCACCATCTAGTTGACCCGCAGGCATGACGTTGATTGCAGTGATAATCAAGCCCAGCCAGCCCACAATCATCAGGGGGTGCACATCGACCAGCTCTGACTGGAGGGCACCGCCTAGAACTGTACGGGCTAACATACCGACTAAAATAGAACCCTGAAAAAATTGAGCCGGTAGCTGAAATAGGCTACCCGGATGGGAGAGCACCAGGCCGACAAACAAAAATACAAAGGATACAATACCGCCTGCTGCTGGCCCTGCCAAAGACACATCGAAAAGTACCGACCGATTGGGCAGAATCGACTCGAACCGCATTAGCGATCCGAAAGCGCCGAGCTGCCATGCAGGGAGGAAAAAGGGCGGGCTAATTTTGACCTGACGACGGCCAGCGATCACCCAATGCCCAATCTCATGGGCTGCTAATACTGCTGTAATACCCAGCGCAATCGGTAGCGCCTCAGGCCAGCGCTCAGGCGATTGAAATATATCAAAGCGCTGCAAGAGACTGGCAGTTTCTAAGCAGGTGGCGAAGGTAGCGAAAGCCAAAGCCACTGCCAGCACCCGTTGCGCCGTCGAGGTAGACTTCGGGCCATTGGCGCTAGGGAGCACCACCACCACCGGCTTATTGTCAGGATCTGCGAGCAAAAAGGAGCAGTAGCGATCGCCGAGCTTATCGGTCAGCTTCTCACTCAAAACCTGAGCGGTCTGATCGGGCTGGCCCCGCAAGTTCCCCTTAAAAATGGCACCTTCCTGATACGGCACGCTTTTCGTTCTAAAAAAGGTATCGATCCCGAAAATCCCTTCAATTATCGCCAAGTCTTCGGCGGGGATAGCAGGCCGGTCTTCTGAAGGCTCAGTACCCGGAGGGGCATTAGTAGTTTTAGCCGTCGCCGTTGGCGAACCGTTCTCTCCAGTCACTCGCTCAGATTCTGGTGAAGTGCCGCTTTCATCCAGCGGTGTCTCAGAGACAGTCACCGTTGCCGACGGTTCCGCTGCGTTATCCATCAGCGCCTTCGCTTGCTTTTCACTCACCTCGGCCTGTCCAACCTCTCGCAGCCGCCTGCCTAAAAATATGTAAGACCCAGCCGAAGCGACGACTAGCAGCAGTATCCCGGCCAAATTGAGATAGACACCAACGGCAGAAAAGCCAAAAAATAATAGCCACGGCCCCATCAGTACGACCGTCTGCAACCAGGCTAAAATGCCGGGTGTGCCAAGGGGCTTAGCCTGGATGAAGCCCCAAGCCAAAATGCCGATTGCCGCTAACAAGAGTAAAACTGTAATCATATTAAGGAAAAGCCATGAAGACATCATTCACTGTCTATCGCGAATCATTGGCCACAGCATAAGACCCGATCTCAGTAGTTATTCTTATTTTAGATGAGTGCCGCCCCACCCTCCTCCTCTCACCCTCCTGTCCCCCTGCGGCTGAGTGATTAAGCGGTACACTGACTCCTAAGTAATCCAATCCCATATGGCCAAACCTCCTCACCGCCCTGCTGCCGACATATTCGAAAACGACCTGCCTGCTCGCAGCCCTGCTAATACCGGCTACAACGATTCTTTTACGGTTGATTACAACCCCGATCCCGACCTTCAAGACGACAACGGGCTAGAGGAATATGTCCCCCTTCACAGCTCGTCGAACGGACAGATGCAGACAGCGCTAGGGTCGAATCGCTCCGAGGCTGAAGTCAGTGGCCCTCAGGAACGCTACCAGCGCCAGCCGGTGATCAACCCGGTCAAAGTCGCTCAAGCCCCAGTGAGTGTAGTAGCGATCGCCGGGGCAATTGTCGTCATTGTCGGCTTTACGCTGAATAGCCTGTGGCTGACCTTAGTAGGATCTCTGGTGGCCTTTGTGGTTTCCCTGCGGCTGCTCGCCCCCACGCTGCAAGAGGCTTTGCGTGATCTCAGTCAGCAGCAGCGAGCGCTGTTTGTGGCAGTCCCAAGCTTGCTGCTCGGGATCGTTGGCCTGATCTCGACCAGCGGCATTGCCCGACCCGTCGCTCGCTGGGGCAGCAGGCTGCGCTGGGACATCATCAGCGCGCTCGGAGATTTTTTAGGGGCGATCGGCCAAATTTTTATCGCTATTCTGGCAGTTTACGTCGCCTGGCGGCAGTACATCATCTCGCGAGATCTCACCGTCCAGCAAAACCTGATTACCCAGCAGCAGACCATTGACTCGTTTTTTCAGGGCATTTCAGAGCTGGTGCTGGATGACGAAGGTTTGTTAGAGGACTGGCCACAGGAGCGAGTCATTGCCGAAGCTCGCACCGCTGCCATCCTCAGCAGCGTCGATGCCAGCGGCAAAGCCAAAGTGCTGCGCTTTCTCTCCCGCTCCAAACTGCTCACCCCGCTGGCCCGCGATCAGCGGCTAGGGCGTCCTATTCTCGACGGTCTCGGGGGCTACGCCGAAGATCGGCTAAACGGCACCCGCGTCATTGACCTGGGCGTGATGCTGGCAGCCAGCAGTCTCACGAACACCGACCTGCGCTGGCTCGAACTCAGCGAGGCCAACCTTATCCGCGCCGATCTGACCGATTGCGACCTGGTTCGGACAAACCTGGCCCGTGCTATTCTCTGCGACGCCAATTTTACGAATACCGACATCATGGGCGTTCGGTTTTTTTATGGCGATCTGCCAACGGCTACACCGCGCACCCGTCAGGACTCGCCCAACTATACAACTGGCGAATTCACTGGCGCTGTGGTGGAAGGGGCTGATTTCACAAACGTTCAGCGGCTGTCTGAAGTGCAGCGCGGCTACTGCTGCACCTGGGGAGGCAGCAAGACTCGGGCGACCATTCCGGGTGGCTGTGAGGGCTTTCCCAATCGCTTAGGTCGCTAGCGATCGCCCCAGCAAGGCACTTCAAAGCGACTATGTGAAGCTACCGACAACCTAACAGCACTTCAGAAAAGATTTGGTACAATCTACCGATCAAATCGCTTCACACTCACAGCTTTGTCGCCATGATTGGGTAAGTTTGAGATGAGGCCGTCGCTCAAGCTATCCATCTATAAGTTAATTTTTTCATTAGGCTGCTTCCCTCTCAGTATTGTCGCTTAGCACTATGATTTCAAAATCCTCTGGGAAACGCTCCATCAAGCAGTCTGCAGAGCAGACTAAAAAACAAACTGCACAGGGGAGCGCCTCTACGGCGAAGCGTTCAGGTAAGCGCTCAAAAAGCACCTCAAAAAGCACAAAGAATTCCGCTAACGCCAGCCCCGACGACGTTCAAACCCTCAGCCCCAGACAGCAGCTTCTGGTCGAGCGAGCCGCTGCTGATCGGCGGAAGCAGAACATTTCGTTTGTCACTGGCGTGTTCTTGGGCTGTGCCTTCATTGGCCTAATAATCGGTCTTCTGGTTGACCCAAAAATAGGCATCGCTACGGGCGGGGCACTCTTTTGCCTAGCGCTGTCCTTTAAGTATCAGCGGCTGGCGCTGTACGCTTTTATCATATACATTCCTTTTGCCGGAACAGTGACCTATGCGCTAGGGGGCAGCGATCTCCTACAGCTTGCTAAAGACATTTTCTACGTCCCTGCCCTGATTGGGGTCTTTCAGTTCTGCCGTAAAAATCGCCTGCCCCTGATCTTGCCAAAAGCGCTCAAGCCGCCGCTGATACTACTACTGATTGTCGTGCTGATTACAGCGCTCATCACCAACGTACCCGATCAGCTCAATTCTGTAGATGGCGAATACCCGGCTCTCATGGCGCTTCTGGGCATCAAGCTGCTGTTCAGCTATGTTCCTTTGGTGGCCTGCATCTACTATCTCATTCGCGATAAAGATGATTTGGTCGGCCTGCTCCGGTTGCAGGCAGTGCTGGTTTTGATTGCTTGCGGACTCGGTTTCATTCAGTATCTAATGCTAAAAACAGGTATATGCGCAGGGACGTCCGGGAATGGTTCAGAACTGTTTCGAGCCTCTCTCGATGCTCGATGCTTCGTCGGGGGCTCTTTGCTCTACTCACCCTCACAAGGACAGATTCGGCTACCCGGTACTTTTGTCGCGCCCTGGCAGTGGGGTTGGTTTTTGATTTCAGCGGCCTTTTTTAGCTTTGGCACTACCTTTAGCGACAAGTCTGCTTTTTGGCGAGGGGTAGGCCTGTTGTCACTTGTTGCTGTCATGGTTATGGCGACAGTGTCGGGTCAGCGGATTGCCCTATTAATAGTCCCTTGCGCGATTATTTTATTGACGGTGATTACCGGGCAGGTTGCCAACCTCAAGCGATTTGTCCCAATCGGCGTTGCCCTAGGGCTGATTTTGTTTTATCTAGTTGTCAACAACCCAGCCGTGTTGGAAGCTCGAATTGAGAGCTTGCAGTCCCGATGGAATGCTTCTCCACCGCAGAGCTTTATCACCCAGCAGTTTTCCCAAGTGTGGAATAAACAAGAAGGTCTTTTTGGTCATGGGGTTGGCCGAGCGACGAACTCCGCCCGCAGTTTTGGTCAGACGAGTTTGATAGAGACGTATCATCCCAAGCTTATTTATGAAATTGGCCCGCTTGGACTGATTGCGGCGCTGGCGGTTTACACCGTGCTCACCGTAGTGACATTCAGGGCTTATCGTAAGACAAAAGACAAAAACCTTCGCAGTTATGCGGCTTCTATGTGGGTGTTTGTTCTGTTTATTAGCTATTGTCCGTACTACTATCCGCTAGATGTCGATCCGGTGGCGGTTTACTACTGGCTAGCAGCCGGTATTGTGCTCAAAATTCCAGAACTAGAGCGGCAAGAACGGGAAAAAGCTGCCGCCGCGCTCAGTCAGGGTTCAGAGTCGGATGTGCCTGTTAAGTCGGGACGTCATCGCCGCAAGAAAGCTGCTGCGCCTACTTTTGAATAGGGCAAGTCAGTTGCCCGGTCGAACCCTATTGCCCCTTGTCTCCAGTTGACTCATTTTATTTCTTCAAGGATTATGACAACTCCTTTAGATTCTAACTGGCCGTTAATTTCGGTGGTGATTCCTACTTACGGACGGGAGTCTGTACTGTGCAGCACTCTTAAAAGCACACTTGCCCAAACCTATCCTTATTACGAAATTATAGTTGTCGATCAAACTGAGCAGCATGAGGCGGCGACTCAAAGCTTTTTGGCAGAACTGGTCGCTGAAGAAAAGATTCAGCTATACACAGTTTCTTGGGCAAGTTTGCCAGCTGCTCGCAACTATGCGATTGAAAGGGCCAATGGCAGCATTTTTCTCTTTTTAGATGATGATGTGGAGCTGCCTGAGGGCTTTTTAGCAGCCCACGCTAGCGCTTATGAGGGCAGGCCGGAAGTAGGGGCGGTGGCGGGCCGTGTGTTTGACCGCATGAAGCTCTCGGAGTCGAAAACGCCAGAGATAGAAATGCTGCCGCCTGAGGCGATGGATCCTGGCATTGCCTGGTACTACATTGACCTGGTGCATACGGTTAAGCCCCAGCGGGTGCTGACGGCTAGAGGCTGCAACATGTCTTTTCGGCGATCAATTTTTGAGCAGTACGGCCTGCGGTTTGACGAGCGCTTTGCCGGAAGTGCGGTGCGCGAGGAGTCAGATTTTTGCCTGCGGGTGCGCCGCACCGGGCTGATCATTTGGTACGAGCCGCTGGCCCATTTGGTGCATTTGGGTGAAGAAACGGGCGGCTGTCACGATATCAGTACGCGATCGCTCCAGTATCAAACCACCTTTTACCACAATCACTTTCTCATGGCGCTGAAAAATCTCACGCCCCTTCAGGTACTGCGGCTATCGGGGCGACTGTTCGACTGTCATGTGCTGGGCAATCCGCCCTGCAACAAAAGCGGCTCTCCGATTAAAGTCGTCACTCGCTTTGGGTTTTACAGTCTGGGGTTCCTCAAAGCCTGTTTGACCCTGCTGAGTCCGACTGAGCGCGATGGTCGACGCTTTAGTCGGCCCCCTTCTGCGTAGGTTCTTTACCTCTGCACCTGCTCAAGCTGTCTCAATGATGCGCCGCTATGAAAATTCTGGTTGCCAGCCATACCTACATTGTCGATCTCAACTGCGAAAAGCTGCGATCGCTCACCCATATCAGCCCCGACGTAGAAGTCACCGTCGTCGTCCCCAAACGCTGGAATCCAGGCGGTGTACAGAGCCGCAAAGTCGAAACTCAGCCTCGCCAAGAAGGGCGCTTTCGAATTGTCCCCATTTCTAACTTCAGCCAGAACAACCAGGGACTGCTCAGCTTTGGCGCGGATATTATCCCCTTGCTGCGAGCCTTTCAGCCCGATATCATCCAGGTCGAGCAGGGGGCCAAAGCCCTGGGCTATGCCGAGCTGATTACGCTCAACCGGCTGCTGCGGCTGAACGCCAAGAATGTCTTTTTTACCTGGTGGAACTTGCCCTACGAAGTCAAGTTTCCGCTGTCTTTACTAGAAAGCTATAACCTCCGTCATACCGACGGGCTGGTGGTGGGCAATCAGGATGGCGCGGATGTTTTGCGCGACCACGGCTATGACGGTCCGATCTGCGTGATGCCCCAGCTCGGGGTCGATGAGCAGCGCTTTCGGCCTGCGATGCCCAGCGAGGTGCCCAGCGAACTGGCGGTTCGGCATGGGATTGCGCCCGAAGATTTTGTGATTGGGTTCGTCGGACGCTTTGTTGAAGAGAAAGGATTGTTAACACTCCTCCAGTCGCTGGGTAAACTACAGGCTGACAGCCCCCGCCCCTGGAAACTGTTATTGCTCGGTCGTGGCCCCCTCAAAGAAACTTTGCAGCAGCTCGCCGATGAACTCAACATCAGCGATCGCATTCTTTGGATAGAGAGCGTCCCCCATACCGATGTTCCCCGGTATATCGCTCTGATGGATACGCTGGTCTTACCCTCCGAGACCACCTATCGGTTCAAAACATTAACCTCAGCGGGTTGGAAAGAACAATTTGGCCATGTGCTGATTGAGGCGATGGCCTGTAGGGTGCCGGTTATTGGCTCTAATTCAGGAGAGATTCCGCATGTGATCAAAACCGACGGTCTGGTTTTTCCAGAAGGCGATGCCACCGCCCTGGCAGAAAAAATAGCCACCCTCATCGATCACCCTGACCAGCAAAAAGCCTTAGCTGCAAAAGGCTACCACCGAGCAATGACAGAGTACACCAACCGAGCCCTGGCCGAACGACTGCTCAGATTCTATCAAGCTTTGTTCTAAACGGCTCTCTCAACTCTAAATCCTTGCACCTAAATTAAATAAAACTTGTGACTTGTGAAAGCTTTTACTGACTGCTTCACGACCGTTTCCGTGCGTCTATCTAGACGGCGGGGGGTCGCTGCGTCGCTGCCGGTTTTTCTGGGCGTTGCTTTAGCATTAGGCGGTTGCTCTGAGGGTAGTATCCCATCTTTACAGCCTATCAGATATGATGCCGCTGACGAACTATATGTTCAGCCAATTCGAGTATGTGACGACAATGGCAATGCCTGCGCCCGGGTTAATTTCTTTGAAGAGATCACTGCTCAGATTCTGGCGCAGGCCCAGATCAAGATTTCTTTTTTGCCAATCAATCAGCTCAACAACAGCCGGTTTCTTTCGATTGACGATCAAAGCTCAAGCTCAGCCAGCTCCGAGTTTTATGAGCTGACAAGAACAGGCGGGGCAGGTGCTTTTGGTCGAAATCCCAATTCTACTAACAGCAGCGGCCCAATCAATCTCTGGTTTGTCGATGAAATTAAGGCAGGTAGTGGCAGTGTCCAGTTTGGCATGGCCTGGGTTGGGGCAAATGGGGTGCTCATCAGCGGGGCAGTACTTGACTACAATCATGGCATTGGCCGAATGGATACCATTGCTCACGAGATCGGTCACAACTTAGGGCTGAGTCACACTACGCTCGGGGCCGGGGCTGCAAACAACTTGATAACCGATGGCAACAGTCGCCTGACTCCTCGCTCAGCAGCAGATGTGGGGCCCAATGGAGCGGGTATCGATATGCTTACCGATGCTCAAATCGAAAAAATCAGAGCAAGCTCCTTTATTAGCCGAAACAGCCTCATTCAGGCAGACAGCGCCGCGACTGTTTCCCCGGACGAGGGAGAAGCGTTGCTTGCCAGCTTGAGTACTTCGGCACTCAGCTCATCATTTAGCAAGGGTACGCTAACCTCTTTTGTGATGGACGCCTCTCGCCGGTCTTCCGCGCCGGCATCTGCTGCTGCGAAGGTACCTGAACCGACGGTGAGCTGGATAACTCTATCGGCCATCGGTCTGTTTCTACTCATGTGCAACCGTCGGACTCTATCCTGCCGGCTTTAGTGCGCTTGCTCCAACTTGCTTCGAGAGACTGACCATGCCCAGATTTCTTCCTTTGTTGATAGTGATGGCGATCGCCGGTAGTCTTTTCTTCTGGCAGCGCCCTTTTGTTCGAGACCAGCTCTCTCAGCTCCAGCCCTCTTCCCCTCCCACCATGCCGATTACCATAGCCGATGGGCTTACCTATCCGCCCCGCCGCCAGACTTTTACCGCAGGTTCCTACCAGTTCGTAGTTACTGCCACAGATCAGTGGCAAACCCCGACTGCTACTGGCACCCTTTATGAGGGCGATCGCCGCCTCTGGCAACGCAATTTGCCCCATGAATACGGGCCCAGGTTTGTCCTGGTTAGCGTGGCTGGACAGGTGCTTCTGATAGACGAATCTATCAACGTGGCCAGCCCCTACGCGCTCACCCTGCTAGACCCGTCAGGAAACGTCATGGCTCAGTACAGCTTCGATGACATTAAGCGTATGCTGGGCGTTTCTTCAGCCGAGCTTACCCGGCAGGCCACTAGCGGCTGGTGGATTTCAGCACCGCCAACTTTGAGCCACGCTGCCGATAGGACAGGTGTGATCGCTCTAATTCCAACTGGCGGCACCACTTTAGAAGTGAATTTGGCCACAGGTGAGCTGAACTGCCGTGCCAGTTTATAGTATTGGCAGCATCTAGCGTTGAGCCGACTGCCTTACCCCCTGGCCACTATGAAGCCGTTAAAAATACTGCAAATTGTTCCTTCTATCTCGCTGGTGTACGGCGGCCCCAGTCAGATGATTCGAGGGCTCAGCACCGCCCTTGCTCAGCAGCCAGCCGAGCGGGTTAGCCAGGTCACTATTATCACTACTGACTCCAATGGCGATGTCGATGAAGATCCGCTAGCAGTGCCGCTGGGTCAGCCGGTGATAGAAGATGGCTACGAAGTGATCTACTTCCGCTGTTCGCCGTTTCGCCGGTATAAATTTTCGACCAGCTTGCTGACCTGGCTTTGGCAGAATGCTCATCGCTACGACATTGCCCACATTCACGCTTTGTTCTCGCCAGTCAGTACAGCCGCAGCCACGGTTTGTCGCTGGCGAAAGCTGCCCTACATCATGCGACCTCTGGGCACCCTAGATCCTGCCGACCTGGAGAAAAAAAAGCAGGTAAAGCAGCTCTACGCCAGTCTGTTGGAGCGGCCTAACTTAGCAGGAGCCGCCGCCATCCACTTCACGAGTGAATTGGAGTCAAAGATCTCTGAGCGGTTTGGGGTAGGTACGTCAGATATTGTCATTCCCCTGGGGGTAGCACTGCCAGAACTCCCTGAGCGAGCCGCTGCCCAAGCCGCTCTTCGAGAACAGTTTGGCATTCCATCTGAGCGCCCGATTATCTTGTTCATGTCTCGAATCGATCCCAAAAAGGGCTTCGATCTGCTGTTGCCTGCGTTGAGCGAACTCCACCTTCGCAATCGGCCTTTTCACTTTTTTCTCTGTGGCGCGAACCCTCAAGACCGAGCTTACGAAAATAGCATCCGTCAGCAGATTGAATCTTCAGCCTGGTCTCGGCAGGCTACACTTAGCGGCTTTGTCTCCGGCGACCTCAAAGCTCAGATTCTCAGCGCTGCTGATCTGTTTGTGCTGCCCTCTTACTATGAAAATTTTGGCATTGCGGTGGCAGAAGCGATGGCGGCTGGTCTGCCGGTGGTTATATCCGATCAGGTGCATATTTGGCCGGTGATTCAAGGCGCTCAGGCGGGGTGGGTGGTGCCGACTGAAGTGGGGGCGCTGACAGCGGCTTTGGGTGAGGCTTTGGCACAGGGTGAGGCGCGATCGCAACGTGGCCAAAACGCTCAACGCTGCGCACGCGAAAACTATAGCTGGGAGGCGATCGCCCAGCAAATGACCGACGCTTACCAGCATCTACTTCAAGACACTCCCGGGCCGTAGGATTAGGAACGCAGATCGGTCTTTTGCCTCTCCCTCACTGACTGGTTTGCCTCTAAACTAAAAAGTATTGCCCCCTCAACCTTCAGAGTTCATGGCCGATCAGATCGATCTCTTCAGCGCTAGCGGCGTAGAAGCCGCCCCACCCCCAGCCGACTTTGACCCTGCCAAAATTCCCACCAGCGCCAAAGTTCCCATTCCCCCCGGCACCTACGATTCGTTAGACCCCTTGGCGGCTCACTGTAAAGGGTGTCAGCGCTGCGAACTAGCCGAGACTCGGACGAATGTAGTAGTTAGCCGGGGCAGCCGCACCGCCCCCATTATGATTATCGGTGAGGGGCCGGGTCAGCAGGAGGACGAGCAGGGCCTACCTTTTGTCGGAAGATCGGGTCAGCTATTGGAAAAAATTCTGGACTCTGTCCGTCTCGATAGCGAAAGGGACGTGTACATCTGCAATATTGTCAAATGCCGTCCGCCGGGTAACCGCAACCCTACCGTCGCTGAAATAAACGCCTGTCGTCCCTACATCCTGGAGCAGATTCGTCTGGTCGATCCCAAAATTATTTTGCTGACGGGTGCGACAGCGGTAAAGGGCATTATCCCGAGCGAAAAACGGGGTATCACCAAAATTCGCGGGCAGTGGATAGAGTGGGAAGGTCGTCAGTGTATGCCAATTCTGCACCCTGCTTACCTGCTGCGCAATCCTTCGCGGGAAAAAGGAAAACCCAAGTGGCTAATGTGGCAGGACATTCAAACCGTCAAGGCTAAGCTAGATGAACTGAGAGGCGAATTATAGCTCCACCTATTCGTCTTTTGGCAGTGCTTTTTGGGCGAACCTATCGATGTCAAGAAGACAAGACTCGTCGGGATTCATAAATAACCTGAAGGTGGTTTAAGATTGCTCGTCGGCGTATCCAATTGGGATCTGCTTCGACCAGTTTGCGTTCAACGAGATCGACCTTTCGCTGAAACAGATCTTCGAACTGATATTCGAGGCCGACAAAATCCATCAGGTTCATACCATCGTCAGGAACTAGCCTTACTAAGATATCGATATCACTATCCAGGTGGAAATCTTCTCGGAGGACGGAGCCAAAAAGTGCCATCTCTGTAATGGGCGATCGCTCACAAAAATGTCTGAGTTCTGCCGGTGAAATGCCGAGTCTTTGGTACAGCCGTTCGTAAGATGATGAGTTCATGTTTTGCCTCCTTCCGCTACAAGCTTACCCCTCCCAAGGATTAATCGTGTTGGCGCGGCAGTCTCTCAGCCATAGCTGTACGGCCTGACCTACGCTGCTCTCGCTGCTTTCGCGGGGGGGGAGAGGCGATCGCCTGGTCTGCACATCATCTATCGCCGAAAACATTAGCGCCAGTCGCCAGCCGTCATCTGCCTGGGTCAAAAACAGCCAGTGATACTGCTGCACTTCATCGACTCGCAGGCCAAAATACTGCCGCGAAAGCGTCGTGAAAAATACCTGACTCAGCGGCCCGCCTGCCTCCGGGGAAGTGGTAAACGTATAGTCGTTCAAATCCAGTGGCTCTAGCTCCAGATGTCCGGCAATCAGGATGTAAGCGGGTCGGTAGGGCGCGGCCCCATCAGTTTCGTTACCCGGAAGGGCGGCGACGGTTCGCTGAATTACGCGGTTGGTGTAGTCAGGGAGATCGCGAATCAGAATAGCGGTGAGTGTTTCGATATCTGCTGGGCAGGGAGTGGGCGATCGCAACGGCGCATAAGGACGTGGCTCCGCCTCGGGCAGGTCTTCTTCGGGCAGGTCTTCTTCCAGGGAATTCTCTTCTACAGATACCGGCGCTACTCGGGTTGCTCGTAAGGTCGCGACATCGCTAATCTGCGTCACGCTTGAGATCAGTCCTAACAGCAGCGCGGCTCCCCCAATCACGCCGCCATCTCCTCACAAATCTGCGCAAAGGCCGCTGCCGGATTCTCTGCTTGGGTAATCGGTCGGCCAATCACCAAGTAACGTGCGCCTGCTTGCAACGCCTGGGCGGGCGTCATTGCTCGCTGCTGATCGCCCTTTTGCGCCCACGTCGGTCGCACGCCCGGACACACCAGCCAAAAATCATCGCCACAAACCGCTCGCAGTTGGGTTGCTTCCTGAGGCGAGCAAACCGCCCCGCCCAATCCGCTCTGCTGCGCCAGTAGCGCCATTTGCTGCGTATAGTCGTCAACGGTGGCGGGCACCTGTAGCTCAGAGGAGAGCGATCGCGCCTCAATACTGGTCAGCAACGTCACGGCAATTACCCTGGGCGCAACACAGCCCGCCGCCTGAGCGCCTTCTACCGCTGCCGATTGAGCAGCTACCAAAGCTGCTTTCCCCGCCGCCGCATGTACCGTCAGCAAGTCTACGCCATAGCGCCCTGCGGCCCGACTGGCACCCGCCATTGTATTCGGAATATCGTGCAGCTTAAGATCCAAAAAGATGCGCTTATCTCGGGCTTTCAGCGCCGTCAAAATAGTCGGACCGCTGCTAACAACTAGCTCCAAACCGACATTCCACAAGGTGACCTGGGGAATGGCGTCGATCAGGGCGATCGCGGCCTGCTCACCCGGCACATCCAGCGGCACAATAATCCTGTCAGCTACAGTGTTCATCGATCATCTCAGCCCTTTCATTAAGCGATTAGTCGCACAAATTTCTTCTTGCCAACCTGTAAGACCTTACCTGCCAGTTCATTGGCGCTTTCAAACGTGAGGTTTGGATTGTCCACCCGCTCACCATCCAGCTTCACGGCACCTGCCTGCACGTGGCGACGGGCTTCGCTACTAGAAGCACACAGCGGCGTCGCCCCCAGCAGATAAAACAGCTTCGCCGGGAAACCCACTTCAGAGAGCGAAAACTCTGGCACTGATTCAGCCGCCTGCGCCTGCCCCTGAATTAGCGTTAGCGCATCCTGCTGGGCCTGCTGCGCTGCCTGCTCACCGTGAAACTGAGCAGTGACCATTTTGGCCAGCAGCTTTTGCTGTTCACGAGGATTGCCTGGTAGCTGCTCTAGCGGTAGCTTGGTCAAATGGGTGAAGTAGTCCGCAATCACTGCGTCCGCCGTTTTCTCTAGCTTGGAGTACATCGAGAGCGGATCTTCCTGCAAACCCACGTAGTTGCCAATGGACTTCGACATTTTTTGGCTGCCGTCCGTGCCAATTAACAGCGGCAGCAACATACCAAACTGTGGCCGCTGACCGAAGTGCCGCTGCAAATCACGGCCTACCGCTACGTTAAACTTTTGATCGGTGCCGCCTAGCTCCACATCCGACTCCAGTGCCACCGAGTCGTAGCCTTGCAGCAGCGGGTACAAAAATTCGTGCATGTAAACCGGTGTGCCCTTTTCATAGCGGTTGGCAAAACCTTCTTTGGCCAGCATTTGGCCCAGCGTCATCGTACTGAGCAACTCCAGCATTTTGCTAAGGTCTACCCCTGAGAGCCATTCGGAATTGTAGCGAATCTCTAGCCGTCCGGGCGTTTCAAAATCTAAAATTGGCCGCACCTGATCGATGTAGGTTTCGGCGTTGGCTTTGACTTCGGCCTCGCTGAGCTGCTTGCGAACTTCGGCGCGATCGCTCGGGTCACCAATCCGCGCCGTAAAATCGCCAATCAGCAAAATTGCCGTATGGCCCGCGTCCTGAAAGTCACGCAGCTTGCGCACCACAATGCTGTGGCCCAGGTGAATTTCTGAACCGGTCGGGTCTATGCCCAACTTGATGCGTAAGGGGCGATTTTCTCTTTGAGAGGCTTCGCCAGCGTGTTGCTGCAAGCGCACCAGCAAATTGTCATTGCCACTGGCCGACTCAGGCTGACTAGGAAAAACTTCGCTCACGCCCCGATAGATATCGGCAAATTCTGCCGGGATTTGAGGAGGGAGCAATGAAGCAATCTCTGAAGTAGGACGGGTAGTCATGAGCAAAGACAAACAATGGGCTCTGCCAGTGTAGCTTTATGGGTGAACCTGCGGTACTCTACCTTGCAGACAAATTTTCAGCGGCACCACCTGACGAATTCACGTCCTCAAAATCCCCACCTCAACTGGTCAAGAAATATTGAGTAAAGGTCTGTACGACTATGGCCCTTAGCACTTTGTAGCAATGAAATTCAGAAAAGTTTAAATAAAACCTGGACATTCGCCAGAGATCATCTATATTGGCGTGATACCTCGACTCGAGGGCAACTTTTCAAACGAAGTCACCCCTTTGAAAGCCTACGTAATTGCACCAGCAGATGAGCTATCTCTCCGTTTTTTTAGTTACACTTCACAAACTGTGCTGCTGCAAGCCATTGTCAACCGTTTCTTCAACCATTAAGCGCTCTTTAAGTTAGGAAATATCGTTCCCCTGTGTCTTCTAATACCTACCGCAAAGTACGGACTCGTCCCGCCCGCAGAATTGAAAAGTCGCCTCAGGTACTTCGCTACATTCAAGAAGTGGGTCAAATTAGCGCCAGTGCTCTGCTGACCGTCACCATGCTAGGTAGCTCTGTCGTGGCAGGGGGACTGGTAGGTTTAGCGGTGAGCTTTCGCAACCTGCCCGATGTTCGGGTGCTGCGCAACTACACGCCTTCGGAAACAAGCTACGTCTACGATGCTAAGGGCACACTGCTCGACAGCGTGCATGATGAAGCCAACCGTAAAGTAGTTGACTTCGATGAAATTAGCCCCCAGCTAAAGCGCGCCGTCCTAGCGATTGAAGATAGCTACTACTACACACACAACGGCATTAATCCCAGCGGTATCGGTCGGGCCTTGTTAGCCAACCTTGGCGCAGGATCTACCGTCCAGGGTGGCTCTACTGTCACCATGCAGCTTGTTAAAAACCTCTTTCTTTCACCCGAGCGTACTATCAGCCGAAAGCTCGTAGAAGTCGTCTTGGCGATGCGAATTGAGCAGATTTTTGAAAAAGATGAAATTTTTGAGCTTTACCTCAATCAGGTGTACTGGGGGCACAATACCTACGGCGCAGAAACCGCTGCCCAGAGCTACTTCAACAAGCCAGCCAAAGATCTCACGCTCGCTGAAGCTGCCATGATGGCCGGGCTCATTCAAGCGCCTGAAAGTTTTAGCCCCTTTGTCGACTATCAAACTGCCAAACAGCGACAGCAAATAGTCCTTGCCCGGATGCGGCAGCTCGGTTGGATCACTCCAGAAGAACAAGAAGAAGCTAAGGCCCAGCCAATCGGATTGGGAGAAATCACCTCGTTTCGCTCCAGTCAGGCACCCTACGTGACCGATGCGGTCTTACAAGAGCTGACCGAGCAATTTGGTGCAGAGTCGATGGCTAAAGGCGGGATGCGCATCCAAACCACGATCGATCTGAACCTGCAAAAAATCGCCGAAGAAACCGTCACTGATAGCTACTATCGCTTTTTTGGCGGCGGCGCGTATGCCGATCAAATGGCACTAGTGGCTATAGATCCTCGCACGCACTTTGTCAAAGCCCTGGTGGGCGGTGTTGATCACGAATCCAGCGAATTCAACCGCGCCGTGCAGTCCAGACGCCAGCCTGGGTCTGCCTTTAAGCCATTTGTTTACTATGCGGCTTTCGCCTCGGGCAAGTACACTCCCGACAGTATGATCAACGATTCTGAGGTGACTTACCCTGATGGTTACAACCTTTACACGCCCAGGAACTACGATGGCTCTTTCATGGGCAGTATCCCTCTGCGCAAGGCCCTGGAGATGTCTCGAAACGTACCGGCTGTCAAGCTAGGTCAGGCGGTGGGCATTAACCGTATTGTAGAGATTGCCCGTACTCTGGGCATTAAGAGCCCTATGGATCCGGTCATTTCACTGCCGTTGGGCGCGGTTGATCTCACCCCGATGGAGTTGGCCGGTGCCTATGCTACGTTTGCGAATTATGGCTGGCACTCTGACTCCACTTTGATCATGCAAGTCACAGACAGTAATGGCAATATTCTTTTAGATAACACGCCTAAGCCTCAGCTGGTTCTAGATCCTTGGGCTAGTGCTGCCCTCACCGACGTGTTACAGGGTGTGATTTCGCAGGGCACAGCGACTAACGCTCAAATTGGGCGTCCCGCCGCCGGTAAAACTGGCACTACTGACTCCCAGCGCGATGTATGGTTTGTAGGCTACGTACCGCAGCTAGCTGCGGCAGTGTGGGTAGGCAATGATGACTATCGCCCACTTAGCCGAGGGGCAACCGGCGGCGGCTATGCTGCCCCAGTGTGGCGCAACTTTATGATCCAGGCGCTGCGCGATGAGCCTGTTGAGAATTTCCGTCCGCCTAGTGAGTTTATTCGTCCGTAGTCGCAGGCTGTGCCTTCTCGTAGAGTAGGCCGGTGACTGAGCGCAGTCGTAGGCTTTGCCTTCTCGTAGAGTAGTTATGTCTCTACTTCGGCCTTCATGCGCTCCAGCGTTTGGTGCATTTGATCGAACATTTGCTGGGGGTTCGTGCCAAACTGGCTGAGCTGGGTTTTGAGCTGCTCCATGGTCATTTTGGCCATGAAGTCTTCGGAAAGCTCAAAGCGCTTCATGAAAATACGATAGCGATCCATCACCGACTCCATTTGCTCGATGAAGAGCTTTTTGCCTTTTTGATCGAACTTGCCGTAGCTGCTGCCTAACTGCATCAGCGACTGGTAGTCCTGAAATAGCTGTGTCGCTTCTTGCTGTACCAGGTCTGAATCGAACATTCCCATGATTATTACCTACCGCTCCGGGACGCTTTTTAGCCTCGGCGCTTTGCCTGTAGGCCATGTGCGTAATTTTAATCTGCTCTTATAGCGTAAAAGGTCATTGCCCGCTCGCCAAGGTGGATATCCCTACCCGGTTTCTAGCGATTCAGCAGCTTTCCTAGCCAGGGCGATTTGGCGTTTTTCTCAGCGCCTATGGCGATCAGCGGCGGGTTTTGATCTTCTAAGGTAATGCCTAGCAGCTTGCTGTATTTCTGCGCTACTCGATGGGTTGGCTTGAATTTGAGTGCCTGCCGGAAATGAATTTTGGCCATGCCTGTCAGGTTTTGCTTGTAGTAAGCCTGCCCCATCAACGAATGGATTTCTGAGTCTTGGGGTGATATTTTCAACGCTTCGCGCAGTTCCTGCACCGCCATGTCGTAGTTTTGCTGAGAAAGGTAGGTTTTAGCTCTGGCGGTGTGCCTTTGAACGTAGGTCGCCTCGGGTGGGCTGGTGGTGGTCGTATGGCAGACTGTAGGGGCGCTGGCAGCGGTGGGTGTGACTGCATTCACGATCAGTCCGGTGCGCTTGGAGCGAATGACTGAACTCTCCATTTTGCAGCGGAGATACACTAAGTTGAGTTGGCTGATTTCTAGCGTATGAAGATGCAGATTGCCTATAGTTTGAAACTGGCTGTCGGCGAGTTTGCTGAGTGCCTGCTCGTAAAAGGTGTCGACTTCGTCGTGGGCAACCTGGGCTAGCTGCTGCGCATTGTGAAAAGTAGGGATGAGTTTTTGGGTACGGTCTAGATGTCTGACGTGAAAGCGAATAGTTGCGAGGGATTCCCGGCGGATTTTTTCATGTTTGAGCTTTTGGTAGGAGGGGTTTACAATACGCGCAATCACCTGAGCGGCGATCGCCGGATCGATCCCATTGCTTATCCCCGTTAGCGCATCGGGGTGCAGTTGCTTGGCAACCTGTCGATAGCGTTTGACGATGCGCTTTTCGTCAGCGCTCACTGAAATCCCCAGCGGCGCAAAGGGATCAACTTCAACGAGATTGATTAATTCAGGAAAAATATCGGTTTCTGACATGCCAGAAGAGAGTTTTGGTAAGGGGGCGATCGCAGAAGTATGTCCTATAAAGTGCCCATTTTCTTGCCCCAAATGGCTACTGGCTTGTTCCTGGCTACGGACTCCTGCCGGGTGATGTTCTTTTCCTGCTGAAAATGTATCGCTCTGAAATGTCTAATTCTGGCAACCGACGTAAGATTGCGATCGCCCTGGCTTTTGCCGGTGCCCTGCCTACTCCGCTGCCTTTGGCATGGCTGCATAAGTTTTACTTGGGTGAGTATCTGTGGGGCATTGTCTATTTGGTGCTGGCACCGACCTTGCTGCCGCAAATGGCCTGCTGCTTAGAAGGCATTTGGTACATAGCCCAAAGCGACGATGGCTTTACTGCTCGTTTCCCTCAGTCTGAGGCTTTTTCGGGCGCGACCACTGACGCATTGATTCCGATGTCTCAAACCACTTCAGCCGATCAGGTTGCCAGCCAGGTGGCAGTCGCTTTGCGCGATCTCGATCAGCTTCGTCAGGACGGCCTGATGACCGAATACGAGTTTGAACAGAAACGTCGTAAGCTACTGGATAAAATTGGATAGATGGGATCGAGGGCTGTATGCTTAACAAGTTTTTGGCAAAGGCCCGCCTGCATCCGCTGCGCCGACGGATGCAGAAGCCTTACTATCGCTTTCGCTCTTTTGAGGAAGTGGCGCTAGCGGCGAGTTGGGGCGATCGCATTGAAGCCAACACCGCTACCGTCGATGACTGGCTGAGCCTACCGGGCATCTCTATTCATCAGGCCCGCACCTTACAGCAGCTCGCTACCAACGGTGTCTCTTTCAACTGCATTGAAGATATTGCCGCTGCCCTGAGCCTGCCGGTGCAGCAAGTTCGGCCCTGGGCAGCGATTCTGCAATTTTGCTACTACTCAGACAATGCGCTTGAGCCGGTTGCGCTCGACGCAAATACCGCCAGCGCCGAACAGCTTGCGACCATTCCTGCAGTCGATGCGTTTTTAGCGCGGGCGATTGTTCACTACCGGCAGGCGGGCCCCTACCGAAATTTTGCCGATCTACAGGGACGGCTTAGGCTGAGGGCGAAGGTCACTGCCGAACTGCTGCATTATCTCAGGTTCTAAAGGGGACTGAATACCAGCGATAGCTACGCCAACCGCTAGGATAGAGACAGGTCTAGGAGGTCAAGACAATGGCAAATCCACCCCCTGCGAGCCAGGTACGATACGTCACTAACGCCGATGGAGAACCTACCGATGTGCTGGTGCCGCTAGCGCTTTGGGAGCAGATGATTGGTATTCTGCGAGATCCTGCTAGCGGTTTAGCTTGGGTCGATGAACGCGAACCCACGGCCCAAATTTTGCTCGACCTTAAAGAATCATTCAGGCAGGCGGCGACAGGACAGACCTTTCCAGTCTCTCAACTGTGGGACGATACGGAAATTTAGCGCCGATGGCCGATGTTCGCTTCACACCAGCTTTTAAGCGTCGTCTCAAAGCATTGAGAAAACGCTATCGAAAAATTCAAATAGACCTTCAGCCCGTTATTAGCGAGTTAGAGCAAGGAAACTTCATAGGCGATCAGGTTGCTGGAACGACAGCATCTGTATTCAAAGTTCGGGCTAAAAATAGCGATATTCCCACCGGCAAAAGTGGGGGCTATCGTATTATCTATCAGGTGGTTTCGTTGCAAAACGTCCTGCTTTTGCTGATTTACGCCAAATCCGACCAATCAGATGTCGGTGTAAACAAAATTGAAACCGCTATTGCTCAAGCATTAGACGAATGAGGTTTCCTACTTCGTGACGACAGCAGAGCTATCAACCAGTCCTACTTTTTTGATAGGCCAAAAGCGAAAGGTGGCGCGGCCAATGACGTTTTGCGCGGGGAGAAAGCCCCAGACGTGGGAGTCGTTGCTGTCGTTGCGGTTGTCGCCCATCATGAATAAGCTGCCAGCGGGAACCTGGACAGGCGGCATTTCGTATTCTGGCGGCGCGGCGATGTAGGGTTCGACGAGCGCCTGTCCGTCAACGTAGACTTTTCCCTGCGTGACCTGGACGGTTTGACCTGGCAGGCCGATCACTCGCTTGATAAACGCCTGACTGGGCAGGTAGCCGTATTCCTGAAGCTGGGGCGGTGGCTCAAAGACGGCGATGTCGCCCTGGTGCGGTGCGTGTAGTCGGTAGGAGACTTTTTCGACGAGGAGGCGATCGCCCACGGCCAAAGTTGGCACCATCGAAGGCGAGGGAATAAAGCGCGGTTCGGCGATGAAAATGCGGACGAATAGGGCTATGGCAAGGGCGATCGCCACCAGTCTGGCATTGTCGATAAAGAGCTGCCGCCAACCGCTTTTAGCTTTGCCGCTGGTTGAAGCCTCTGCGGACGCAGGTTGCGCGGAACTTTGCTTTTCGAGGTCGTTGTCAGGGCTAGATTTTTTAACTGTCATTTGTTCACCGTCAC
>JBBQAC010000242.1:0-6571 GCA_038315915.1 Phormidesmidales cyanobacterium
AAGGTGATACCCGCTGTCCTTTTTGCAGAATCGGCTGCTTGGGCCTACGCAGCGATCAGAGCAGCCGCACCAGAGCGAACAAGGGATACGTTAGACAAGCTGATCGCCAGCCATGCCAAAAGCTTAAATTTGACCCTGGTCACCAACAATCCGGACGACTTCCGCATTTTCCCCGATATTGCCTTGGAAAACTGGGTCGAGGCCAGCAACTAATGCAGCGTCCAATCGATCAGTTCGATAGCGACTTGTCTTTATCGCCATCGGAGCTAATGGCCACCCGGCTATAACCGTACCCGCGCTACCTTTTGCACTTCTTAGCACTGTTAGAATAGGAAGACGTATACATGCCCCTGCCAGTTGGGGGGATTTGTACTTTCTTCCTCTAGATTCCAAATCTTACCGATCATGCTGCAACGTAAAATTTATCAGCTTTCCTGCGATGGCCGCGAAGTGCATATTTTCCTGCGTGACCAGCAGCGCTGGATAGAATCAGCCACGATTGTGGGCATAGAAGGCGATCTGGTGACCGTGCGCTACGAGGACGAAGACGAAGACGAAATTTCCTCCTGGGAAGAAATCGTCCGCATCGAAAGCATCGGCGCTATCAGCCAAAAGCTCGCCACCGTGCCCAAAGGCGACAGCGAACTGCTGCTCACCAACGACTGCCCCGACGCCGAGCAAATGGGCGACATGCACGAATGCTAACTACTCATCGCTCATCAGGTCAAACACCTGACCGTCAACCAGCAGGCGCGTAATTCCTTTGGCCTGCAAATAGGGGCTGGTGCGCGTAATCAAATTGCCGTCCGGCACCTTAATTACCCGCTGCTTGCTACGAGAAAACCGCCGTGCCACCCGATGGTTGTCAAAAACAGGCAGCGTCTTGGCCTTTTCTTCGGCGGTGGGAATTTGGCCCAAATCGGCAAAATCACTCAGCGGTCGCGTAATTAGTTCAGAGCGCATATCCACCACCAGGTAGCATGGCTTGGGCAGCACCGCCGAGCCGAGTGGCATGATTTCTATCGCAAGTTCTGATTGCAGCTTGGGCTTAGGAAAATCAGGGGCGTCATCATCGAGGTCGTCATCATCGTCATCGAGGTCGTCATCATCGTCGCCAAAGTCATCGCCTAGCGTTTCATCTAACCCCATCAAATCGTCGTCATCGTCGTCGTCATCCGTGAGGACGGGCGCAGGCGATGACACTGCGGTCTGGCTGCTCTCAACGCTGATTGAAGGGATCTCTCCAGCCTGGTCATCCTCGGTCAGTAAAGGGAGTTGCTCATCCCCATCAGCGTCTCTGCCACGGCGACGACGGCGAGCGGTTTCTGACTTTTTCGTTTCCTTTTCAGCTAGGGTTTTCAGCTTGGGCGGCTCCACTCGCGGCACTTCGGCTGTCGCGTCTTCAGGCGGTGACGGCTCTGTGTTCTCGGTATCCGCAGCGGGCTGCTGACGCACCTGCTTCTTTTTAGTGGAAGTGTCCGCCTTGTCAGAGCCTGCCATCCGCTTTTGCGAAATGAGCTGAGCATACGCTTCGGGCGGCAAAGTCGTCTTCAAGATGCGGCTAATCGTACTGTTGCTGACGCCATACTGCGCGGCCAATGTCGAAGTTGTTTGGTCGGGCTGCTGGTATAGCTCGATGATTGCGCTTTTGTCTGAGTCAGACAGTTTTCTCGGGGCCATGCTGCCGATATCCTTCACAAGTGCCCTTGTCAGTATGGCAGTTTTTTGGAGTCCGGTATCGGGAATTCAGACTAAATCCGCTGCCGACGGGTACGATGGCGCTGCATTGCTACAGAGACGCCGTGCTCTATATCAGCGCCCAACCCAAACAAAAGCGCCGACAAAATCCAAAGAAATTCCCAGGGTTCACCCTGCGTATAAGCGCCCCGGCCCACATCGTAAATAAAAAACATATCGCGGCTACGTACAGACAAAGCCCGCCACCGCAATACTGACTGACTGGGCCGGTTTGAGATGGGTCTGCCGGGGGAGCACAGCCTGTGAAAGCCCAATTGCCAGAAACAAATAGCTAGCCCCATAAAATACATCGCCCAAGGAGACGACTGGAGTGATTCCCCAGAGGCTGCGCCATAGCATAACGGTAATATCGCCCAAGGCGTAACAGGTCATACCTACGGCGATCGCCTGCCATACCGCCTGACCACTCAAGATCAGCCGATCCTGCGCATTGCGCCAGCACAACGCTGCCGCCATCAAAAACGCCCCCAGCTTTAGCAAGCTCACGACGACCGGAAACCAATCCGGGCGAATCTCAGCGTGTACAGAGCACCGTACAGGCCAAAGCCAGCAGCCGAAATCACCGCCCAGCCAGCACAGGCTGCAACCACCTTGCGGTCAGCTTTATTTAAGCCTAGCGAAGCCGTTAGCACCGCGCCTTTACGATTGCTCACCCTTATCCTCCCAAAGTAGTCAACGATCAAAACGCTGCTGGCTTAAGCCAGCCAAAGATTGCAAAGCAAAGAAAGCTTCAGCCAGTTCAAAAAGACTGCTTTGTCATCGCTTGGTAAATCGTCTAGCGCTAGTAGCGTGCGATCAGTAAACTTAGCGCGGCCCAAGAATTTGACCCCAAAGCGATGTAGCTCAATCAACAGGGCGCTGATATCATCCTCTTTCCATTGCGGCAGCCGCTCGCTCAGCGGATCTACGCGCAAAATCGCACCCAACCCGCCGATAGATCCCATTTGCTTGGTGGCGCTCCGTTCTAAAGCAGTCCCGAACATTTTTGACTGACTGGTTCCTAGCAACTGCTCAACATCGCTATAGAGCGCCTGAATGAGGAGGATGCAGGCTTTAATATAGGCAGATGGCGCAGCCGAGCGCAGCAGTCCGGCATCTACCTGTACCTGCCGCCAGATGCTGTAGCGATGGAGTTCTTCTAATAAGACACAAGCTTGACCCTGGCTATCGGTCAAATCTCGCCATGACGCATGTGCTTCAGCATATTGCTGTGCACCGAACACTTTCAGCAGCCGAAAGGTCTTATCCTGGTAGGACAAAATGGGTACCTTCTTCGCTTGCTTGGGATGCTGAATGCTATTGATTTCAACATCTTCAGGGGTTAACAAAAACATGGCAGTAGTTGCTATTTCACAGTTAGACCAGCCATCGACTCAGCCAGCAAAGCTAGCGTACCCAAAACGATCCTTAGCTGCCAAAGTGAAGGTCATTTGGCGTGAGGGCAAGCGGCGCTATTGGACAGTCAGCAACGATGCGATATATTGACAATCGGGTTGAACTAATTCAGCCCACTAGGATCCTTAGCTCAGTTGGATAGAGCAACCGCCTTCTAAGCGGTCGGTCACAGGTTCGAATCCTGTAGGATCCGTTGATAAACCAAGGCTTGTAGCCCTTTATCCGTAAAGACTGGACACAACGAGTTTCTCCGTTTGTGTCCGCTTCTATCCGGACTTTTAGGGAAAATCTAGGGAAGATTTAGGGAAGCCCTCAGTCAAAGTTGAGGGGCCTACGGGCTACAAAAGAGCATGGAAAATCATATCGATGAACAGCTACTGGCTGATGCAAACGCTCGGCTGAGGGCTGCCAGGATTCGTGTCACTATCCGCTGTCGGGGTAGTGCGCTGTATCTTCGAGCGACACTGCCGCCTAAACCTGGCAGTCACCGAGTGAAGCCAGGGCAGTATGACCTGAAAACGGGGCTTCTACTCAGCAGAGATGGCCTCAGGCGAGCGGAAGCTGAGGCCCAGCATTTAGGCTCTTCGCTGGCAATGAAGCAGTTTGACTGGTCTGATTGGCTGGATGAAAAGCCCCCTGAGGAGCGTGAAATTAGTGAATGGGTGGAGGCATTTAAGCAACACTACATGAGTACCCACAGCCTGAGTGAGACGACTTGGATACGCCATTGGCAGACGGTGTACGATGCTTTGCCGCAGGATAGAATGCTCGTGGCGGAGACGTTAGTGGCGATCGCCCTCAACACACCACCCAATACTCGCAAGCGGCGGGAGTACTGCCTCAAGCTGCAAAAGCTGGCGGATTTTGCTGAAATCGAAATTGATTTAACCCCTTACCAAGGTACTTATAGCAGCACGAAACCTCAGAACGTCAGGAAGTTGCCAACTGATGAAATGGTAGGTGAATGGCTTGCTAAGATTACCAACCCTGCATGGCGTTCTTTTTATGGAATCGTTGCTACCTTTGGTTTACGGCCCCATGAGTTTTGGTTTTGTCACTTTATAGATGAGCTGACGATCCAAGTTACTGAAGGGAAAACTGGTGAGCGATTGGTGCAGGCGCTGTATCCAGAATGGGTGGAAAGATGGGGACTCAGGGATATTCAGCGGCCTAATGTGACGGCAAAGGTGTACCGAGATTATGGCGACCGTGCCTCGACCCAGTTCAGACGATACGGCTTACCGTTTAGCCCGTATGATTTGCGTCATGCGTGGGCAATTCGGGCCAGCATCACGTTCAAGTTGCCCGATACAATCGCGGCAAGGATGATGGGTCATTCAGTGGATGTGCATAACCGGACGTATCATCGCTGGCTGTCACAGGCAAAACAGGCAGATGTTTACCGCGCTGCCATTCTGTCAGGGCCAAAAGCGCCCAAATAGAAGGACGACGGTGGGTGCGAATATAATTTTTTGTAAGATTATGATGCAGAGCCTATTAGATTGCTCTACGCTTTTCTGGATTCTGCTTTAGTCGAGCCTTTGCAGCAGGAACGTCGACAAAATATCGGGGTTTCTTGCGGCCTGGTCGTCGTCGGTCTTCGACCTCATGGCCTACCCTTAACAGGCCAGCAGCGATATCTTTGTATATCTGTGCTGGCTTGTCGTAACCTAGTCGAGTAGCTGCTTCAGTAATGGGGCAAGCGTCTGATTCTATTGGTTGCTGGGAAAAGCCCAGCATTCTACCTAAGACTTCCTTTACCTTGCGCTCGACAATAGCATCAACATGACTGAGGGGAACTGGTGGTTCGCTCATAGCATTTTGGATTGAGGTTTGAAATAGTATTGACGGGAACACAATTTTTCTCAGTCAAACTACCTGATCTAGTCGCTGGGGAACAGTTGCATAAATTTTGTCTTCAACAGCGGTATCTGTAGCTAGAGCGCTCAGCCGATCCATTTAGAGAAAATTTTCAAAAATCGAGCGTGTCCTTTGTTGAAGGATAGTCTTTTGCTTTAGAAGGCGGGCAGGTTGCTCCCATTTCGGTCAATTGTTCGCACGCAAATAATCTTACTTGCTACGCTACCTTGAGGTTCGCTATAGCTGTTGTTTGCGTGGTGGCAACAGCTACGGTAGAAAGCAGTCTTTATTTATAATGTGAACTGTTGAAACCTCTGAAGCGTCTGGACTATAGTTCCTGTGATGTGCTGTGTTCTCGCTAAATAAACTGTACAGCAAGATGTCTTTTTTGGTTTGGAGAGCAGTCAGCTAGGCTGTCGGGCTTTTTTGGTCTTTTTTAGGTGGATTTGTAGCACATGACCGCTGAATTGGCTGATATAGCGTCACTTCAAAATATTTACATATCTTTTCAATTACGATGAGTCGGCCCGCCGCGTCATAGGCGTAGCTGTAGGTAGAGGTCGGGTTGCTGATAGCTTTGAGCTGGCTGACTGCGTCGCAGGTGGAAGTCGCTATTTGCAGGACATTGCCCGAGCCAATCCTTGTGAATTTGACGGTTGCGGGCATTGTCGTTGTAGCGCTGAGTGTGGCCATTGAGATCGCGCTTCTCAACGAGGTTATCCGCCGCATCATAGCCATAGCTGCGGGTGAGGACTTCGCTATCGACGGTGATGCTTTCGGCTGTTCGGCGATGCCCATTCTGGGCGGTTTCGCCAACGCCCCCATCATAGGCATAACTGGCGTGGTTTAAAGGCAGGTGACACTTTGGGGAAACCAATCAGCGATCGCATAGGCTAAAGCTTGACGCCTTCCGCCTATCGAGATCGCCCCTCATGAGCCCGACTCTTTCCATCGCAGCCAGCCTATCGTCGAATGAGCGCCAAGCGATTGGTATACTGCTGACGGCTGAAAAACGAACTAGCTTGCCCTTCTATTGCCAGGGCTCTGGCCTTTCAGAAGTCCAATCGTCAGCCGTCGAAAGTATATACAGGTGCTCGCTCGGACAGAACCCATCAGTCACCTTGCTGTCAAGCACGAGGTCAGCCGAAAGTTTGTCTATCAGCAAGGCGACAAAGCGCAGCGCTCACTAGATGAGGCGTTTGCGCCGTCAGCGGATGATGACGATGTACTGTTTCATTTGCCGGTGACCAAGAACTGGCTCTACCAGCTGATTCTGGGACTGGTACTGCTCTGCCACAGTTCATATCGCGGTGTCGTCGAGCTACTGCGCGATCTATTCGATACGCCGGTCAGCATTGGCACCGTCCACAATCGGCTCGAAGCAGCATCTGTGACTGCCGCTGAAATTAACCAAGCCCAAGACCTGTCTGGCATTGAGGTAGGCTTGCTGGATGAAATTTTTCAGGCTGATAAACCCGTGCTAGTCGGCGTCGATGCGGCCTCAACCTACTGCTATCTATTGCAAGGGGTGGAGCACCGGGATGAAGAGACTTGGGGC
>JBBQAC010000168.1:0-9858 GCA_038315915.1 Phormidesmidales cyanobacterium
TTGTGGTCGAACCCCGACCAGCTCTGTGCATCCGGCTGTTCGAGAAAGCTAAAAGCTTGGCGGAAGTCAGCAGGGGTCGCGGTGATGGGCGCACTGAAATGACAGGGAAAAATCTGCTGAAAGTCCCATTGGGCAACCCTATCTGCCCAGTCGAGTACGGCTTTAGCATCGCGGTTAAAAATCAGCGTCTGCAAAATTGGGGCGACTAACAGCTGCCCGTCTTTGCGTAAGGTTTCAAACGACTGATACCAGCCCTCCTGCCACTGAAAAGGATAGAGGCCAAAGTAGTTGCGCTTGGAGCGATTAGGCGATTTTACCGCTTCCTTCAAAACTTGCCCTAGCGTCGGCACTGCCAAGGCTTCTGGCTGAAAGTAAAAGGTAAATAAGGCAATCCGCGCCCAGCCCTTTTTACGGTTGGCAGGCGTATCTATCGGCGGTTCTAGCGCTGTATCACGGGCATGGAAGGCCAGCGGATAGGGATCTTGCGCGACGACTTCAGGCGGCTCTACCGGAATCGAAAGGATAGCGTCAATGATCAAGAGCGATCGCGTCTCCCGATGAAAAAAGGCCACCTCTGTATAAGGCTTCACGCTTAGCTCAATCGGGCCGACCGTAGCATAATCAAACTCGTCATAAAAGGGCGTTTGACTTGGGTCGTCGGGCAACACATGCGTGCGCTTAGCCGGAAAGCCCAGCCAGCTCATCGGCAAATCAACCGGAAAGCTCCACTGGTGAGGAGCGATGTAGACTTGCGATCGCTTAAACCTTTGCGCAAACGGCCCTGCAAAGTACTTGTGCTCTATCCCCGTCACGGTGGGCAAAATCACATACTTCACCTCCCCATGCTCAGCCTCTAGCTCCCGCACCAGTCGCACACATTCGCGCGTCGGCGCAACCGGCGAAAAGACCATCAGTCCGCCCGCCGCCAGCTTAATTACCGTCATGCGAATCGGCACAACCACATAAAAAATCCCCTGCACCTGCTCAAAAAGCCACAGCTTATCAGGAATGATTTCTCTGCGGAGCGTGCGCCGCTGGCCATAAGGGTAAATCGGGACAATCGGCCAAAGAGGCCAAGCTCGGTCGCCACGTTTGGTCACGGTAGAAGCTGAATATTGGAGAAGGTAATTTCGACCTGAGGGCCATCGACGGGTTTGATAGTGCGCTTCTTTAGGACGGTGTAGTCGCCGACCTGGGTGTAGTCATCGGTAAATTCGCTGCGCCCCCGTCTCAATTCACCCGTTTTGGGATCGTGGTACACAGAGTCGTAGGTATGTGACAGGTAGCCGCTGCCGGTGTCATAAGAGCTAAAGGTGTTGATGGTCACGACCACGCCGTGCATGTGACGGTGCACCATCGTAAACTCGTTGTCTTTGACCTTGTAAGCGTCGCCTTCTGCCTTGCCGCCCACCGCAATTTTTACAGCGCCATCTTCAGCAGTCCCTTCAGCGGCAAAAGTATTCTCGCCGTGAGTCTTTTCAAAAGGGCGGCTGACGCGGTGAATTGCCACTTCCCATAGCTGGTTCTTAATCATTTTTTGCGCTTCTTCATCAGCCACATCGAATACCTCAGCCGACAAATCAGGATTGACCTTCGCCGTTCCTTGAAACGTCTGATCGCCTAATTGGAGCGTTACATCGGTGGTGTAGCCGGGAAAGGATTTGTCCCAGGTATAGCGATTTTCGTAGGCAGATTGAACCAGTTCTCGGGCTGAAACCTGTAGGGCAGTCATAGCTTTTACGCGGATAACATCTTGAATGCAGTGATCCTAACGCAACAGAGGGACGCTTGAGCAGCTTCCAAACCTAGCGGCTATCCCATCTGCGCGCCGCCAAACGGATTGAGATCCAGGCGAGCAGCCTTTACTTTCCACTGCACACAGCCACCCCAGGACTGCTGCCGAATCCAGCAAAAGTTACCTAGATAACGCTCCAACACAAAATCTGGCAGATCGCTGGGCTGATCTTTCAATCGAACAAATGCACCGGGCCTCAAATGGTTATTCATAAGTACCGCAGACAGTAATTTCTAGAAGGTATTTCTGGCGCTAGCAGGAGTCATACATCAAAATTTAGTACAAGTGAACTATTTAGAAAGTTTGATAGGATACTAATCGCATAATTTTTCTAAATAATATTCCTTGGCTAATATAAATAGTTGCTGGTCTCGAACAGGCCGCAATCTATCCTTTTATAGATTTTGATACAAAATGTAAACCTGAAAATAGGCAGAGGTTTCTTCTGTATTTTCTCCTTACCTTGTCAATCAGTGCTACAGGGTGTCTGGCCGGATATCCGGCATTTTTTTACAGGCAATTTTGAGTTGAGGAGACCCCCCATACATGGCAAGCAAGCAACCGTTCAAAAAAGGTGACAGAGTGCAATGGTCATCGGGATCAGGCACAGCCACGGGCAAGGTAGAAAAGCGCATTACCGAAGACCAACAGGTAGGAGGCAAGACGGTCTCTGCCAGCAAGGACGATCCCCGATATCTGGTAAAAAACGACAGCACAGGCAACGTTACGGGCCATCGCCCAGATACCCTATCCAAGGCTGACTCTGGCGCTGATGGTGACAGTTCAGATAGTTTTGAGAAAGGCGATCGCGTCCAATGGAACACCCGTCAGGGCAAAACGACCGGCACCGTCCAGGAAAAGCTAACCGACACCACCCAGATCAAGGGGTACACCGCTAAAGCTTCCGAAGACGATCCTCAGTATTTGGTTAAGAGCGAAAACACCGGTAGCGAAGCGGCGCACAAGCCCGACGCGCTGGAACCAGCTGAGTAGTGAAAACTTACCGGCTACTCTGCAACTAGCTCACCATTGACTTCGTTAATAGGGCGGCGGCGGAGTTCCGTCGACTCTGTGCGCGGCAGCAAGTCAAACACCTCGCGCATTTTGTCATCAATCATTTCGTAGGCCACCTGACCCACCTGATTGAACACGACCTTGCCCTCAGCGTCGAATAAGACCGTCTGCGGCACTGCCCCCTCAAAGTAGTAGCCGGGCTCGTCAGGTGCGTAAGAGGCTTTCACGGGCACAGAGTCTGCGGCGATCGCCACAAAGTTAGCCACTCTCCCATAAGGCGCTTGTAGCTGCGACACCACTGACGAAAACTGCTTGCTGTCGCGGCTGTCATCGACATAAAAGATCAGCAGCGTCGGCTTTTCTTGCTTGAGCGACTGCGGCAGGGTAAACCGGGGCGGAACAATCGAGCCGTTGCCTGCATACAGCGCAAAAATGTTGCCATCGTAATTATCATCGTTCAGATCGGCCCAGGCTGGCACGGTACCGATGCTCGCCCACAGACTGACGACCATTAGCGCCCCTGCCAATGCAAGCGAGAGCTGCCGAATAAATTGACCCCAGAAAAGTTTCACTACTTACCTAACTTGATTTGAGCGCTGTGTTTTGAGCTTGCTACTGCCCTTGAGTCCGTTTACTTAAGCACTGTTTTCGAGCACTAGCTGTTTTCGAGCACTATGAGCCTCGGAAGCTACCGACAATGTTTCGGAGTACATCTTCATTCTCACGGTAGCTGCTTTCTGCTGTCCAGCCAACCACCTGATAGTAATCATCGGTTCCTTGCACGGTGGTGTGTAAGTACACGATTGGCACCCCATCGACCTCGCCTCTAATCTCGTACTGAACCGCCGATCTACCGTTAATAGAGGACACTCCGGTACGCTCCTCCCCCTCAAAACTGTCTAATTCTTCGCGAATCAGCAGACGGTACTGTCTGGCGTTGTCTGTCAGCCCAAATCGATCAAGTGCCGCTGAGCTTTCCGAAAGAACCACCACGTATAGAGTTTGACCAGAATCGGTAGCGTAGATATCAGCCGTACCCCGTCGCCCGCCACCAACGGCTATCCAGCCTGCGGGTACGGTAATTCTGACCCCGGTCTGCTGGTTTTCCAAATCTGAGCGGACGTCGACGGACTGGTTCGCGACGGTCTCTACTTCCGAGCTGTCGCCCCCGCCAAACCCACAGCCGCCCAGTCCAATGACCGCAAGCCAAGAGAGAAGCAAGCCTTGGATGAAGCGACTGGCAGGTCGATTGAGGCGCATCGTTTTGAGAGAAATTGTTGGGGGGAATTTTTGAGGAGGCTAAATAAGTTAGCCAAAGCATAGCAGCAGGCGATGAGGTATGGAAATATCCCCTATTCCCTTTATGCTGGAGAAAGCTAACTACCAGCGCGCCTTTATCCCTATGCTTAGAGCCGGAATTGTTGGGTTGCCCAACGTCGGAAAATCTACATTATTCAATGCGGTTGTCGCAAACGCGAAGGCTCAGGCCGCAAACTTTCCCTTTTGCACCATTGAACCCAACATTGGGATTGTCGCTGTGCCAGACGAGCGGCTTCAGGCGCTTGCCGAGATCTCCAGCTCTAAAGAAATCCAGCCAGCCCGGGTCGAATTTGTCGATATTGCGGGGCTGGTGGAGGGCGCGAGTAAAGGCGAAGGCTTAGGCAATCAGTTTCTAGCCAATATTCGCGAAGTTGACGCCATCATTCACGTCGTGCGCTGTTTTGAAAATGACGACATCATTCACGTCTCTGGCACGATTGGCCCCCTGCGCGACATCGAAGTTATCAACCTGGAGCTAGCGCTCTCAGACCTGTCGCAAATCGACCGGCGGATGGATCGCATTCGCAAGCAGGCGCGCAATAACAAAGAGGCCCAAGCCGAGCTAGAAGTGCTCGAAAAGATACAGCCGGTGCTAGATGAAGGCCAAGCTGCGCGCACGGTCGATCTCGACGATGACGAAGCGCTGATAATTAAGCCATTAGGGCTGCTGACGCGCAAGCCCGTAATCTATGCGGCCAACGTTTCCGAAGATGACTTAGCAACAGGAAACCCTTGGGTAGATGAAGTGCGGGCCCACGCTGAAGCTGAAAATGCCCAGGTGGTTGTAGTTTCTGCGCAGGTTGAGGCAGAGCTGCTAGAAATTCCGGAAGCAGAGCGGGCTGACTTTTTGGAGGCATTAGGCGTTGAGGAAGGCGGGTTGCAGTCTCTGATTCGGGCGACTTACGAGTTACTGGGCCTGCGCACCTACTTTACAACTGGCCCCGAGGAAACGCGAGCCTGGACGATCAAAGCGGGTATGCTCGCCCCTCAGGCGGCTGGGGTAATTCACACCGACTTTGAACGGGGCTTCATTCGCGCTGAAACGGTGGGCTATGAGGATCTGGTGACTTCTGGCTCGATGACGGCGGCGAAGGAAAAGGGGCTGGTGCGCAGCGAGGGCAAAGAATATACCGTTAAAGAAGGCGACGTGATGCTGTTCCGCTTCAATGTATAGGGGCGGCTATGGCGCATTCGGAGCCGAGTTCAGGTATTGTTGAGCTTCACGGGTGCATCGACATAAATGAAATGTGGCTGAGGTGGGGTGACACAATCGCCCGCTTCGCCGACCAAGTTACCGGCTGTATCCTATCAGGCTACAAGCCCTCGTATTCCTACGGAAACTTGGAAAATAGACTAGGCAGCGCAGACAGATGCGATTAAGATTTGCTTTAGTCCAATTACAACAGTTGTTCGTTTGATGTCCCTCGTGATTAAGTGGTTCACTAAAGTTCCAGGCTGGGCAGCGCTGTCGCTGATCATGAACGCACTGCTGTTTGGCAGTCTGATTGCGGTATGGCAGGATCAAGCGGCCTTTTCTAACTCGGCTGAGCTGCTGATGGCCAGCGAGCAGCCGTTAGATACGCTCGATAGCTCTCTGACTGACGCGGCGATCGCCGACACCCAAATACCCCAGCCCGAAGGGGGGCGCAAGCTCAGCTATGAGCAGTGGGTAGCAGTACTCGACTCAGAAGCGCAGGCCATGGAGGTCAAAAATCCTGATCACCTGACGGTACTACTCGGCGATTCTTTGAGCCTGTGGTTTCCCGGAGAGCTAATGCCCGGTCGCCGGGTGTGGATGAATCAGAGCATTTCGGGTGAAAAAACCCAGGGATTGCTCAACCGTCTGGATCTAATTAGACGTAACAAGGTTGAAGCCGTCTTTTTGATGGTTGGCATTAACGATCTGATCTGGGGCAAAACAGACGAAGAAATTATCGCCAACTATAAAGAAATTGTGCGGCAGCTCAAGCAGGATCATCCCGATACACAGATTGTGGTGCAGTCGATTTTGCCGCACGGGGGCGAAAATTCTACCTGGGAGAGCCGCGATAAGCTGCTGGCCCTGACAAGCGATCGCATTGTCTCGATGAATAATGCGCTCAAGGAAATTGCTGCCGAAAGCGACGCCTACTATCTAGACTTGTACCCCATTTTTGTCACTGGCGAAGGCGAGCTGCGCGACGACTTAACCACTGACGGGCTGCATCTTAACCGGCAGGGGTATCTGGTTTGGCGTAGTGCGATCGCTCTCTACGCCCAGCTCAAGCTCGAATAGCCGCCCGCTATCTGAACCACAAGCTATCTGAAGTAGACTAAAAGACATAGGAATGTCGGACAGTCTAAGTTTTATGGATACTAAAGCCTTTAAGCGCGCCCTCAACCACTCTGACAACTACTACCGCAACCAGGGCTTTGGCCAAAAAGAGAACGTCGCCGGTCAGATGCGCTTAGAATACGAAAGCGACCTGATCCAGAAAATTAGAAACAACCACAATCGACTGGTAGAGGGCGAAGTCACCATTCACTTAGCAGAGTCTTTTGGCTTTTGCTGGGGCGTCGAGCGAGCAGTCGCCATGGCCTATGAAGCGCGGCAGCACTTCCCTCACCAGCAGATCTGGATTACCAACGAAATTATCCACAATCCCGAAGTCAACCAGCAACTCAAACAAATGCAGGTGCAGTTTATTGAGCTAATTGATGGAGTCAAAGACTTTTCTAATGTGGGACAGGGCGATGTCGTAATTTTGCCTGCTTTTGGGGCCAGTGTGCAGGAAATGAAGCTGCTGCACGACAAAGGCTGCACGATTGTAGACACCACCTGCCCGTGGGTATCCAAGGTATGGAACACCGTCGAAAAGCATAAGAAAAAAGAATTTACCTCCCTCATTCACGGCCAGTACAAGCACGAAGAAACAGTCGCAACCAGTTCTTTCGCGGGGACTTACCTGGTCGTACTGAATCTGGCTGAAGCTGAGTACGTCGCTGACTATATTTTGAATGGGGGCAACCGCAGCGAATTTCTCGCCAAATTTGCCAGCGCCTACTCCGAAGGATTCGACCCAGACACCGACCTGAATTTTGTCGGTATCGCTAACCAAACCACCATGCTCAAAGGTGAAACCGAGCAAATCGGCAAAGTCTTTGAGCGCACGATGCTGAAAAAATACGGCCCGATAGAATTCAACGAGCACTTCCACAGCTTCAACACCATTTGCGACGCGACCCAGGAGCGACAGGACGCCATGTTCAGCTTGGTGGATGCCGATATTGACCTGATGGTAGTCATTGGCGGCTTCAATTCATCGAATACCACACACCTTCAAGAAATTGCCGTAGAGCGCGACATTCCTTCTTTTCACGTCGACAGTGCGGCCCGCATCGGCCCGAGTAATAGCATCACTCACAAACCGCTCCACAGCGCTGAAGTGACAACCGACACCGATTGGCTACCCACCGGTAAAATTTCGGTGGGTATTACTTCAGGTGCTTCCACACCAGACAAAGCAGTCCAAGAAGTTATTGAAAGAATTTTCGCAATCAAGGCATCTCTACCCGTCGGCGTAGCCTGAGGCACTCCGTGCCTTTGCCCGCTCAGTAGGGACTGACTGGCGCGGCAAATAGCAGCACCCAGCAGCAGGCCAATCCTAGTGCTATACCAACCGAAGCTAAGCCCATCTTTTTAAATCCTCATTGCTATCGGGGGCCATCGTAAGGTAGCCGCTGCCAGGTTGGATCGATCTGCGCTAGCCAGTCCTCACCGACGCGGATGGTGAGGTCAGAGTCGATATCGCCGGTAGAGTCAGAAGCGACCTTGCCAAGGTTGAGAGCATTGAGGACAGCGCGGGCACTACCGAGATCGCCGCGCTGAGCGACGACAGTGGTCTCTCGGTTCACATCTGACCAGTCAGACATCACGTACACATTGTAAAAGCCCTGGTCTCTTAGATATTCAGCCATTGAGTAGCTGGCCTGCTGATCATCGGTAGCATTTTGTACCGCAATTTTCAGGCCGCTCACTGTTCGCTCGGAGGGAGGATCGTAATAGTTGGCTCCTCTCGCATCTGCCACCAGTTCAGCCGGCTGCGCGTCAAAGTAAGTGTGCATCAGCTCACTGCTAGCCGAAGGATCTGATATCCAGTAGCTGGCCTGATATTCTTCGGGCGTGCTGAATCGTCCTGGCAGCATCACCATTTGCATATCCTGGCTCTCTAAATCGAGGCCAAATCCAGCCAGGGCCAGCATTTCTTCTGGGCTGAGATTGGTATCAATATGATTCTGGAGGACGCGAATAATTTGGGGTAGCTTAGGCAGTACGGCTGGGCTAGTGATCCGCTGTCGCAGGGCTTTGAGCAGGATTTGCTGCCTTTGAACCCGGCCAATGTCGCCATAGGCGTCCTGACGGAAGCGAGCAAACTGTTCTGATTCGTTACCGTTGAGCGTTTGCAGACCCGGTTCCAGGTCGATAAAGAGCCCCTGGGTTTTGTCTTCGTACTTCATTGCTTTAGGGACGAGTACTTCGACCCCGCCAACGAGATCTACGATTTCTTTGAAGGCAGCCGTACTCACTCGGACGTAGCGGTCAATTTCTACCTCGTCAAAGTTGTGTATAACGGTCTGTGCAGCTAGCTCAGCACCGCCTTCAAAGTTGGCCTGGTTAATTTTATCAATGCCGTAGCCCGGAATTTCTACTCGCGTATCGCGTGGAATAGAGAGGACGTTGACGACTTTTTGTTCGGGATCGATGCGCACCAGCAGCAGGGTGTCAGTGCGACCCACTAAGTCGGTAGGTTTGGCCCCATCAATATCGCGGGCCTCGTCTAAGCCCATCACCAGAATATTGACTGGGCGAGAGACCTGATAGCGAAAGCCCGAGCGCCAGAGGTCATTCAGCGGAGGGGCAACTGTTTCGCCGCTCACCTGACGGGGGAAGGGAAATGTGAGGACGGCGATCGCCCCCAATCCTGCCGTCGTCAGTGCAGTCGCGCCAAACACCGTTGCCCAAAACACCCTTTTCAAACCTTTTGGTAGGCCAGAGGGCAGCTTAAACCGGCGAGGTTGAGCGTTTTTTGGGGCTGGCTGGGGGCGGACGATGGCACCGGGTGGTTTTGTGAGCGCTGGCTCTGGCGGCACTGGCTCTGGCAGCATTGGCTCTGATGGCAGTGGCTCTGGCGGCAGTGGCGGCGTGGCATCTTGGGCGATGACCGGCAGCGCGGGCGTTGATGGCACATCAGCTTGGATTGAAGCCTCTTTGTCATTAGGCTGAATAGTCATTGCTGAGCCACGGGCGGGATGAGGGTTGGTAAAGGGTAGAAGGCTGCGGAAGCTAGGCTTTTGGCGACAAAACTAGCTCAAATTAAGAGAATATCAAAAAAGAGTTAATAGACGGTCATTCAAAAGACAGTTATTCGTCTGTACAGACTATTGGAGGAAGTCGGCAGTTCGGGCCGCTGTTAGCGCCAGCAGGGTTTTAGACAAATAAGTACATAGCAGATAATCGAGCGCGCGATCTGTAGCTCAGCCTGCTATCTGGTAAATATCTGACGCTTGGTGGGCCGCTGCTATCAGCTCGCGGTACGGATTTACTAAAAAATTATAAAAATTTTGCAAACCTGTATTTTGTTAATCAATTGATAGGGCGATTATCACTCGCAATCTTCGGCGGGGCGATAGGATTAACCGGACTCTTTTGATGATCCTTTGTTGACACAGTAATACCTATGGCGCATTTC
>JBBQAC010000064.1:0-18016 GCA_038315915.1 Phormidesmidales cyanobacterium
AAGCAATATGCAGACATGCGCGAATTTGCCACCATTGCGCCCTGGCAGACCGATCAGCTGATCGATCAGGTCAAGCGGGTTGCCCAGGGTATGAACCTGCGGCTAAAGCCACAGACTGCGGAACTGCTGGCTGAAGCAGTCGGGGCAGATACTCGGCGGCTGTACAACGAGCTGGAAAAGCTCAGCCTGTACTGGAGTAAAGACGGCCAGATCAAAACGGAGCCGCTGCCGCCTGAAGTCGTCACTCAGCTTGTGGCGGTGAGTACTCAGACGAGTTTTCAGCTTTCTGAAGCGCTGATTGCAGGTAAAGTCGACCAGGCCCTGAGCTTGGCAACTGATCTGCTGGCAAACAATGAACCTGCGCTGCGAGTGGTGGCAACGCTAGTAGGGCAATTTCGCCGTTGGCTATGGGTAAGTTTGTTGATGGCAGAAGGGGAGCGAGATTCGCGGGCGATCGCCAAAGCCGCCGAAATCAACAATCCCAAACGGGTGTTCATTCTGCAAAAGCAGGTACGGGGCTGCTCGCCCGCTCAGTTGCAGGGTGCGATCGCGCTGCTACTCGACCTGGAATTTCAGCTCAAGCGCGGTGCCCCCGAGGAAATTACCCTCCAGACAAAGATGATCGAAATTGCCAGCCGTTTCTAGCGGTATACGGTACAGCACTCCTCTAGAATGGGCAAATATCAATCTATTTTCTGCCTCACCGGGTGCCTATCGCAAGGCAAAGCTGTAGAAACCTGTCATCACCACCCCTCTGTGATTGTCATGACTTTGAAAGTTCACCGTCGCCGCGCCTGGCTAATCCTTGCTCTGGGAGCGCTAACCTGCACTCAAATCGGACTGATGCTGGCCCCCAGACAGCTCTCCCCAGCCTATGCCCAGGCTTATACTGAAGACGATGTCGCTAACTATGCGCGCGCGATTGCCGGGATTGAACCGCGCCGTCAGGAAGCCTATGCGGCTGCCAGCGATGTTTTGGCCAGTACCAACGATAGCGAACTGGACATTTTAGATACGCCGCTCAAGTGCACAGCGACTCGCCTGTCTGACATGCCTGATGTGCCTCGGGCTAGCCGGGTAGAGCTGCGGACGGTGCTGGTTGATTTTTGTAATGATGCGAGTGCGATCGCTGAAGAAAACGATCTCACAGCTAAGCGATTTAACGATATCACGCAAGCCCACCGCGCAGACCCAGAGCTAACTACGCGGATTCAGGCAGCGATCGCCGCATTGTAAGTTTTCCGCACTCGTTTAGCCACAAGCGCTACAATGGTCTACTGCCCTTCTCCAAGGTTTGAGGGCACCTGTACCCTTTTATCAGCGCACCGCTTAATTCCTATGCAGTTTATCGACCAGGCAGAAGTAGATGTAGAAGGCGGCTCCGGCGGCGATGGCTTGACCGCTTTCCGCAGGGAGAAGTACGTCCCGGCAGGTGGCCCTTCGGGAGGAACAGGCGGAAACGGCGGCTCAGTGGTGCTGATGGCCGACAGTAATTTACAAACTCTGCTGGATTTCCGCTACGCGCATCAGTTCCACGCTCAAGATGGCGAGCGGGGTGGGCCAAAAAATAGAACGGGGGCTAACGGAGAGGATCTGGTGATTGAAGTGCCCTGCGGCACACTGGTGTACGACCTGAATGCGGATCAGCTCATGGGTGATTTGACTGAGCCAGGACAGCGGCTGGTGATCGCCCCAGGGGGTAAAGGCGGTTTGGGTAACCGTCACTTTTTAAGCAATCGGAACCGGGCTCCAGAGCGATCGCAACCGGGCGCACCCGGCGCTATCCGACGCATCAAGTTAGAGCTTAAGCTACTCGCCGAAGTGGGCATCATTGGCCTACCCAACGCAGGCAAATCTACACTCATCTCCACCCTCTCATCTGCTAAGCCCAAAATTGCCGATTACCCTTTCACGACGCTCATTCCTAACTTAGGTGTCGTTCGCAAACCTACAGGCGACGGGACTTTATTCGCCGATATTCCGGGTTTGATCGAAGGGGCTCACGAGGGGCAGGGACTGGGCCATGACTTCCTTCGCCATATCGAGCGCACTAAGCTTTTGCTGCATTTGGTCGATGGCACAGCAGCCAACCCAGTAGCGGACTATCACACCATTCAGCAGGAGCTGATCGCCTACGGACAGGGATTGGCGAGTCGCCCGCAGCTATTGGCTATCAACAAAGTCGATGCGCTGTTAGAAGAAGAAGTCGATACGCTGGCCTCTCAGCTTTCTCTGGCGACCAGTAAAGAAGTGTTTCAGATCTCAGCAGTGAGTCGTCAGGGAACAGATGAGCTGTTGCGGGCGATTTGGAAGCTGTTGGATGAGACGAATGAGGCGATCGCTGCTGAAGCTGATCGTACTGCTCAGGCGCTGATTGAATTTAATACACCGGCATTGCGATCGCTCACCCCGTAGCAACTGCTAGTAGCAATGAGCATCGAAAGACACTTCACTCACACCGAATGGGAACCCAAAGTCGGCTACTGTCGCGCTCTCCGAGCGGGCAACCTGATCTATCTCTCCGGCACCGCCCCCATTGGTGAAGACGGCAACACCTTCGCTCCCGGCGACGCTTATACCCAAGCCCGCCGCTGCTTTGAGATTATCCAAACGACCCTCACGGCCATGGACTCTGGCCTGCATCAGGTCGTTCGCACTCGGATGTATGTGACCGATATCAGCCAGTGGGAAGCTTTTGGCAAAGCCCATCAAGAATTCTTCGGGGAGCATCCGCCTGTAACAACGATGGTGGAAGTAACCGCATTGATCAACGCAGACATGCTAATTGAGGTAGAGGCAGAGGCGTTTGTAGCGTAGCGGCAAAATGAATCGGCAGTATCATGATAGGTAGTCGTGATCTTGGTCGATGCTTATGACCTTTACCAAACCTAGTCAAGACTTCAAAGCGTCTTTCCAGCCGCTTCGCCCTGACCTGCCGACCATGTACGACCTGCCGAGCGAGTTTCCGGAGGAGCCGGGTTTGCCCGATATCTACCATGATTTGCAGCCTGAGTTTCTCAGCGATACGCTAAGGCTTCAGAACTATCCTCCAAACAAATACTTCACGGGTAGCGACCTCAACATCTATTACAACGAAGGCAATCCGCTATGGCATAAACGGCCAGACTGGTTTTTAGCCGTCGGTGTGAGTTCGCTGTATCAAGGTCGGGACATGCGGCTGAGCTACGTAACGTGGCAGGAGGCGGCAAATCCGCTGGTCATCGTAGAACTTATTTCGCCGGGTACAGAAGATGAAGACTTCGGTCGAACCGTTGCAAAGTCAGAAGGCCCACCGACTAAATGGACGGTCTATGAACAAATTTTGCAGGTACCTTACTATCTTGTATTCAATCGCTACACCAATCAGTTACGCATCTTTCAGTTAGCGTCTGGCAGGTATCAAGAACAGACATTGCAAAACAATCGGTTTTGGATACCCGAGCTGAATCTAGGCTTAGGACTCTGGTATGGCACCTACAAGGCAGGCACGCATCAAGAGTCAGAACGGCTCTGGCTGAGATGGTACAACCCAAATGGTCAGTGGTCATTGACAAATGCAGAGCTGGCCAATCAGCGGGCAGACGCAGAACAGCAACGAGCAGACGCAGCGCAGCAGCGGGCCAATACTGCCGAAGCAGAACTAAAAGCACTTAAGGAACGCTTACGGAACCAGGGTATCGATCCTGAGAATTTTTGATGACTCTGTACAACCTACAACGAGCTTAGCGGTCATTCCGCAGCTAGAGTAGCTCATCGGCTACCTTTGGGATCTAGCGCATCCCGTAATCCATCGCCCAGTAGATTGAAAGCGAGTACGGTGATCGTGATAAACAATCCTGGAAAGACGATTGTCCAGGGAGCGGAGAGAGAATAGCCGCCTTTGAAGGCGTCAGAGAGCATGGTGCCCAGTTCGGGGGTGGGAGGCTGAGCGCCCAAGCCTAAAAAGCCCAAGCCCGCCGCTTCTAGCGTAGAGGTGCCAATCGCTAAGGTTGCTTGCACAACCAAAGGAGCGAGACTAGCAGGCAAGATATGTAAAAAAACAATACGAGGAGCCCTAGCACCGAAGGCACGGACGGTCTGGATAAATTCTTGCTCCCGTAGGGAGAGCACCATGCTACGGGTGAGACGGATGAACTTGGGAATTTGCACGATGCCGACGGCGACCATGACGCTGATCACGCTAGGGCCGGTGACGGTGACGACAGCGATCGCCAACAAAATCGAAGGAAACGCCAGCATCACATCTGTCAGCCAGCCGATCACCGTCTCTATCCAACCGCGAAAATAACCGGCTGCAAGCCCTAGCCCGACGCCAATCATCAGCCCGATCAACACGGCCACCACCCCAATCACCAGCGATGTTCTCAGCCCATACCAAACCTGAGTGAGAATATCGCGGCCCAGTCCATCTGCGCCAAACCAATGGGTCAGGCTTGGGCCTTGCAATCGCGCTGCATAGTCTCGATCAGTCGAAGGATCGTATGGATTCAGCACCGGTGCCAGAATGGCAGCAATCGCAATAAAGAGTGTGAGCCCTAAGCCGATTAATCCTGAGGTAGATTCTAGAAACCTTTGAACGGCTCGGTTTTTGAGCAATCTAGATCTACGTTGAGGCGGAGAGGCAACAGCCATAGGATTAACAGATTATTTGTACTGGATTCGAGGGTCTAAAAACGCATAGGAGATGTCGACAAGGAGATTGACCAATACAAAAATGAAGGCAACAAACACAACGCCGCCCTGTACGACCGGATAGTCTCGCTGCAAAATGCCCTCGTAAATCCACTTGCCAATACCCGGCCAGGAAAAAATGGTCTCTGTAAGAATTGCGCCGCCGAGCAGTGTGCCAAACTCTAATCCAACAATTGTCACCACCGGCAGCATGGCGTTCTTCAGCGCATGTTTACCAATCACCCAAAACTCTTTTAGGCCCTTGGAGCGGGCAGTGCGAATGTAATCCTGCGAGAGCACTTCCAACATAGCGCTGCGCGTAATCCGAGCGATAATCGCCAGCGGAATAGTGCTAAGCGTCACCGCTGGTAGGATCAAATGGGAAACAACATCTCCCAAGGCTTTGAAGTTTCCTTGAATCAGCGCATCGAAGATAAAAAAGCCGGTTATTGGCTCAAAATCGTAGCCGACATTGATGCCAATCCGCCCGCTCGGGGGTAGCCACTGCAAGTTCACGGCAAACAGGTACACCAGCAGCAGGCCGAGCCAGTACACCGGCATCGATACGCCTAATAGAGAAGCGCTCATCGTCAGGTTATCGACGGCGCTGTTTTTGCGCACGGCGGCAATTACACCCGCCGGAATGCCGATCACCAGGGCTATCAGCATCGCCACCACCGACAGCTCAAAGGTGGCAGGCCAGCGCAGCATAATCTCCTTAGAGATAGGTACGCCGGTAAAAATGCTGGTGCCTAAGTCAAACGTCAGCAGGTTCCCTAAAAACGAGAAGTACTGAAGCGGCAAGGGCCGGTTAAGATCCATGCGTTCTCGCAGTCTTTCTAGCGCATCGGGAGTTGCCCTATCGCCCAGCATCGTCACTGCCGGGTCGCCCGGAATCAGATGTAAGAAGGCAAATACCAGCAGTGAAATGCCCAGGAGAACTGGTATCAGCTGAAATAATCGTTTCAGAATGTATCTGCCCATGGGAAGCCACTATTGGGGGAGCGGAGGAGACTAGCTCTTCTTAATATCTGCAAACGTCTCAGATCCCAACGGGCTTGGCTCCCAGCCGGTGATGTTGGATCGCTGAGCGAGTAGAGGCTGCGAGTGCACAATTGGAATTCGCAGGGCTTCTTTGAACAGCAGCGCGTCGGCCTGTTGGTACAGATCTTTACGCTCGCTCTCTTCAGTGGCCTTCCGCGCGTTCTCCAATAGCTCGAACATCTCGGCGTTTTTATAACCACCTAAGTCTTGAGTCGCACCGGGGCCAAAGTGGGCGTAAAGAAAGTTGTCCGGATCGCCATAGTCGCCTGTCCAGCCCAGCATGAATGACTGGAAGCCGGGGGCGGTGTTGCGATCTGCCAGGTACGCACCCCAGTCCTTGGTTTGTAGGTTTACCTTGATACCAATCTGGCTTAGTTCAGCGGCAAAGGCTTCGGCAATTGGCTTGGGGTTGGGGAAATACGGACGGCTCACAGGCATGTACCACAAATCCAAATCAAAGCCGTCAGGATAGCCCGCCTCGGCGAGCGCTGCCTTAGCGGCCTCCGGGTCATACTCGTAATCTTCTACCTCGTCACTGGCAAATTCGTCTAGCGAGGGTGGAGTGAAGTGGCCATCGGTTTCACCAAGTTCGCCCCAGAAGGCTTTGACAATTTCGGCTTTGTTGATGGCCTGAGCGATCGCCTGCCGCACTTCCGCCGTTGCCAGCGGCTCATACGTAGGATTCAGCCCCAAATAGCCGACGTTCAGCGAGGGCCGAAAGATCGCCTCTAAGTTATCATCAGACTCAATTTCAGGCAGCTGGTCAGGAGTGAGATCGACCGTAAAATCGAGCGTTCCGGCCCGGAGCTGAGCTAGCCGCGCGGCTGGATCTTCGACGAAGCTCAAGACGAGCTGGTCGGCCACCGGCAGGCCATCTTCCCAGTAGTCTTCAAATTTTGAATAGGTGATGCGATCGCCGCTCTTCCACTCTTCAAACACAAAGGGGCCAGTCCCAACCGCCACACCCGACGGACTGCCGTAGCTCGCGCCTGCCTCTTGAATCGCCGTCGGGCTGGCAATGCCAAAGTAGCCTGAACCAATCGCCGCTGGAAACGCTGCAAACGGCTCAGCCAGTTCAAACTCTACCGTCAGGTCGTCGACCGCTCTGACATCGACCAGGGTAGAGGCTTCATCGCCTTTAAATCCACCAAACAGATCTGTCCAAATCTCATAGAGTGCGCCCTCCTCTCGAAAGCCGAACTCAAACTCTGGATCCCACCAGCGGTTGACGTTAAAGACAACGGCCTCGGCGTTGAAGTCACTATCATCGTGAAACTTGACCCCTTCACGCAGGTTGAATGACCAGGTCAGGCCGTCTTCCGAAGCCGTCCATTCTGTCGCCAGCTCAGGCGCAGGGTCTGTCGTTCCTGGCTCAGTACCGACCAAATAGTTGTAAATCTGCTTTTGAGCAATGATGGAGTTGCCGTCGGTAATGTCTCCTGGCGTCAGGTTAACCGGCTGCCCGCCTGCGCCATAAACCAATGCACCGGTTGCCGCTGGCGCTGCTGCATCTTCAGCAGTGGGAGCATCTGTGGCCGTCTCCGACCTGCCGCAATTGGCCAATACAACCGCTAACGTTAGCGCAAACAAGGCTAAAACAACCCGTTTCAACCCTCGCCTCAAAAGAACCGATTGGCGCATCACTTTTTGCTCCCTACACTCGTTATTAACAGCAGATTAAACGGCACTCTATCAAGCCTTTTACACAGGTGGTCAAAACCTACATAAAACTTCTGACACAAAAGGAGTAAATAGATACACATAGCCTCGTCGTTTGCATTTCCCCGCTTTAAATACGTCTTTAGACATATGCCCGTAGAATCGTTCAGTAGAATTGTTCGCAGACAAACTCCCGTTAAGGTTTGCCGCAAACGGCGGCTTTAGTTCCTATCATCACTGTTGGCCGTTTTATTTGCTGCTACCATGCGCTTATTATTGTGTTTGTATTCCTTTTTAGATAACAGGTTGTTAGCCGCTTTTTGTACGGGGTTATCATCATTTGTCTGTCAGTACAGCGGTAGTATTTGACAGTGCAAACAGTCGAAAGTTTCGCAAAAATTCAACAGTTGACAGGTTGTAACGATGTCTTCTCCTATCCTTGATGTTCGTAATCTTTCTGTAACATTTCCAACCAAGTCTGGAAACATTCGAGCGGTGAAGTCAGTGTCTTTCTCTGTGGCTCCGGGAGAGACGCTGGGCCTTGTCGGTGAATCGGGCTCAGGAAAATCGGTGACTTCGCTAGCGCTGATCGGCCTATTAGAGCCAGGAACTGAAATATCGGGTGAAGTGCTGTTTCGCGATCCGAGGTCGCCTGACGAAGATCCGGTCGACTTGCTCAAGCTCACACGAGATCAGCGCCGGAAATACCGGGGTAACTTGATCTCGATGATTTTTCAGGAACCGCTGACTTCGCTCAATCCGGTGTACACCTGTGGCGACCAGCTCACTGAAGCGCTCAGGCTGCACCATAATTTGGATGCCAAAGCGGCAACCGATAGAGCAGTAGCACTGTTTACAGAGGTGCAATTGCCCGACCCTAAGCAAATGTTGGGGCGCTATCCGCATCAGCTCTCGGGCGGACAGCAGCAGCGGGTGATGATTGCGATCGCACTCGCTGGTGACCCTGCCATTCTGATCGCCGACGAACCCACCACCGCGCTCGATGTCACCATTCAGGCCACCACGCTAGACCTGCTGCGCGACCTCCAGTCCCGGCGCGGCACCGCTATCGTCTTTATCACTCACGATATGGGCGTCGTCTCCGAAATCGCTGATCGCGTGGCCGTTATGTACAAAGGCGACCTGGTTGAAATTGCCCCGGTGTACGAGCTATTTGCTGACCCTCAGCATCCCTACACGCAAGGACTGTTAAACTGTCGCCCCCGGCCTACCAAACAGCTCAAACGACTGCCTACCGTCAGCGACTTTATGGAAGTGCGCTCAGGCCCAGAGAACAGAGAAGAAGAGATTTTTGCAAAGGTACGCACAGCCGCCGAGAAAGCAGAGCTGCTAGCCGAAGTAAGCCCCGCAGAAGTAGAACAGCATCGGCAGGCGCTGTTGCAAAAACCGCCCCTGCTAAGTGTGCAAGACCTGACTAAAGCGTTCCCGATGCGAGACGGATTCTTTGGGCAGAAAACAGCGTTTCGCGCGGTTGATAGCGTCAGTTTCGATGTATATCCTGGTGAGACCTTGGGCTTAGTTGGCGAGTCGGGCTGTGGGAAATCTACGCTGAGCCGCTGTTTGCTGCGTTTAATCGAGCCGACTTCCGGCCAGGTTCGCTTTGACGGGCGCTCTGTTTTGGATCTTAAAGATGAAGAGATGCGTCGCTTGAGGAGGGAAATGCAGATTGTTTTTCAAAATCCTTACGGTTCGCTCGATGCTCGCCAAACAATTGGTTCGGCTATTGTGGAACCGATGCGTATTCATAAGCTGTCGGGAGATGAACAGCAAAAACAAACCCGTGCGGCAGATTTGTTAGAGCGTGTAGGGCTCGATGCGAGTGCGCTGAAGCGAATGCCGCATGAGTTTTCGGGGGGGCAACGGCAGCGAATTTGCATCGCTCGGACACTGGCCTGCGAACCCAAATTTATCATTTGTGACGAGTCGGTTTCGGCGCTAGATGTCTCCGTACAGGCACAGGTATTGAACTTGTTGAAAGATCTTCAGCAGGCGTTTAACCTCACTTATATTTTTATCTCTCATGATTTGAGCGTTGTGAAGTTTGTGAGCGATCGCATCATGGTCATGAACCACGGCCTGATCGAAGAAATCGGTTCTGCCGAAGCGATTTACAACTCACCTCAAAAGCCTTATACCCAACAGCTCATCGCCGCCATTCCCGATGCTAAGCTTGAAAATATTCGTCAGCGACAGGCGCTTGCAGCCAACAGCTAACTGCAAACTCACCTTTGGGTCTCACTGAACCGGTATTATTGACGGTGGCTCTGCATCGCGATCGCTCATGTTGAATCTTTTAAGGCAGATCAAGACAATCTTGGGAACGCCGTTTTTTCGGCTGGGCAACTCGGTGATTTCGCTGAGTATGATTGCTCAGTTTCTGCTGATTATTCTAATCGTGCTGGGCGTTTCTTTTGGGCTGAGGCGGTTTCTCTCGCTCCAAGTGCTCCATCGCTTGGGGTTACAGCAAGGCACTCGCGAGTCGGTATCGACCATTACCAGCTACACATTAGCCACGCTATTGTGCATTGTGCTCTTGCAGGCGGTCGGCATCAATCTGGCCTCGCTAGCGGTCGTTGCGGGCAGTCTCGGCATTGGCATTGGCTTCGGCCTGCAAGAGATTACCAAAAATTTCATCAGCGGCCTAACTTTGCTCGTAGAGCGGAAGCTGAAGGTTGGTGACTTTGTAGAAGGAGGAGACGTTTGCGGCTACATTACCGAGATTTCACTGCGCTCTACCGTCATTCGTACCATCACTCAAAAGCATATCGTTATTCCCAATAGCGATTTAGTCAGCAATCGCATTACCAACTGGACGTATTTCAATACCAAAGGCTGGGTTTCTATTCCAGTTAGCGTCACGCATGAGAGCGACCCCATTTTGGTAATCGAAGTGCTGATGGACTCAGCCTACCTGGAGGAAAGCGTTTCGCTAGAGCATACGCCTGAGGTCTATTTCAGCAGTATTGGAGAGAATTCGCTGAACTTTAAACTTTGGGTGTGGGTCGACCGGATTGACCAAAAGTTCAAAACCGAAAGCTCCCTCAATTTTATCATTCGTCAAAATCTTAAGCAGCACGGCCTGCGGCTGGCCTCGCCTCGGCTCGACTTGTGGCAGCGCAATCCCAATGTGGTGATTACATCAAGTTCTCAAGACTACGCTCAGGATTCGGCTTTGCAGCGATCGCCCGAAAGCAATCTCGACAAATTCTCTAAGCCAGTCGCCATCCGCGACCTGTTAAAACAGCTCCCCTACTTCCAAAAATGCACCGAAATAGAGCTGCGAAAGCTGGTTGAAATCGGTCATCGCAAGCGGCTAAAAACCTCAGAAATCCTTTATCGTCAGGGAGATCCAGGCGACGCCTTTTATATTATTCTCCTGGGCTCGGTGGGCTACACACTCTCAGACACTCACCAAACAACCACAATGAAAGCCGGCCAGTTTGTCGGCGAATTTTCGCTGATGCTAGAGGTACCCCGTACGGTCACAATCAAAGCTTTTGAGGATACGACGCTGTTTGTGATTGATCCTCAAGGATTCAAACAGCTACTGCGCGATCAGCCTCACCTTTACAACCTCATTATTGAAGAGATGGCCCGCCACGAAGCAGAACTCTCACAGCAAGGCCGTCAACTCAGGGCACTGGGCTTAATCAACTCAGAGGAATACAATCAAAGTCCGATTGACTGGGTTCGCCAACACTTAGAAAGACTTTTTAGTCCAAAGCCGTAACGCCACAGTTTTAGTCGCTAGCGCTGTCCCAGATAGCCTAGATCTGCTGCTCATTCAAAATTTCTATACGGCTAATCGGGAAAGCTCTAGAAGTCACCGGCACGCGCCCGGTGCTCATACAGATCCAGGCGTGGCGCAGCAGTAAGCCCGCGTCGCCAGTTCGAGGATCGTCTAGAAAATAATTGTGGCCGAATCGCTCATACTGATTGTTAAAGTCGTCGCAGTCAATGGCGTAAACATTGCGTGGAACTTTGTCCATATGCTCCGGGCCGGTGTGCCCCAGTCGCCGAGAGGCAACCGAATTGCCCACATTAGCCACTTTACTCGCCCGCAGCGCTAGATCATCGGCTGCGTAGTACACCACTACGTTACGGCTCATCGGCGGAATCATACTGCCCTCTTCCCCAGGCTCCAGACTCTCATTGACCACGTCGGCGGCGGCCATGAAGACATTTCTAAAGAGCAGCGTCAGTCCGCTTTGAGGATAGTACTTAGCAGATAGCTGCAAAGCCGCCCGCAGCACGCGGTTACCCATAGAATGAGCAAGAATGTTCACGCGCTTGAGACAGGGGTTGTCAGAGGCTAAGCTGCTGTTCTCATCGCGCCATGCCAGAAACTTTTGCAGCAGCCGCATATAGGCAGTGCCGCTGGCATCCGCCGCTTTTTGGTCGTCGAAATAGTCTCTAACTTTGCCAATATCGTTGTCGCAGGGCCAAATCAGCGGAATCACGGCGACCTTGGGATTCTGGCTATTCTCTGACCGACGATTGATTTGATACAGCGCATCTATCAGGTTCTGTAATCTCTCAGCCTGGGCAAAAGCTCCCTCCGGCGTCGTCGAGAACCCATGAATGAAGAACAAAAGCTGATCGGCTTCGAGCACTTTAATCTCATCAAATAGGTTGGTACTACCAATTTCGGTATAGTTACCGGGCGCTGTACGCCGACAGCAGTAAAACGACTGCTCTGCCTGATTATTTGGCAAAACAAAATTGACCGGACGGGACAGCCGCACTTCATTGCCGGTACTCGGTAGCGGCGTTAGTCCTTGCTCCAGTACACGGTTGGTGATAAACAGCATAAGGTGAAGCTCAGTTGACTAAGAGTAGAGCGCCGCGCACCGCAGTAGCTCGAAAGATATCAGGGCTCAAAAGATATCAGGGTGCTATAGCAGGTTTTCTACCGTGACAGCAGCGATCGCGGCAACTGCCGTAATCCCCAAGCCCATTAGCGGATTTTGCCCCTGACCGACTGCAAAGGAAGTGATGACACCAGCCCCTAGCGCTGCAATGACGAATGACCCCAACCAATCTTTCTGGGTGTTGTTATACATAAATCTGCGCCTGTAACTTGTGGGCGATACCAAGCTATCACCCCGTCGATTCGGCTCAGAGCAAATTCCGCGTTCTGTAACTAACTGTTGAAATGGGATAGCTTTCTTAACAAGCAGACTAATTTTTATCCCACAAACCCAATCACTACTCCCTATCGAGGTTGCCACCTTTGACCCAACCTTCTTCGCCGTTATCCAACGCTATCTTCAGCCAGCCGTTTTCTTCTGAGAGCACCTTTACCCCTTGCTGGTATTCCAGCCCACCGACTTGCTCATAGTCCGTCCCTGGCCCGGAGCGCAATATCAGCCCTACTTGCGGGCTAACGACCGCCCGGTAGGCACCTTCAGGCAGTGAATCGTCAGCTTCAGCCTCTGCGGACGTTTCGGCCTCTGCTCCGCTATCGGCCACAGGCGCGGGTGAACTGTCGGGCCTTTGGGCAGGCCGATCCTCTGGCAGGTCATTGTCGTAGGTCGGGCGATCCGGCGGTTCGGACATCCGGGTCATAAAGTACTTCGCCATGGAGAGCCCTGCGAGCGACACAATTAGCATCGCCAAAATAATGCCCAGTACGAACTTACTGAGGCCCAGTAAAAAGTTTTTCATCGCCATGACGCAGCACCGAGAGGCAAGAGCTTTATGGTTATAGCGTGAAGCGCGTGATTGGTAAAGTCCACTGCCGGACTTTTGAGAGCTATGCAAGCCAATCGGTTACTCACTGCTATTGTCGTCGCTTTGGCGCTGCTGCTGGATTCTCTCTGACAGCGGGCTCTGCCGGGACGCTAAACGGGCTTTGCCGGATGCAGCCCAGTTTTGCAGGGCTTCTATTTGTGGCTGGGCAGTGCGAGCAAGCGGAATAATTTGGCTGACTGCTTCAAGTACATCATCGTGGGTGAAGTCGCGATTCTGATTGAAGCCAATGTGCATCGCCTCGATAATAGACTGCTCAATTTCAGCCCCTGAAAAGTCTGGGGTTTCATAAGCTAGGCGCTTGAGATCGTATCCTGATAAGTTGTGAGGCCGCAGACGAGAGAGATGGACGTTAAAAATTGCCTCTCGCTCTTCCTGACTGGGCAGTCCGACAAAGAAAATTTCGTCGAAGCGGCCCCGGCGCAGCATTTCAGGCGGCAGCAATTGAATATTATTGGCGGTGGCAACGACAAATACCGGAGAGGTTTTTTCCGCGAGCCAGGTGATAAAGGTACCAAACACCCGGCTGGTCGTACCAGAATCACCGCGCCCGTCAAACCCAGCAAAGGCTTTGTCGATTTCATCGATCCATAAAATGCAGGGGGCAAGAGCCTCGGCAAGCTGAATCATTTGCCGGGTGCGCGATTCGGATTCACCGACTAAGCCGCCAAACAGCCTGCCTACGTCTAACCGTAGCAGTGGCAGATGCCAGTGATGAGCGATCGCCTTTGCTGTCAAAGACTTCCCGGTACCCTGAATGCCGACCAGCATCAGGCCGCGTGGATGAGGCAAGCCGTACTGCCTGGCACGCTCCGAGAAAGCATTGCCGCGCTTTAGCAGCCAGTCCTTAAGGCTATCGAGCCCACCAATATCGGAAATGCTTTCACTGGCCGGATAAAACTCCAAAATTTGGGTTTGGCGAATAGTCTGCTGCTTTTCTTCGAGGATGAGGTCAATGTCGCCCGGTTCAAAACTCCCGTGGGCGGCAATGCCCCGGGCCAGCACCCGGCGAATGCGGTCTAGCGCCAGTCCCTGGCAAGAGCGCACCAGCTCATCGGTATCGCGAGCCGATAAATGATTGCCAGTCGCGCCGAGCAGCCTTTCAACTTCCGTCCGAATTTCAGCCGCATCGGGCAGCGGAAACTCCAGCACGGTAATAATGTTACTCAGCTCGTCAGGAATGGTGAGCTGGGCGGACAAAATAACGATGTTTTTGGGCTGAGATCTGAGCAGGCGCTGCAAATTACGCAGCTTACGCGAAATGGAAATGTCGTCCAAAAAGCGGTGATAGTCTCGCAGCACAAAAATCGCTGCCGCCGAAGCCGGTACTTTTTCAATTAGCTCCAAAGCCTGCAAGGGGTTGCGCCGGCCAAAGCCGCTGTCGTTGGGGTTGCCCTGGTAGCCGTCGACATAGTCCCAGGTGTATACGGCCCGGTCGCCGATGTCTTTGGCACATTGAGAGATCGCGGCTTCTGCCCGTTCTTCTTCGCGGGTGGGAATGTAAATGGCGGGATAGCGCGATCGCACCAACAAACTCAGCTCTTCACAAAAACTCATCCTACCTGCCTAACCGTGCCACTTCAATCATAGGGCTTTGACCGATGATGGATGATTAAGTTAGCAGGCCGTTGGCAACAAGAAACTAAACAAAGCTGCTTGCTAGCTGCTGCACCTGGCTACCGCTGAGAGCGCTGTTGAAAATAGTGAATTCATCGATTGCACCGGCTAGTCCATGACCTCTATGCGTAGAAAAGCCATCGTGAAATTTGGTGCCGCCGTAGACGTTACCAATACCAATGCCGTCCGGATGCTCCCATAGCTGAGAGCCATCCATCTGACCAACCTCTTTACCGTCTACATAGGCAGTAAAAGCACCGTTTTCCAGCGTTTGTCCGCCGTCCAAAACCAGCGCTGCATGGTGCCAGTCCCCCGATGTCACCTTGTCTGTAGTGATCCACGACCCTTGCCATTTGGATTCTGCCGAGTTCCAGCCACCAAAATAAAGCAGGTCATCGTCTAGGTATATATTCAAGCCGCGTGCGCCGCCGCCTTCCTCATAAATAACTTGTTTTCTATCGGCGGCAGCATCGTCTACTTGAAACCATAGAGATATAGTCCGCTCGGGATGAATACCAAGGTTGATGTCTTTAGAATTTTTTAGCTGAACAACACTGTCGCCGTGAAAAGAGACTGCCTTACCAGCCTTGCCATTAGTGCTGGTAACGCTACCATACAGCCATCCAACATTGTCCGTGCCATTGGTTGAAGAATCTGCCGCTTGATTGGCGACGAGCTGATCAAAGCTTAGCTTTGCAACTGGTTTAGGCAGCGGGCTAATAGCATTGTTCACCGGATTCTTCGGAGGCTGGGAGGTGATCGCCCCTTGTGAGCTTCCGCCTAAAACAAACGAGCCGTCTGCCTTTGCCGTCGCTGCGACCCCATCGACGCTTAGCTTACGGCTATCGCCATCAAAGTGGCTGCTATTGTTGACGAAAGTAGAGTTTTTAACATCGAGTGCCTTGGGCCAGTATTTGTAAATTGCGCCCCCTTCATCAGCCCGATTGTTTTCAAATCGGGCGTTGTTGATTTTAGTTCCGGGCCCATTCCACTGAGAAGCGTAAAGCCCCCCACCTTGTTTGGCTTTGTTCCCTGAGAAAGTTGCGTTTTCAATGACGGTAGATGATGCGCCCTGGTACCAAAGCGCACCGCCTTCGCTGGCTGATGTGTTGCCGACAAAATTCGTGGCTTTGATGGTAACCTGCTTGCCGGAGACTCGCAGCGCGCCCCCTTTGGCATTGCTGCCATTCAAAGTCACCTGATTCTTGACAAAGTCGTTACCTTCAATGGTTACAAAGTCTTGATCATAGCCCCAAATGCTGACAGCGCCACCAAATCCTCCCGAGCGATTCTCTTCAAAGCGACTGTTGCGAACAACAACATTGCCACCGACGGTATCGCGCGGCAGACTGCCTTTGTAGTAACCTTCACTAGCTGGCACGCTAGCCCCATCAACATGAATAGCGCCGCCCCATCGCGTAGCTTTGTTGTCTTTGAAGAATGAGTCTTCAACGGTCGTTTCTGTGAAGATAGCGGCGACAGCTCCGCCTGATATACCCGTGTTTTTAGTGAATTCACTCCTTTTAATTGTGAGTTTGCTATTAGGAAGAACAGCAATTGCACCACCCGAGGTATGATCCGAGATAGTAGAAAGGTTTCCACTAAATTCACTGTCGAGAATAGTGACGTTAGCGCGGTCTTTTGCCCAAATTGCTCCACCTAAACCTGCAACGTTGTCTTTAAACTCACTGTTTCTAACGACAATCTTTGCGCCAGGGTCTGGCGCTAGCAGGGCGGCTCCGTTATGAGCGGAGCCATCTGCAAGGGTAAGGTTTCTGATCTCGAAGATTCTGTCATTGCCTACGAGCGTCGCAATACCCGTTTTCTTGCCGCCGCTGAGTGTCAGCCCTGGCACATCTAAACCATCGACAACAATGTCTTTAGTGATTACATAGCGACGTTCGACCCGAATTGTTTGATTTGCTAAGCTAGGGTCAAATTTTATAACATCGCCTGATTTGGCTGCTTCAATTGCAGCTCTGAGTGAGCCTGACTTAGCTTTTATCCCGTTCCCGTTATCTAAGGTGTTGCTAACAATTAGTGTCGTCATTTTGAATTCCTTTGTTGCTGTTGAGCTGATCGATGTGCTTTATATGGGGCAAGTATTGTCAGCAGTCACAGGCCAATTGCTGCGAAGCAAAAAGCAGTTAAATAGCGCTATAAAATTGCAGGAAAGTCTGTCGCGAAACGGCAGAAGTTTGCGAAGATTTTAAGGTTGTTAAAAACTAAACGTTGCCAGCAGTTGTGCTGGAGCAATCAGAGAAGCTATCTATCGAGGCAAATAGAGACGGAGTCGGTAGAGAGGATTTCCTTTGCTTGAATAACTTCAGAGTTATGACTTCGGCGGATGCATTCAATCAGTGACGATGATCGAGCGGACATAGCAATGTCCTGAATTAACCCCTATCATTCAAACCTTAATCACGATTTATGTCAACTTCATCAAGAATTTGGCAAAAAAGTGTCTTTTTAGAACAGTTCTTTTTTCGTTGAAATGCTGCGCTTGGGGGAGTTTCGAGGACTCTCCACTCAGTTGCTACTGCGTAGAAGTACAGATGTCATCAGCGACTTAGTCGAAATTCAATGAAGATAGTACGCAATTTCAAAAAGTCGAAGAAAGCCAGGCATTTGAGGGGTTTCATCAATGTTGTAGAAAGTGTAGAGCGCTATCGTCCCATATCCGGACAAATCGATCCAAAATCTGTCATCAGCAATCTAAATGTGTGAATGCGAGAAAAAAGGGGAAAAGTAATGTAACTCTGATGAGAACTGTCCGGACAAAGGCGATAAAAGTTTGGAGATTATGTTTACTGCAAGTATATTTACTGGCTCAGCCCGAAGATTTCGCTATATTTCCTCAGAGAGCTGTTGTTTGAGCGAAGAAAGCGCTGCCCAACGATGGTCAATTTCAGCAGGGGGCGGATTGTTTTTAATTTTGATGCCTTCACAGTCCGGTCGGCAGATTTGCTTTTGCGGAATGGCTAAGCACATTTGCTCATATAGCCATTCTGCCGGATCAAAATTTCCCTGAGGCGACACCGACTCGACGAGGTCTTCCAAGTCAACTTCCTCTTCGAGCCCTGTTTCAGGCGCAGGGTCTTCCAGCCACACAAGCTCGGTGGTGTCGACCTGTATGCGCGTGTTATAGCTTTGCAGGCAGCGATCGCACTCCAAAGTCATAATCGCGCTGACAGTGCCTTTCACCTCCAGGTAAGTACCCTGATGGGTGATACTCATCTCGCCTTTAACGGGT
>JBBQAC010000287.1:0-5264 GCA_038315915.1 Phormidesmidales cyanobacterium
GTGGGGCCGGGGTACATCAGGACGTAGCCTTTTTTAAGATCGAGGCGATCGCGCAACGCATTGGCCCAGGCAATATCGCTCTCGGGGACATTGATCGTCGGTGCGGATGCTGGCCCGTTGATGTTGATCGCGCTCAGCAGGTCGTAGTATCGCTCGGCCCGGTAGCGGACTGGCTTGGCATCGTCAGGTACGGTCGCTGTGTAAAGCCAGGGCGTGCCGGTCGTACTGTAGGTTACTCGGGTGGGTACGCCGCTGAGCCAGAGCAGTAGGCCGGTGCCCCATCTGGTATTGGTGCTCAGGGCGACTTCGTATTCGCGATCGCGGATAATTCCCAGCAAATTCGCCCAGTCAGAGGAGCTATTCGCTGCCGAAAAAGCAAACGGAACAACGGTATCGACAACTTTTGAAATGCGATAGGCAACCGCCGATCTGGGCTCAGCGACAACCCCAATTTCAGCGTTAGGGTAGGCTTTTTTGATAGCTTCCAGGGCTGGAAAGAACAAAAGCTGATCGCTGATGCCACCAGGGACTAGGGCCAGTATGCGCATGCGGGTTAAGCCTTTATATTTTATCCGTCCATCATTTTAAGGGACGTCGGGAGATTAACGCGATGGTTATTAGAAATAAAACCAAAATCGAGATAAAAGGTGCCCTAAGCTACCAGTCAGATTGGTAAAGTGCTAAGGATTGCGTCAGCGGCTAAGTTGACAGCCCAATTGAGCAAATCCGTTTATTAGGGGTTGATGGTAAGTGCATTTACTTATTCCAGCGGCAGGCGCAGGTCGGCGCATGGGCCATTCGCGCAATAAGCTGCTGATGGCTTTGAGCGATCGCCCAATCTTGTCCTGGACAATCGCCGCCGCCGCCGCCGCCAAACATATTCAGTGGATCGGCATCATCTGTCAGCCAGCGGATCAGTCCGACTTTGAGCAAATCGTCAGCCAGTGCAAGCTGCAAAAACCGGTCGTGTTCATTCGTGGCGGCGATACCCGACAGGCTTCGGTATACAACGGATTGCAGGCCCTGCCGACGGCGGCTACTCACGTACTGATTCATGACGGCGCACGCTGTCTGGCCACGCCAGCGCTGTTTGATCGCTGCGCTGAAGCCGCTCTGAAAACGAAGGGATTCATCGCTGCGGTGCCAGTCAAAGACACCATTAAGCAGGTCAACGCGCAGCGGCTGATCACCCATACCCCAGATCGCGCTCAGCTATGGGCAGCGCAGACACCCCAAGGCTTTGAAGTGAGCCTGCTAAAGCGTTGCCACCATCAGGGACAGCAGCAAACCTGGCAGGTAACTGACGATGCGGCGCTGCTAGAGAAGTGCGGGGTGCCGGTGAGCATTATCGAAGGGGAAGAGACGAACTTGAAGGTGACAACGCCAGGGGATTGGGCGATCGCCCAATTCATTCTTGAGCAGCGCCAAGGTTCGCGCATAGCCTGAGAAGCCTTACAAATCGCCGCCTCGAAGCGCCAGCAAAAAGACGACCGCAGGGCCTGAAATTACAACCAGCGCCAGCATCGTGAGCTGTGCAATCAAAACAAAATCAATATTACTTAGAAAGGCCATTTATCCTCCGAACAGTTCCAGGTGAACCACAGTTGAAACAATTTTACTGCCAGCATTGTACCTGTTCGGCGCGGCTGAAATTAAACTTTGTTTACAAAATTCTAAGTTTTGGAATTCCTTATTCCTCAGGTATTTCAGCCTGTTGTGAGGGTTGACTTCAGCCGGGAAATAAGCATTTTGCTCAGTGAGCCCAATGCTGAGACGGGGCACAGCCGAGCCGGAGTGCGATACCTTAGCTAACAGGCTTTATTTGGTAAAACACAATGGCGACCTGGCAGTGCGTTAAAAACTGCGGTGCCTGCTGCCAGCTCGACCCAGCAGACCGCCCCGATCTTTCCGACTATCTTGCGCCCGCTGAGCTGAAGCGCTACATGAGTATGGTCGGCGCAGATGGCTGGTGCGTGCACTATGACCAGGCTCAGCGCGAATGCCGTATTTACTCTGATCGCCCCAACTTTTGCCGCGTAGAGACAGAGACCTTCCAGCAGCTCTACGGCGTCACTCCTGCCGACCTTAACGACTTCGCTATCGAATGCTGTGAGCAGCAAATTACCGGCGTCTATGGCAACCGAAGCGAAGAAATAGATCGCTTTTATCAGGCCGTGGGGATCGAGAGCCTCGTCATCGACCTGACGCCTGAGGAGATAGATCGCGCCGATAAATTGCGTTAAGTGGTAGCTTTACAGATAATGAAAGAAATATGAAATCACGGCCATTGTGACCCCTGACTCCCCCTCGAACTCCTCTCTGAGCGATCTCAACCTTTCAGACGATTTGCCTGCTATGGGTGTTCGTCAAAGCGAGCTGAGCGTCGATGCTGTCAACCGAGCCGCCAAACGATCTGACAAAGGTTTCTGGCGAGTTTTCCTTTCGACCTTTATCACCATTTTTTTTGCAGAGCTGGGCGATAAAACCCAGGTGGCAACCCTGCTGCTGAGCGCTCAGTCACAGTCGCCGCTGGTGGTATTTTTGGGGGCAGGCTCGGCCCTGATTGCGACCAGTTTGCTCGGGGTATTGCTGGGTCAGTGGATGTCAAAGCGCGTTTCTGAAGAGACGCTAGATACCTGCGCAGGGGTTTTGCTACTGCTAATTACGATTGGGCTGGTGGGCGATATCGTCGGTCATTAAAAACATTAGCGAAGAAATCAAGGAATTAGTTCAGCTATGGATTTTCAGCTTCTTGTCGTTAGCTTTGTCACCGTCTTTGTTTCAGAATTAGGCGACAAAAGTCAGTTGGCAGCGATCGCCCTCGGCGGCTCCTCATCTTCCCCCAAAGCTGTCTTCCTGGGTTCTGCAAGTGCCCTGCTACTGGCCTCACTAATCGGCGTGCTGCTAGGCGAAAGCACCGCGCTCTTATTGCCTGAAAAAGTCGTCAAGGGATTGGCCGCAATCGGCTTTGGTCTCCTAGCGGTGCGCCTGCTATGGCCCGACAGCGACATGCCCGACGAAGACTAGCCCAAAAGTAGGCATCTTCACCGGGCACTGGAATCTGCTCAAAAGATCCTATTCAAACATCGCGGCTACGTCGCGGTAGCAAAGCTTTATCAGCCAGCCAGCGGCTACCAGCTTCACTGCTTCCAGTCCCCAGTACAGCGCGTGCAGGTAGCTCATGGCCTGAGGCATCGGGGCGCTCAGGTCACCGCTCAGATTCATGCCGAGTGCGCTCATGTGGGGCGTGAGGACGTAGGTGTAGAGGAGGGCGATCGCAAACAGCAATCCGCTAATAATTAAAGCCCACCGACTTTGCGAACCGCTGGCGACCACGTCGAACTGACTGCGGCGCTGACGCAAGGCCAACAGCCCGCTCAAAATCGCCGCCGCGCAAAGCAACTCCACCCGATTAAACAGCCAAAAAATGCTGTACCCGGCAGTGGCAAAACTCGGCCCGGACATCATGCCCGTTTCATACATCACCGGCATCAGCAAAAAGTCCAAAAGGGCGCTGCTGCTCAGCCAAAAAGTGACTACCAGCAGAACCAAAACATCCCAATTAAACTGCTTCAGAGAAAGTTTAGAAGTATTCATTGTCAGAGCCTGCTGCGAGCGTAGAAAGTCCTTTCACCTTAACGAACTCAATAGAACTCTCCCGTGAATATTTCTTGCAAGGAAACTACTCCGCTAAAGGCAAGTTTGCATCGCTTAGTATTTCTTAAAACGCTTCGTTGCGTAGTTTCACAATCTCTCCATGGCGCAGACATCTAAACTCTGATTTTTGCATTTAGCATTGACATGGTAATGCAACTGCATTACCATGTAGCCAGAAGCAGGGAATATGCAGCGCACTTATGGTTACAAAGCTATCTACAGACGCGCAGTCAACAGATGCGCAGTCAACACTTACTGATCGGTATCAGACGACCGTGCCTGATCCTATTCGTAAGGCTCTTGGCTTGAGAAAGCGAGATAAAATCTCCTACACTATTTCACCTGACGGGAAAGTGTATATAGCTCGCGCTGAGAATCAGGAGCACGATCCTGTTATTGGAAAATTTCTAGAGTTTTTGGCTAAGGGCATAGAGCAAAATCCCGAGCGCTTACAGCCTGTTACCACTGAATGGGCTAGCCGTTTGCGATCGCTGGTTGCTGAGGTTGAGGTTGGAGATATCAATGAACCTCTTTCAGGGGACGACGATTAAGCCATCGTGAACTCGCAACCGATTCTCATCAATGGATGGGCAGTATTCGCTGATCCTTGCTTCCTAGCCCAGGTTGAAGAACTTCAGGAAAAAGTCAAGAAACTGCGCCTGAAATATCCTGAAACATGGATGACCAAAGATTCTGCCAAACGCTTGGCAGCAATCGTTAGGCTAGCGCTAAACGATATTCCTGAAGATCCAACTCGTCGTATTTACCGTCAGGGCGGGACGCTGGGTGAAGAGTATACGCACTGGTTTAGAGCTAAGTTTTATCAACAGTATCGGCTGTTCTTTAGATATCAATTGGAGAATAAAGTGATCATTTTAGGCTGGGTCAATGATTCGAGCACGAAGCGAGCCTACGATAGCAAAACGGATGCGTATCAAACATTTCGGAGAATGCTCGAAAATGGCCATCCTCCAGATAACTGGGATGACTTGCTTAAAAGTGCCCAAGCCGAGGGTTCCCGGCTAGAGAAAATCATGGATCAGCCATAATTCCTTAGCGCTAGCGTTACGATTCCCCCGAGACTGTGATCAAAGCTGCATCAGGAGACTTTAGTGCACAAATCATCTGGCTTGTCAGGACGGCGATGGCTGACAGTGGCGGCGGTTTTGATGGCGATCGCCGTCAACGCCCTTTCTAACTTTTACCCCCCTGCGGGCAAAAATATCGGCGAAGTTTCAAACACTACGTTTGCCAACGTACTGATCACCCCAGCAGGCTATGCTTTCGCAATTTGGGGGTTAATCTATGTGGGTCTGATCACCTTTAGCATTTATCAGGCTTTATCCGGTCAGCGAGACAACTCGGTGATCGCCAAGACAGCAGCAGGCATCATCGGCGCTTGTCTGCTGCAAATAGCCTGGGTATATGCGTTTTTGACCGCCTATTTTTGGCTGTCGGTCGTGCTAATGGCTGGAATCTTGGCCTGCTTGATAGCGGCCTATTTGTCTGCTCGCTCGCTGCGGCCTACTCGTTCGGTTCGCTGGCTGGTGCAAGCGCCGATTAGCGTTTACTTTGGCTGGATTACGGTGGCAGCGGTGGTCAACGTC
>JBBQAC010000198.1:0-8748 GCA_038315915.1 Phormidesmidales cyanobacterium
GAGATCAGGAGAAATCGGCATGGTCGGTTGCGCGGGCGCTTCGATGAGCTGCCAGGGGATCTCGGTTTGCGCCGCTTCAATAGCCAGGCTCTCACGGGTGACCTTGAAGCGGGTGAGAGCCTCAGTAGAGACTTCTAGCTCACGCTGTAAATCGGTATATTGCCGAATCAGTGTCGGGAGCTGACTGACCCCTTGCGTAGCCTGTTGCTCTGCCTGCGACAGCGTTTCACTTTGCCCTTCTATTACTTGCAGATTGTTGTTGGCGATCGCCTCCTGCGTGCCGACCACCCGCTGTGCCTCCTGTTGGAGCAGCGGCAGCATATTCGCCCGCTGCTCTTGCAGTACCCGAATCGCCAAACTATCCGGCGAAAAGCGAGTCAGCTCTGCAGCGATCTCTGTTTCTACCGAGCGCAGTTCGCTCAGCAACTGCTGATAAACCGGAGCTTCGTTAAGCGCGGCCAAAGCACCAGACGATTCCTGCAAATTGCTAAACACCTGCCGCGCTTCAGAAAACTGACGGTTCAGTGCCAGCCGTTGTTCGGTGAGCCCGGTTGTTTGCGCAGAAAGCTGCGCTGATTGAATTTCAGGCGTAATAAAGTTGTACTCACGTCGGAAAGACTCTAAGCGGTTTTGAACACTGTTTACCTGAGCTTGCAAGTCAGGCAGTTGGTCTTCAACAAAGTTAATGCCCTGGCGCAGATTGGTCTGTCGCTCTTCTAAAGAATATCTCAAGTAGGCCGCAGAGAGCTGATCGAGCACGACCTGCGCCTGAACTGGATCTGCGCTGATATAGCTCACTTCTAGAATTTTGGTTTCGCCGAGACGGGCAATGTTTAAATTTCTCAGCAGCGTGACATAGTTCAGATCAGGGTAGGTCTTTTGCAGCTGTTTGGCCACTGGCTCAATCAGCTCAGGGCTGCGCAGTACCTGCACTTGAGTCGCGTAGTCCAGCCCAGCTTTGCCCAGGTTCTGCTCACCGAGTACCGAAGCCACATCTGAAAAATCATCTTTGGCGTTCACCGGCTCTACTAGCACCCGAAACTGTCCCTGGTAAATCTTCTCCTGCTTGAGGGTTCGAGTCGTGGTAAAAGCCATGACCAAAGCCGCGATACCGACAATCACCCAGGCGCGCCGGCGCACTACCATCAGCAAATTACGCAAGTCGTTATCTTCTTCTTGCAGGGCTTTGAGCTGCCATTCTTCCAGCATAGAAGAAGGAGGTGCTGGTGGCATGAAGATTGTAGGTACAGGCGGGGCTACAGCGGTTGAGCCGTTACCGTTAGCAGGCACTGAGCCGTTACCGTTATGAGCGCCGTTACGAGAGCCATTGCCGTTGAGATTGGAGAATGATGGGGGCGTTTGAGAGGGTTCCATGCGGTTATAGCGATAGGGCTTAAGAACAGCTAGATTAAACGAACGGCGATAGAGCAATCAGACCAAAAAAACGGCTAAAAAAGCAGCCGTAGTGGCGAGAAGAGCTGAAGAAACGGCGAAAAAACGGAATTGACGGTATCGCCAAAACGAGCCCGACCGTTGCGGCTTACGACAATTACATCGTTGTTCAAAATCAACGGATTCCGCTCTGAATCGATGCCCTCAGTCAGGTCCACTTCTACCTGGCGCTGAGTCACCGTACCGTTCGGGTTCAGGCGCAGCAGTTCCACGGTTTCAGTCGCCCTGTTATTAAATCCGCCCGCCGCAAGTACCGCCTGATTCAGCGTCGTATTGGGCGATACCTGAAGCGAGCCGGGGCGTTCTACTTCACCGACGACGTTGACATTCACATGCTCCGGTGAGAAGTTAGCGGCTGTGAGCTGAGCGATTTCACCGGGCGTATTTTCTGTCGCGACCGGGATAATTACCGTATCGCCTTGCTGCAACACCAGATCCTGGCTGAGATCGCCGTCTTGCAAGAGCTGCCAAAAGTCTAAGTCAATTAGCTGCTCTGCGCCGCTGCGAGTCAGCCGCCGTACCTGGATACGTCGAATATCGGCAGAAGGCTTAATTCCGCCTGCGGTTTGTACCACCTGAGTGACGGTGGTTCGACCGTTGCCTTTGCTCTCTCCGGTTCCAAACTCGTAAGCGCCGGGCCGAAAGACCTCGCCTACCACCGCGACAGTCATTGCCTGGTCGATATTGGATGCCAGGTTAGAGGCCGATAGCTGGTTGGTTTCTGTAATATTAACGGTGCTCGTCTCACCAATGACAATAGCGTCCCCATCTCGCAGCGCCAAGTCTTGCCGCACGTCGCCATTGCTCAACAGTTCCCACAGGTCGAGCGTGATGGTTTGAGCGGGCTGATTGCCGATTGAGCGTCTGAGTTGTACCCGGTGCAAGTCGGCGGCTTGGGTCACTCCGCCCGCCGTTTGGAGAGCTTGGGCTACGGTTGGGAACTGAGCGTTGCCTTCTGGGGTAAGCGTATAGAGACCAGGCCGACTGACTTCGCCCGCGATCGCTACTCTCAACGGCCTTGGCGACTCCAGCACAACTGTCACCTGGGGGTAGCGCAGCTCCGAGCGATACGCTGTAGAAATAGCGCTGCCAGCTTCCTGAATCGTCAGGCCGCTCACATTCACCCGGCCAATTACCGGCAAGTTCAGTGAGCCATCGGCCAGCACCTGCTGCGACCCGCTGTACTCGGGCACGTTGAAAATTTCAATGGCGATGACATCTCCCGGCCCGAGCGTGTAAGCATCGTTTAATGAGGCTGCATCTGCCAGGAGAACTGAAGTGCGTACCGGCTCCTCGGGCACTGCGGCTACTGCCCGAGGAGCCTTTACCCATAGCCCAACTGTCCCGGTGGCGGCAATCATCATTAAGCTGGCAGAGAGTCGTTGTCGTCTCAAATTAGTCATCATTAGATTCAACACTTATCGGAGACAGCTTAAAAAATTAGAAACAAATATGGCTAAAAACAAAAGCTTGTAGTCGCTTGAACAACCTATACAGTAGAAAAAACAATCATCCGGCAAGATCAGAACAGACTCGTTTCAAAGGCCCGATAGCGCTGATGCTAACTGAGCGAACGACAGGTTTCCCAACAGATAGACTTTTCAACAACCAACATATAAAAGTAACTTGATGTAAGGAGGGCCAACTGTCCCTTGAATTAAATATCGAATCAAACATACTATTCACGCTGTGATTCGGGTTCGCCGTAATTCGGGTTCGTAGTAAAGGTTTGGTCAAGTTGTGATCTGTACCTGCTTTGTGTGCCCATTTTCAACCAGCAATCAACATCGGCATCCGTATTTTTATCAGCGCGCCCTCCTAACATGGTCGTCATAATATACCTTCCTCGGTATTTTCATTCTCAGCAAATTCTCGGATTTTACTGATTTTTTGGAGACTTCATAGGGCAGTAGAATTTCTTGCGTAGGTAAGAGAATAAAGATTTGTACGTAGCTTTTACAAACTGCGTATATTCAACGAGTAACTTTCTTTTTTTTGCACCAGGAAAGCAAGAGATGACCGTATCTCCACAGCCTGTTAATCTTTTAGAGCTTTATGCTGACTTGCTTTCAGGAATTTGTAGGCTGAGCGCTAATGCTAACGCGATCGCACATCCAAAGCATCTCGCAAGCCATCGCCCACATAGTTCACGCTCAGTACCGCCAGGAAAATGGCCAGCCCCGGAAAAATTACCAGATAAGGTGCGCTGGCAATGTAGTTTTGCGCGTCGAACAGCATTCGGCCCCAGGTCGGCACGTCAGGCGGAAAGCCAATACCTAAAAAGCTCAAGGTAGACTCGGTGATAATGGCATTGCCAACCCCCAGCGTCGCCGCCACGATCACCGGCCCCATCACATTCGGCAAAATATGCCGCCAGACAATGCGGATCGGATGCGCCCCGAGCGATCGCGCTGCCTGCACAAAGGCGCTCTCTTTTGTCGCCAAAAAGCCCGCCCGCACTAACCGCGCCGTCGACATCCAGGTCAGCCCGCCAATCACCAAAATAATCAGCAGAAAAATACCCAGCTCTGGCCCTGCAAAACTTCGTGCCGAATCTCGAAAGAGATAAATAATCAGCAGCAGCAGCGGTAATTGCGGCAGCGATAGAAACAAATCCGTCAACCGCATCAACCCATTGTCAATCGCGCCACCGCAAAATCCGGCTACGGTGCCCACCAGCGTTCCTAATGAAATCGACACCAGCATCGCCGTAATCCCCACCGCCATGCTCACCCGTCCGCCCCACAGCAATCTGGCGAGCTGATCTTGCCCTAAGTCGTTTGTCCCTAAAGGATGCTGCCAACTAGGAGCGGCGATGGAGCGGGCAAAGTCAATATCGCCATAGGACACCGAATACAGCATTGGCCCAATCGCTACAGCAACTATCAATAGCAGCAGCACCAATGCTCCCAGCACTGCCATACGATCCTGTTGAAACCGTCGCCAAGCAAGGTGATTGGTAGCATTAGCAGCGGGCGAACTATCGGCCTTAGCAGCAGGTTGAATGACAGACGGCATTGTTGAAATTGGGGCAAATGAACAAATCAGCGCAGGGTTTGGACATAGAAGCTATTGTGTGCCAAACATGCGATCGCCCGCATCTCCTAGCCCTGGCAAAATATAGCCATGTTCATCTAGCTTGTCATCAATGGCGGTAGTGAAAATGGGTACGTCGGGATGTTCTGCATGAAAGTTGGCAATCCCTTCGGGCGCAGCCAGCAGGCAGACAAATTTTATCGACTGTGGCTGAGTTTCTTTGAGGCGGTAAACGGCAGCGATCGCCGAATTGCCCGTTGCCAGCATCGGATCGACTACCAGCATTTCTCGCTCATGCACGTCACCAGGCACCTTGAAGTAGTACTCCACAGGGCTCAGCGTTCTCGGATCGCGGTAGAGCCCGATATGACCGACTCGGGCTGAGGGCACCAGCTTTAACATGCCGTCCAAAATGCCTTGACCGGCTCGCATAATCGAAATCAGCACGAGCTTTTTCCCGGCGAGCATCGGCGCGTCCATGGTGGCAAAGGGAGTCTCAATCGGGACTGTCTCAACCGGTAAGTCGCGAGTGACTTCGTAGGCCAGCAGCAGACTGATTTCTTCCAGGAGCTGGCGAAATTTGGCGGTGCTGGTGTCTTTTTGCCGCATTAGGGTGAGCTTGTGCTGGATAAGAGGGTGTTGGATGTGAGTGAGGAGGGGGGCTTTCATGAAGAGAGGAATAGGGGATGGATTTAAAAGACGGTGCCGTCGCTCTGGATAGAGATAGGGGGAGTGCCGGTGGGTCGCAAGTGCTTGGCGATGCGGCGACCAGCTGCCCAAGTGCCGCCTTGCAGGACTTTGATGAGGGGGAGTTCTTGGGGGGATTTGCCGAGGTGGGTGCAGATGCGATCGCCAATCAAGTCCAGCATCACAATGGTCAATGCCCGCCATTCCACCACGACCGGGGAACCGGGTAAATGCTGCTGGCGCGTCACCGCTGAGTGTTTGGGTACGAGTAATCCGAGATCGACGCACAGCCCGCCGTTGCGATATTCGGCTAGGCCAGTGAGCGCGTTGAGATGGGTGACTTTTATGCCCGCTGCGGTCAATGGTTCAATCAGGGAATAGGTGAGCCACTGCGAGAGTTTGTGAAAGGGTACCAGATCGTCTCCTGGGTTTGTTCCATTCAGAGCAGGGTGAGGCCATACGTCGCCCAGGTTGGTGCGGCCAAGGGTGACTCGCCCCGGCCAGATCGAGCCAAAGCTCTCTAGCACTGTTGTTAAGAGTTCACCGGCGTCGAGGGTTGTTCCTTTTTGCGCTATCAGATAATCCAGTAAATTGCCGGGTCTGGACGGATTCTGGCCAAAGCGGGTAGGTTGGGTTGCCAGGGTTGCGCCAAGCTGTTGTAGTAAAGTCAGACGACCTGAAAGTCCCACCAGCGGGTTGTCGGCACTCACCTGAAACGCCGCTCCTAAATCAGACTCGCTCAATCGCTGGAGCCCCTCGGCATTCACCTGATAAGGCGACGCGGGGTCGGCAGAGAAAAGCCCTTGCTCAAATGCGCGTAAGCTTGCTACGGCTAACCCTTCCGACCGGCCTAGTGCCTTTTGTCCTGAGGCATCTTGATAGCGCCAGTGGCTACCAGCACCGGCATCCAGCAGAACACTCACAATTGCCAGATCGAGATGCGATCGCGCCATTCGCAACTTCGCCTCTGATTCGCCAGCGGCCTCCTGCTGCAAAGCCTGATTTAACTCGGCTAAGCGAGGAATACCCCCGGCATCAAAATGACGCCAGCGACTGTGGAACGGCACGTCAAAGTCAGGATAGTGTTGCTGAGTAGTCTCGATAACGTAGGCAGCAACCTCATCAAGTTTGGAGAGATCGCAGGAGAAATGCTCAAGCTGATCTGCCTGAGCGAGCTGAAATAGCTGCTGGGCGCGATCGCGTATTGCCTGAGGTCGCTGCAAATAGGCAATTGTTTCTGAGAGAGAGACTGCTGGGGCAGATTGTTCTTTTGCTTGCGCTTCGAGCGTCATGACACATCCCCATACTGTCGGCCTATGGTTTGGCTGAGAACAGCTTCATCGGGTACGGCATCTTCGGTATAGTAGCCCGCCGCCTTTTTCGCATTCATTTCCACCTGCGCATCCGCTGGAATCAGATCTTCTGGAATCGTCACCCGCTCCACGATTTCGATACCCGACTGTACGACCGCGTCATATTTCAGGTTGCTCATAGAGACAAACTGATCGATTCGGGTAATCCCCAGCCAGTGCATAACATCCGGCATCAGCTCCTGGAAGCGCATGTCCTGAACACCCGCCACGCATTCAGTACGGGTGAAATAGGTGTCAGCGCGATCACCGCCTACCTGCCGCTTACGGGCGTTATACACCAAAAATTTCGTCACCTCACCCAGGGCTCTCCCTTCCTTACGAGCATAAATAATCACCCCTGCCCCGCCTGCTTGAGCCGTCGCCACCGCTACCTCAATCCCGTGAACCAAATATGGTCTGCAAGTGCAAATATCCGAGCCAAACACATCAGAACCGTTACATTCGTCATGAATTCGCACGGCTAAAGGACGATCAGGGTCAGTAATCGCCTCTAAGTCACCTAATATATAGACCGTCATCCCCCCAATTGGCGGCAGAAACACCTGCAAATCGGGCCGAGTCACCAATTCTGGAAACATGCCTCCCGTCTGCTCGAACAGGGTACGACGTAGGTCGCTTTCCTCAACGCCAAACCGCTGCGCCATTCCCGGCAGATACCAAACTGGCTCGACGGCGGCTTTGGTCACCACCAGCTCGCCCCGCTCGTTCATAACTTTGCCATCTACGGCTATCCGACCCTTTGCCACTGCTTCTTGCAGCTCCGGAATATTGATATGGGCTTTCGTGATCGCGATGGAAGGGCGAATATCGTACCCCTGTGATCGCAGCTCAGCAAACGCATGATGGTCAAGTGCGCCAAAGGGATCGAGAGAGACAATTTTCTCAGGTGCTGCCCAGCTAGGATGCGGGCCGATGGTCACGGTCGGGGCGGTATCGGTGAGGTCGGCTCTGTGGTCACGCTCCAAGCTGCCGCTAGCGATCGCCAATGCCCGATACACCGCATAGCCACCAGAATGCGTCCCAATCGCATTGCGATGCGCCCGGTTGCCTAACGTGGCCACAATCGGCCCTCGCTCACTCGGATCGGGATGCCCCCACTGAATCGGTAACGGCTTTTCCCCAAAGTTTCCGGGATGTGAGGTTAAGACAATATGCTTATGCCGAGGCGATTGCGCTGAAGTCATCGTAGAACCCTTCTGTCAACGAACCCTCAAACTAACTTATATCAGGCCGCACCGACTGTAGTTGAGGTTGCAATCTAGCGCCAATAGAGCGCTTCAAAATAAAAGCTCATAGAACTCAGAGAAACCCAACGCTGCGATCGCAATCATTATTCAAATCGTCAGCAAAGGCTCAATCAAAGTGAAGGATCTCTTGAGCTGCGTTCCAAAGGTCTTGTATGGACTGCTGATCACGCGACATAAAGTACTTTCGCTGATTCTAGGATGCTGCGACATCGGACTGAGTTTTGACCGTTTTTCAAAGACTTTTTCGTCAAGATATCTACTTCTCGCCCTAGCAGGTCTTCTAGTTCATGTTTTATTTGGGCGAGCGTCATCAGTCCTTTTCTTGCTCCTGGAGCAAAAGTAATTAGGATATCTATATCGCTACTGGCTTGAAAGTCCTCCCGAAGCGCAGAACCGAACAGGGCCAATTCAGTTATTTTTCGGCGATCGCACATGTCTTCGATCTGAGCCATCGGCAATGAGATGTTTCGGAAAGCCATATGAGACAATCTCAAACTGGGAGGTTGACTACTTAAAGTTTAACGATTATACGCTTAATGATTAGTTATACCTGTGCTCTCAGCTCATCCCGAAATGCCATGACAGCATCGAACTGCTCTTCTGGCCTGACGTAGTTAGTCAGCAATGTGATATCACATCCCGGCAGCAGCTCGCTGCTTTCGATTTGTTCATAGCCATTCGCAAGACCATCGGCACGGAGGTGATAAAGCGTAAATTTTCCGGCTTCCCACACCCATACTTCGGTAACGCCAAGTCCTTGATAGATGTCTAGCTTATCGACGATGCCGCTACTGAGTACGACCTCAATAGCAAGGTCTGGAAATTCTTTTTCTTGATCCAGGCAATAGCATTCATCAGGTTCTAAACCCCGCTGTTTTGCAACTTTGCGGAAGGTAGCTGAGCCGATAGCGTAGAATCGAGTGCGGGTTTCTTGGAAGTAAGCTTCGATTAGC
>JBBQAC010000135.1:0-12124 GCA_038315915.1 Phormidesmidales cyanobacterium
TTTTGGAATATTGCGAGGGCGGCACGCTGCGATCGCACCTCAACACCGCCGCGCCTATTCCCCTCAGCGAAACCAAAGCCCTGATTGGCGACATCCTCAAAGGGCTCAGTCACGTCCATCAGCAGAGAATTATCCACGGCGACCTCAAACCAGAGAATATTCTTCTCACCTACGCCCCCCGCAGACTCACCGCCAAAATTGGTGACTTTAGCAGCGCTTGTTTCGTTGAACTGCCCAACCGCTCCCGCCAGGAAATCGGCTCTCCCACCTACGCTGCGCCTGAGCGCTTTGAGGGGCAATCGTCCTACGCTGCCGATCTTTATTCCGTGGGAGTGATGCTCTATGAAATGCTGCTGGGCGATCGCCCTTTCTCCGGTAGTCCTACAGCACTTCAGCAAGCTCATAAGACCCAGCCCGTTCCCCTTCCAAACACGCTCACTCACTCCGTCCGACAACTACTGGCAACTGCTCTTCACAAGCAGCCCGACCAGCGATTTGTCAGTGCAGAGGCCATGCTCAGTGCCCTTCAACAGCTCTCAGCGCAGCAAAGCCCGAGACCAGCACAGACCGCTGCGGCAGTTCCTACGGTTTCTGTCCAGCAGTCGCTCAGCATACTGTCTCCAAAAAGTTCTGATGGAAAGGGCTGTGAGAAAATCGTAGATCCGATTGAGCATCTGCTGACCATTCCACAAGGCTGCTGCCTGTTAACAGCCAGGTCACTTTATTTACTCACCGCTCAGCATCAGCTCGTGCAGTTAGCCGCGTTCGAGCAAGCCCAGTGGATCGCTGTTTCCCCAAACGGTCGATGGTGCCTCACACTGCCCAAACAGTCTAAAGCCTCCGAAGAGGGTATCTACAGACGCCTATTCAAGGCTAATTCCTCCACCTGCAATGATACAGATCGGCCCATTTACTTCCAAAAACCACCGCTCGACGAGCCATCAACCAATATCGTTCAACTGCTCGCCATTGATACCCATCACATCCTTCGCATCCGCAGCGCTTCTCAGTCTGCAAAAACCTATCTAGAATGCTTTACCCGTCGCGGCCAGTTTGTCGCTCAGCGTTTGCTCAATCTATCGATCATCCAAGCTACGCTGACGACGATTCCCTATCAGCTATTGGCGATCGCCTCCTCTACAGCAGATGATGCCACCGTTGTTCTCATTATGCTAAAACCCTTTACGATCAGGCAGATAAGGCTTTCTATCGGGCCTCAAAAAGTCAGCGCCTTGCCCTGGGGCTACGCTGTCACAGGCCAGCAGCAAATGCTTTTGCTTGACCGATTAGCTGAACCGGTCAGTCTGCTTGCAGATTTACCGGCAGCGGGGGCGATCGCAGCAATTGGAGACCACACTATTTTGCTATCTGCCCGCTCACCGACTGGCGAGCCTTCTACCCTATATACGGTCGACTTAAAACGGCTCGATCTGGGGCTTATTTTCTAGCACAATCGGTATTTTTCAAAGGAGTCAGCGGATATACTCCACTCGCACATCAAAATTGTTGTCCTCTAGCAGCCGCTTTCGAGCCTCTGCCTCATCTTCTGTCGGAAACGCCCCTACCTGCATCATCGTCCGCCCTTCAAAATTTGTCCTGAAGGCATCTGGCACAATGCTTCTGACGTCGTCTTGAACATATGGATCTGACGTTTCGACAAAAACCCGATAGTAAAGACCTAGCGCCTGTGCCCGAGAAGGCGGTGCAGGCGGTGCACCTGCGCCCCCAATCGGAGGAGAGAAGATAATGCTAGAGCTACCGTCCCCAACTGGAATACTGCTGTTAGGCACAGCCAGACGGTTGTTGTTGACTCGGGGACTCGTGCTTACGGGTGGGCTATCAGCAGGCTCGGGCCGGTTCTCAGGCTGCGATCGCTCAGCAGCAGGACTCGAAATAGCAGGACTCGGATTTTCTCCAGAGACTGCCCGAGGGGCCAGGGCCAAGCGTGAGCGTAAGGCTGATAGGGCCGAGCCCGGAGCCCCCGCAGGAATCAGCGCTTCTGAGTCGGCGGGCGGGCTACTGACTGGCAGGGGCTGGCTGATGGTCTGAGTCGGCGGCTGGCTGGCAGACTGACTGCTCACGGGCACCGGAATAGGCTGTCCCGAAGAAGGAATGACGGGCAGATTAGAGGTTGCAGCATTGCTCGTAGGGGCGCTGCTTAAGGCTCTGGTAGCCGGTTCAGGCACAGCGACCGAGGCCAGGAGCTTAACGTTGTCTGCTGCGAGTTCAACGCTTTCTGCTGGCGATGAACCCTCTTCGCGTTGGGCGGCGACGGCTAACACGTCATTGCGGCGATTGCCGGTAATTTGGTTGTCGCGCAGGGTCGGACGCGCATCTCCAACCACCACTAAGGCCGCATCGTTATTGGTGATGCGGTTGCCGATAATTTCGGGCGTCGCTCCCTCCATGACTCGGATGGCATCGCCAGTGGCATCGAAAATATTGCTTTGGATACTGGCATTTGAACGGCCAAAAACGATCAGGCCCGCCACCTGATTGCCCGAAAAATAGCTGCCCTGGATGCGCGGCGAGCCGCTGGCTACATAGATGCCGGTTTGACGGTTGCCAACTAGGGCAGTCTCCAAAATGATTGGGCTGACTGCTTCTACCCAAACACCATAGCCATCGGGGTTAGAAATTGCGATCTGGGCAATTCCCGCGCCATCAGCAGCCAGAACAGCCGCATTTTGCCTCGCCCTGGTTGGGCTCTCGAAGTTTCCCCCGCCTTCAATAATGGCAGCGCGATCGCGTGAACCAGGCATACCTTGAACGGTTACCCCTGGCTTGAGCTGCAAGGGAAAAACCTCGCCTGACTCTCGGGTATAGCGGCCCGGTGCCAGCACAATCACCGTATTCGGCGGCGCTATCTCCAGCGCCCGAGTAACTGTTCGCAAAGGCTGTCTCTCACTGCCGCTGGCACTGTCACGGCCAATCTCTGAGCTGACGTATATCGTTTGATAATCCGCCGCACCGCTGTGCCCAGGTTCTGAGGTACTCGTGCCCGACAAAGACGGCAGATCTCGCGCTGGCTGTGCTCGCGCTGATTGAGCGACCGTTCCCCACAGCAGCACTCCGGCGACAAAAGCCGCTGCTACACAAGTCCCTCGACTCTGCATCTGTCTGTCCAGCATACAAATATACCCTCGCCTTCGCGAATAAGCCTTGAAAAGAATCGAAGAAAAGTATGTCAGCTATCTTAAGGCCAGTGCCTCCTGACTAAATCAAGCAAACTTGGCACAGCGGTTGTCTTTGAAATATGCGACCTCAAGCCCTCTGTTGTCAAGTGTCTGGACGTCGCCCGGACAGCAGGACACAGATGCCAGCCAGCCTCTTGTGAGTCGAAAAAGCGCTATAGGATGGCTATAAGACCCAGCCGCCGAAATCCCGCCTACCTCACTTCCATACATCAAACTTTTCACATATGAAGTCTTCCCCCTCAGACCCTCAAACCTTTAATAGCGTTTCGGCGAATCAGCCTAAAAGTCAGCTCTCCCCAGCCGCTGTCGGTGGCAATGAAGCAGATAGTCCTGCCCTTTTACGCATTCTCGATGCCAATTTAGATCGGGCGCGTGAAGGCATTCGCACGATTGAAGAATGGTGTCGCTTTGGCCTCAATGACGAAGCGACCACCGCTCAGCTCAAGCATCTGCGGCAGTCAGTTGCTCGCTGGCACAGTCCGGAGATTCGTTTAGCTCGCGACACGCCGGGTGACTTGGGCACGGCACTGACCCACCCGCAGGAAGCCACCCGCAGTAGTTTGGTCGAGATTTTGCAGGTTAATTTTGCGCGATCGCAAGAAGCCCTCCGAGTCCTCGAAGAATACGGCAAACTTCGCAACGTCGAAATGGCCGCAGCCTTCAAGCAAATGCGCTACCAGCTCTATACGCTCGACAGTCAAATTGTTGGCCCCATGCTGTCGGCGACGAGCCCGATCCAGCATCCCGCCCTCTCCCAGCTCATGCAGGCCCAAACCTATCTGGTCACTTCCCCAGTCCCCAACTTGCTCGCGGTCGTAGAATCCGCCCTCGAAGGCGGCATCGCCATCGTGCAATACCGCGAAAAAACCGCTGATGATCAAGAACGCCTGCAAATCGCCCGACAGATGAGCGCCCTCTGTCACCGTTACGGGGCCCTGTTTATCGTTAATGACCGGGTGGATATTGCCTCTGCATCAGGGGCAGACGGGGTGCACTTGGGTCAGCACGATTTGCCTATTGAGGTTGCTCGCAGTATTCTCGGGCCGGATAAAATCGTTGGCCGCTCGACGACCTGCCCTGAGGAGCTGAAGCGAGCCCTGGATGAAAAGGCCGACTACATTGGCGTCGGCCCGGTGCACGAGACTCCCACCAAGCCTGGAAAGGCGGCAGCAGGCAATGACTATGTGCGTTACGCAGCCGAGCACGCGACCATGCCCTGGTTTGTCATCGGCGGTCTCAATGCTGAGAACCTGGGGCCGACGCTAGCAGCAGGGGCGACTCGCGTCGCGGTGGTCAGAGCGCTGATGCAGGCAGAGAATCCGACTGAGGTAGCGCGATCGCTCGTTCAGCAAACCCAACAGAAGCTTCTATAGAATGAAAGACGGTATCTCGATTTTTGTGATCGCTTCGCCTCTAATCTCTTCGTATCCATTCCATGAATCCTCCTTCAGACACCATTGAGCTACAGGTCAACGGCGAATCCAAACGCTGCCTGTCAGGGACTGCTCTCCCCGACTTTTTGACGCAGATTGACCTCAATCCCAGGCTCATCGCCGTCGAGTACAACGGTGAAATCCTGGCACGCCCGCTCTGGCCCGCGACTGTCCTACAGTCCGACGACCGACTGGAAGTTGTGACCATCGTCGGCGGCGGATAAGGCGTCCGGGCAGTTCTTCTTCATCCGTAGGAGAACAAGATTTAGTACGGCAATCCCTTCCTTTTGGCAGGGCGTTTGGCCAATTTTGCCTGCTATAAAAGCGTTAAAATAGCGGAACAATTACAGCTAAAGGCAACCGTTAAAAAATTAATCATGCTTGAAATGCAATCCTGGGCCCGCGCTTTAAAACCAAAGCTCAAGTCCCTACTCAAGTCTCTTTTGGTCTTCGGTCTCGTGGCCGTTGTGATCTTTTCACAGGCAGATGGTGCACTCGCGGCTCGGGGGGGCGGGCGAATTGGCGGCGGTAGCTTCCGGGCTCCTAGCCGCACGTATTCTCCGCGTCCTTCGGCGCGTGGCCCTTCTGGCTACGGTGGCGGTGGCTACTATCCCGGCGGCGGTGGCTTTGGATTTCCCTTCATTCTGCCGTTTGTTGGCCTTGGCGGTGGGGGCGGGCTGTTGGGCATTTTTATTGCGATCGCCATTGCCAATTTCCTCATTCGCAGCTTTCGCAGTGCTGGCGTCGGTGACGACGGCTCATACGGCGGCTACAGCGATAATCCCACGGTTTCAGTGGCGCGGCTGCAAGTGGGCCTGCTCGCTCAGGCTCGGGGGCTACAGAGCGACCTCAATCACATCGCTGAAACTGCCGATACGGGGACTTCAGCCGGGCTGACCAAGGTACTCCAGGAGACTACGCTGTCGCTATTGCGTCACCCGGAATACTGGGCCTATGCCGATATTGAATCCGATAAAACCAAGCTAACTGCCGCCGAGCAGGCTTTTAACCAGCTAGCGATCGCTGAGCGCAGCAAGTTCACAGGCGAAACGCTCTCCAACGTGAACGCTCAAATTTCTCAGGCCGACGCTAAAAAAGCTTTGAACAGCAGCGGCGATATTGCCCTTTCAGAAGCCCCAGGTGAATACATCGTTGCCACCGTCCTGGTCGCTTCTCAAGGCAAGCTTGCTTTACCTGAAATTAGCTCTTCAGAAGACGTGCGCCGGGCCCTCAATCAAATTGGTGCAATCTCCAGCGAGCAGCTAATGGCCGTAGAGGTGCTCTGGACGCCTCAGGTCTCAGGTGAAACCCTGAGCGCTGACGAACTCATTGCCGAGTATCCCAACCTCAAGCTGGTATAGCTTGCCGAGGCTCTGTTGAGCTTAATATTCACCCTGAAACCGGTAGCCCTTTGCAGTGCTATCGGTTTTTTGTAGCTGAAATGCGCTGAGTTGTGCTTAACTCTTGAACAAAAGTGGTTAAATGAAGCCGGTTGCTGGTTAGTGGAGGCAGTTCGTAAAAGCAACTTGTAAAAGCAAACTATAAATCGCCCTCAGAGAGACGGAAATGCTGGCATTGCTCACCCGTGTACTGCTATGGGCCTCAGTTGGGGTCTTTATCTGGTACACGCTCACTCGAATCATTCCCAAAAAATATCTGGCGTGGTTCGGCGGCGCTATTCTGCTCCTGCTGCTGGCGGTTTCTTTTCTTGAACCTGACGACGGCACTGCTCGCGTCATTTGGCAGATTATTTCTTTCCCCCTCAGTCCGCTGGGTGGCCCCATCGTTCTGCTGGGCGCTGCTTTGAGTGAAGGAACCGGGAAAGTCAAGGGTTCGCTGGTGGCGATCGCGCTAGCGATTCTACTCATCGCCAGTATCCCTCTCTTCGCTCAGCTCCTCGTCAGCGACGCCGAGCGCTCAGTCAGAACCGCCTTTGTCGAGCGCTCTACCCTCTGTGAGGGCGTCTGCCGGGTCGACGAAGTTCCCGGTGCCAATCTTGCTGAAGTCACGGCTATTGTCGTACTTGGCGATAGCCGTGATATTGACCAGGCCGCTGAGATTTCGAGCGAGACAGCCACCGATATTTCTCTCAATACCGTCCTGGCACCCCGGCTGATATACGCTGCCGGTCTTTATCAGGATGTGATTCGAGCTAGAGGCGCTGCGCCTATCGTGGTTGTGACTGCGGGCGCGGGTGAAGCTGATTCAACCCAGCGGGAAACCATTCGCAGCATTCTATCTGCAAACGGGGTAGACAGTTCGCTCATTCAAATTGAAGATACTGGCCTGGATGTTCGCACCACCTCTAATCAGGTCGAAAAGCTCCTGGAAGACCGGCAGATTATTGCCAATCGAACCGTCCGCCGAGATGAGGGCACTCAAGACGATCCGCGAATTATCCTGATCGCGCCAGCCATTTCGATGTCGAGGGCTGCCCTTGCCTTCGAGCGTAAAGACTTACAGGTCATTGCCCGTCCGACTAATTTCTACACGACCCCTTTTAGCACCGGCGGTGATCTGCTTGAGCAACTGCCCAGCATTCTGCCGAGTGTAGATGCTCTACAGCTCACTACCCGCTATTGGAACGAGCTGCTCACATCTTTGTACTACTTTCTCAGGGGCTGGCTACCTAGCTTCAACTTTGGCTGGGACTCTAGCATTGAGATTTAGTGATTTGTTAGCCTACCCAATCTATCCAGCAATTGGCAAGGCAATCACAAGCGTTATCCTATCATTAGGTATCTCAGGTAACCGTTGTCTTCCCGCCTGTCTTTCCGCCCTATGGCCCAACATTCTAAACTCTCTCGGCTAGCTTCTTACCTCAAGCCTCACTGGAAGCAGGTGGGCTGGGGGCTGTTCGCGCTGCTGGTCGTCAATGCCATTGGCGTGAGCATTCCGCTGATCATTGGCTATATCGTCGATGAGCTGACGGTGAGCTTTACGTTTGGGCGGCTCTTGCGCTACGTCGTGCTGGTGCTCGTGCTCGCCAGCATAATGTGGGTGATCCGCATGTCCTCGCGGATTTTTCTATTTGGTGCGGGGCGGCAGGTAGAGTTCGATCTAAAGCAGCGTATCTTTGAGCACTTGCTGACTTTGGAGCCTGCCTACTTTGGCCGCAATACCATTGGCGACTTGATCAATCGCGCCACTAGCGATGTCGACAATATTCGCCGGTTGCTAGGGTTTGCGGTGCTCAGTATGGCCAATACCCTATTTGCCTACGTGATGATTGTGCCAACGATGGTCAGTCTCAACGGCAGCGTGGCTTTTTTCTCACTGGCGGTCTATCCCTTTATGTTTGGCGTGGTGGCTATTTTCGGCGATCGCCTGCGCAAACAGCAGCTCGACGTCCAAGAAGAAATCTCCAACCTCAGCGATTTGATTCAGGAAGACATGGGCGGCATTTCCCTGGTCAAAATCTACGCCCAAGAAGAAAACGAACGCCGCGCCTTCACCCGCCGCAACCAGAGCCTGCTCAAAGCCAACCTGGCCCTGGCAAAAACCCGCAATACCCTCTTTCCCCTACTCGGAGGGTTTGCCAGCCTCAGCCTGGTGATCGCACTGGGCATTGGCTCTCAGGCAATTATATCCGGACGGCTCAGCCCAGGCGATTTTGTCGCCATCATTTTATTCATCCAACAGCTTGTCTTCCCCACTGCCTTGCTAGGTTTTACAATCACCGCCTACCAGCGGGGCGAAGTCAGCCTGGATCGCATTGAAGCTATTTTCGAGGCGAAACCCAAAATCCGGGACGCCGCCGCCGCCATCGCGCTGCCTCATCCAGTCGGTCATCTGCAAGCTCAAAACCTCACCTTCACCTACCCCGGCTCTGATCGGCCAGCATTGAACCAAGTCAGCTTCACCATCGAACCCGGCCAAACCGTCGCGGTTGTCGGCCCAATTGGCTCAGGCAAATCGACATTGGCCATGGCCCTACCTCGGTTGCTAGAAATTCAGCCCGATCAGCTATTTTTGGATGGTCACGATATCACTCAGATTGCACTGAGCGATTTACGCGGGGCGATCGCCTTCGTCCCCCAAGACAGTTTTCTCTTTAGCACCACTGTCAAAAACAATGTCCGCTACGGCGACCCAATGGCCGAGCAAATCGAGGTCGAGCACGCCGCCAAAGAAGCCCAGCTCTACAGCGAAATTCTCAACTTTCCTCAGCAGTTCAAAACCATGGTCGGCGAACGCGGCATCACCCTCTCTGGTGGTCAGCGGCAGCGCTCAGCTCTCTCCCGCGCGCTGCTGATAGATGCGCCTATCCTCGTACTGGACGATGCCCTCTCCAGCGTGGATAACCAAACCGCCACACAGATTTTAGACAACCTGTCGAGCGAGGCAGGGCGGAAGACGGTGATCTTTGTTTCCCATCAGATGTCAGCGGCGGCATCGTGCGATCACATTCTCGTCATGGACGCAGGCCACATTACCCAATCCGGCACCCACCGTGAACTTGTCAACCAACCGGGTCTCTACCAAAATCTCTGGAACCAGCACAAGCTCAAAGAAGTCCTCCAGTAAACGACACAGAGCTACGCAACAAGGCCAAACTCGACCAGACTACAGAGACGAGAAGAGACGAGATCGCATCCTCAACCTGCTCAGGTAATACCTCCAAATACCGCTGCATTGCTGAAGTTAGGCTATTTGCTGTCGCCACCAGTCGGCGGACACAGCAAAGTCAATCGTTTCAGTCAGGCAGGTAACCCCTGCGCGGGTACCATCTAAAAACTCGTAATCGGCGGCAGTGGCAGCTGATAGTTCTGAAAATTCATAGGCGGGAACGCGAGCAACTTTATCGTCTCGAAAGGTCACCACGATTTCATCGGTCTCTGCATCGTAGCGAGCGGTTGTTAGATCGCTCGGCAGCGGCTCGGGCGCTGAGATGACCGCATCATAGGTTATAGAGCTTATTGTCATGCGTCTTCTCCATAAACTGAGTCCCAGACTTCCCAAGCTTTATCGAGATTCGCTACTAGAATCTCGACGTATGCCTCTATTTTAGAGGCTTTGAGTTTGCCAGATAGGACGTCACTATCACCCAACGATCTACCGTACTCGTCTTCGCTGCCGTCCTCTCGCCTGCCTAAATAGATACGCAGCTCCCATTCTGGCCGAACCGGGCTAGGTTTAACATGCACATGGGGTGGACGATGATCTCGAGTGCATACCAGATATAAGATACTGCCGAGACGGAAGATGATAGCCCAAATAAGATGATTGGGGAGACGAAATTCTATTTAAACTACCTTCTCAGGGTGATTAGGCAGGCAATCTTCCACCCAATCACCCTTATAGCTGTATTGTGGGGAGAATTTCTTTCCAATAATATAGTTAGACCCTCCAGATACTGAACCTAGTATTACAATAATCTGTGTCAGAAGCATTGTGAATCTTTGGAGTGAACACTATGCCAGATAGCGTAGCTATTGCTGCATTTGTTTTTGGTGCAATTCTTATCTTGATTGCTATCATTGGAGGTGAGTTTAAGCTTTTTGGCTCTGAAATCTCAAAATCAATTACTAATAGAGGGCTCAGATTTTTCTGTTTCTTCTTTGGTGCTGCTTTACTGGTCTTTGCATTAGGCATCGAGCTTCCACCACTAAGCGCTCTTGCTCCAACACCTAATGATGAAACTCCAACACCAGAAATAACTATAGTACCCGATCAAACTTCAACATCTGAGTCGATTTCAACACCAGAAATAACTCCAGAAACTCCACCTTCGAACCTATCAGATTGCGTGGTCACGGTAACCCATGACTTCGCAAATTTTTCGGATCGTCCATCACACGATGCAAGAGTTTTAGGTGGGGTTGAAAAAGGAGAGTATAGAGTGCTTGACTATAGATTAGCTTCGTGGGCTGGCCGTGAAGAAATGTGGTATCAAATCCAGCACAATGGTAAACCCGGCTGGATCGAGGATAGTCCAATCATCATTGGTTCTAAGACAGCTAGTTGTCCCTAAGATGGGGTGTTGTAAGGTATCTCGCCGGTCTTCATCCACTCTATCAGAAACTATTGAACACTGAATTAATGTCTAACCCATGCCTGCACTCGGACGCTCGAAGATCACTTACCCGCTTTGTGTTTTAGATTACTGTTTGCGCTAGTGGGACTGTCCGTTATGAGTTCCACCGTCTAAAACCTCTAGTCATCTAATCCAGGGAATTGCTAGTTTTTTCAACAATGCGCGGTATAGCCACACTGCACAAACTACTGGAGACTTCACAGTTGTGAGGGATGTGGCCAGCTCCGCCTTAGCGCTCTTACGGAAGGAATGATAAATGCGCTATTTAATAGTTTCAAAAAGCCTTTGACCTTCTGAAAATGTCTTTACGAGACATGACTTGAGACACGTTTTTTATAGGGTATCGCAAGGTATAAGTTTTTAGAAGGTCAAGTGTATTATTCAAACAAGCGCTTTCGATAGTTTCCAGATAGAGAGTCAACTCCGGGCAGTATGATCGCGTTTCCGTTGAAGTCAGTCGAAACAATACTTCCGTCGCGGCCAATTGTCCCGAATTTCAAAGAGCTCTGCATCTCAGCGCCGACAGATACTACTTAGACTAGACGGCAGCTACTAAAAGTCCTACCAACAACATCCACAACCTAACCAACCAGCCTCAAAAAAGCCTATCCCAAGTGATCCATCACTGAGAACATCGGTAAGTACATCGCCACCAAAATCGACCCCACCATGCCTCCTAGCACCACGATCATGATCGGCTCCATAATGCTGGTCAGCGCCTTTACTGCCTGCTCCACCTCATCCTCATAAAAGTCTGCTACCTTCATCAGCATCTGGTCAAGCTCACCGGTTTCTTCACCAATGCTGATCATCTGAATCGCCATTACCGGAAACACCCCATGCTCCTGCAAGGCAATGCTGATCATTCCGCCTGACTGAATCTCTGTTTGGGCCGAAGCGATCGCATTGGCAATCACCTGATTCCCCGACGTATCGCGCACAATTTCTAGCGCCGTCAAGATCGGTACCCCCGATCGCGACAATGAGCCGAACGTGCGGCAAAACCGCGCCGTCGCCGACTTTTGAGCCAAATCACCAAACAGCGGCATCTTCAGGAAAAAGCCATCCATCGTTACCCGGCCTATAGGCGTTTTGTAATACTGCTTGTAAATAAACACTAAAACACTGATAACCCCTATCAGTCCCAAACTGAGATACCACGTCCGCAGCATCTTACTAATCGCCATCAGCGCTCGGGTAAACAGCGGCAGCGGCGCTCCCAAGTCCTCAAAAATGTCAGCAAAAATCGGCAGCAAAAACACCGTCATCCCGATAAAAATAGCTGTCGCCAAAAAGCCAACCGTCACCGGATAGGCCATCGCCGACTTAATCTGGTTCTGCAACCGGTTAAGATCCTCTAGCAGCTTCGCCAGACGGTTCAGCACTTCATCGAGCACACCACCGACTTCTCCCGCCTGCACCATACTCACATACAGGTTATCAAAGCACTTAGGATG
>JBBQAC010000371.1:0-3009 GCA_038315915.1 Phormidesmidales cyanobacterium
GCCCGTCTTTTAGGAATTTCTGCAATGGCTGCATGGATAGATAAGCTGCCCCGATGGCTAGCCTGGGAATTGGCGATTCCACTGACTGTTTTAAATATTTGGTTGCTGACGAAGGGAATACAGCAGTTTCAAACGCTGCTGAGTATTTTTGTAGTGGCAACGCTACTGTCTTTTTTGCTGAACTACATCGTTTGTGTGATGGAGACCAAGGGGATAGCGCGAGGCTATGGCGTCCTAGTCATCGTCATATTAGTGCTGGGCGTGGGCGTCTTGGTCGCCGCTACAATTGTGCCTGTCTTGTTTGACCAAATCACCGATCTGACCGTTCAGCTACCTGACTGGCTTCAGTCTGGAAGCCAACAGTTAGAAGTGCTCGATAAAGAAATTGACAAGCTAGAGACGGCTGATAGTATTGACGTGACCGATCTCACTGACCAGCTTGCTGACCTATTACCCGTGGAGCTGCAACTGCTGCCAGGTCAGCTCGTTAGCTTTTTGATGAAGTTTGCAGATAAGCTGCTCGACGTTTTCATAACAGCCGTTTTCACGCTGTATTTAGTCCTATATGGAGATTCTTTTTGGCAGGGTCTGTTCAGATGGATTCCCAACGATTTGGGCCAGCAGGTGAGTGATGCGCTCAGCTCACAGTTTGAAAAGTACTTCTTCGGCCAAGCTATTATTGCCGCGATTATGAGTACGACCCTAGCGCTGATTCTCTTTCTTCTGAGCGTGCCGTTTTGGCTGGTTTTTAGTCTGGGCATTGGCCTAGCTGTGCTTATTCCCTTCGGCGACTTGCTGGCTATGATAGCTGTGAGCTTATTTATAGGGGTGAGCAATCCGCTGCTAGGCGGTGAAGTTTTGATCGCTTGTATTGTCACCGACCAAATAGTTGATAACGTTTTCACGCCGCGAATTTTAGGAGATGCGGTTGGGCTCAATCCGGTATGGGTACTGCTGTCATTGTTTATCGGCGCTCAGATGGGCGGGCTGTTAGGTGTGGTGGTGGCCGTACCCCTAGCTGGTACCGTCAAGCAAATTATAGATAGCTTTGAGGTCAAAGACGTTCAGATGGAAAGCTTGGAAAAAGTAGATTTGTCTGTTCACTGATAGGCGAATCATACCCTCGCCAGATCGCATCTCTCCTCATAGGCTAATGCTTTCAGCCTCACAGCGTTTGATCGAGAAAGCGCTCGATAAAGTGCAATGCTAGCTGATTACTCACGCCGTTAAAGACTTTGTCGAAGGCGTGCTCGGCCCAAGGAATTTTCACCCAGACAGCAGTGTTTCCGCTTTCTTTCAGCGTGTCGTACAGCCGCTTGCCGAACCGAACTTCTACAATGTGGTCTCGCCCGCCGTAGAGCAGCAGAACTGGCGGTAAACTATTGGCCTCAGCCGATTTTGCATAGGTGATAGGCGAGGCTTGAGCGTAGGCTTCGGGCCGCTCTGTGGGTGTCCCCCCGATAAAGGCCGCGAGCACCTGCTTTACATCGATGGGATCGGGGACGGGTGGATCGCTGTAGCCAGCAGCGAGATCTACCGGGCCGTAGTAGTCGACAATGCTCTGCACGGCAGTATCTGTACGAAAGCCTGTCAGCATGGCTAAGTGAGCACCTGCCGACCAGCCGACTAGACTCAGGCGATCGCGCTCAATTTCATACTCGTCAGCGCGATCGCGCACAAAATCCAATGCCGTCTGCACATCCTCTAGCTGAGCCGGAAAGCGGTACTCAGGCGCATGGCGGTAGTCAATTGCGGCTACCACATAGCCTCGCTCAGCTAAAAAACGACTGAGTTCAGCACTTTCAGCAGGGCTTCCTGCCGCCCAACTCCCACCATAAATGGTGATAACAGCCGGGTATTTTCCGGGAGAAGGGGGCTGATACAGGTCTAAAAATAGGGGCGTGCCCGCTGGAGAAGCAAAAGAAATACCGGTTTGTACACGCACTTTGCTACTGGGAAAGCCTCGGAAAAAGATGGACGCGCTGAAGGGACGATAGGTCGCAGCCTCGCTGGCGGTGGGAAAAGCTGCTGTCATTGAAGCTTCTGCCTGGGCGATCGCTCCCGGTAGCTGGAGCAGTGGCAAACTACTGAGCGTCAGTGCCGCAATGAGCATGACTATCAGCAGGCGCGGCGAACGGCGGAACTGCCACAGGGCGATCGCGAGAGCAAGGGCACCAGTGAGCAACAGCAGCGGACTGATTTCCGGTGCGCCGACTGCCAGGGGCAGTAAAAACAGGTTTGGCCCCGGGAGGACGATCCACAGGCTCAGGAAAAAAGTAACGCTAGCTAACAGCCAAGCGATTATCTGCCCGATCAAAGCTCGTTTCATCTACAGCCTTCTCCAAGCTTTTCTAACGGCACTTTACAGCGTAGTGGCACAGCGATTGATTGAACCACTTTTAGCAGGCGATCGCTGACCAGGGCCGGAGGCCATTTGCAAAAGGCGCAGGGCTGCGAGGTAACTAAATCAACTAAGGTCGGCGGCGATTGAAGCGGTCTTTGAGCGTTTCTGGATTCAGAGGTTGATTATTGGCAGGTGTGGCTTCAGGCTTAACTTTACTTTTTACTGAGGCGAGACGAGTAACGGGTTTGGGCTGGGCAGGCGAGCGCTCTACAGATACCGATTTTGTCGTAGGCTCAGCGCGTGACGGGCCGCTTCCGGCCAGCTTCATACTCAAACCAATTCGCTTGAGCTTTTCCTGTACTTCCAGCACCTGCACTTTCACCACCTGACCGACCTGCACAATCTCTTTAGGATCTTTGACGAATCGATCCGCCATTTGCGAGACGTGAACGAGCCCGTCTTGATGCACGCCAATATCGACAAAGGCCCCAAAGTTCGCTACGTTTGTCACGATGCCTTCTAGCACCATGCCCTCGTGCAAATCCCTAATTTCGTTGATGCCAGCGGCAAACTGAGCGTAGGTAAACTGGGCTCTGGGGTCGCGTCCTGGCTTTTCTAGCTCGCTTAAAATGTCTCGAAGCGTGGGTTCTCCAACTTTGTCGGTG
>JBBQAC010000189.1:0-9022 GCA_038315915.1 Phormidesmidales cyanobacterium
CACACCTGATCCCAACTTATCCATCTCCTGCGCAATGGTCGCCGGTACCCCTGACCCCTGGTGACGAATCACCATCAGGTCGGTGCCCATGGCCAGGTAAGTCTTAGCCGTATCTAAAATGGTTTCGCCTTTGGTCAGCGAGGAACTGCCCGGTGAAAAATTAAGCGTGTCCGCAGACAGGCGCTTGGCGGCTAGCTCAAAACTGCTGCGAGTGCGCGTCGAAGGCTCAAAAAAGAGATTGGCCACCACCTGGCCCTGAAGCGTCGGCACTTTCTTGGTGCGCCGTGAAAGCACCCCCTGAAAGCTGAGGGCTGTCTGCAAAACGATCTCGTACTCAGCGGGCGTAAAGTCATCTAAAGAGATGATATGGTGCCGATTCCAGGGAAAGTCAGTCATAGTCAAAGATAGTCTGAGAACAGTCTATAAGCTTCGCAAATTGGCACATGATGACGACGAGGTCGCCGTCTGTTTTGTAGGATAAGAATACCTTTTACATAAGTGCTGTACTCAGTATTTCGTCAGATGGTTCGGTTGCCAAAATACTTTCCAAAGCGGATCTTCGGGATCACCCCAGGTAAGCTTAGCCAATCTCGCATGGCCAGTCTGGCACTGACGCTTAGCCTGGTGGTCACAAGCTGTGCAACCGCCCCTGAGGAAGTAGTGGTAGAGCCAGAACCTAAAGCCACTCCCGAAGCGGTAGAGACACCCAAACAGGCCAATCCGCCTGCTGACTCGCCCGATAAGTCACCTGCCAGCGCCCAACCTGACGGCTCAGCCGACCCGGATAAGCAGCCCAGCGACATGGTCACCGTCTCGGTGTACAGCATTGACGACCAGTGCAACAATTTTGTCGAAGAGTCGGTGCAGGTACCGAGCGACCAGGCTATCTCTGAGGCTGTGGGTAAAGCCATGGATTCGGTTGACTACAACGCCTTTAAGCTAGCCGGATATCAGGTCAAGATGAATGGCCGTACCGCCGTTGTTGATATGCAGCTAGCGCCAGGATCAGAGCGCCAGTTTGTTTCGCTTTCTAGCTGTGAGCAAAGAGCGCTCTTTGGCAGCGTGGAAGAAACCCTGCTGAACAACGATGACTGGGGTGTAGAGTCGGTGAAATTTACCCAGGGTGGTGAAGAGATAGTGCTTTAAGCGGCTTTGCTCACTTTTTGCTGGCTCACTTCTTTGAGATGGCCGGACTGTGCTTCAGGTACCAGCGCCAAGGCCGCTCTGCCGCTTTACTAATGCCGATGCGAGTCGTCTGCACCATCTCATCTGGAGAGATATCGCTGGCGCGGTGCTCTAGCCAGAGACCGCTCTCGGGTTGATACGGCATAGCGTTGAGGTGTCGGTCAATCTCTAACGCCCGACATAGCTTTCCTGGCCCGGCGGCGATGCGGTGGGGCTTTTGCGCTTGCTTAGGGTCAATTTGTGGGGGCACAGTGGCCAGATCCACGGCGCGAATCAGCACGGCGCTGCCAGTGCCGGGAGCCTGTGTCACAACATTCAGGCAGTGGTATATGCCATAGATCAAATACACATAGCTATAGCCCGGCGGGCCAAACATCGCGGCATTGCGCTGGCTTTGCCCTCGGAAAGCATGGCAGGCGGGGTCTTCGGGGGCGTAGGCTTCGGTCTCGACGATGGTGCCGCGAATCAGGGGGCCGTCGGGAAGCTGCCGGGCCAGTGTGCAGCCAATCAGGTCGGGGGCGACTTGTATGGAGGGGCGATCGCACCAGTCCGCTGTAATTTGCTCAGGCTGGCTGCCTGAGGTTGGCCCATTGCCCAATTTGTCATAAAGCATTAAGAATTGATATTCCGTCTAAATGAAGTTGTCAGGATCGTGACTAAACGATAAATTTACAGTTGCATCGCGTGAGCGATCACTACGCCATTTATTATTTGGCTATTCAGCCCATTCACACTTGTCAGCTTTCCAAGCGCCCGTACCCCTATCATCTTATGGATATCAAGCTCGTACTCTTGCTTCTGCCCGCCCTATTTGCAGCCGCCTGCCTGTTTTTTGGCACTCGCAACGGCTTTTACGATTCTGAGAACTACCACGGCAATGGATCGGCTCACTAGCTTCCTTAAAATCGTTATTGCCTTTGAAAACTGCCCGTGAGTGAGCTGTCTTGCCTGCCCTACAGCGTTGGCTACGAAGATGAAGGGGTCTGCCTGAGTATTCGGATTGGCCCCTACTCTATTTTGCTCGACTGCGGCCTTAGAGACATTACTGCCCTACGCGAAGAGGCGGCGGATTTTGTCTTTTGCAGTCACGCTCATACCGACCACATCAGGGGATTGCTGCCGCTGCATCGGGCTTTTCCTCACCTTCCTGTTTTTAGCAGCGATGTCACTGCTCGCCTGCTGCCGATCAACTGGCCAGGGCAAGCGGATGCTAATTTTTGTCGGCCTTTACCCTGGCGCACACCTGTAGAACTAGCCCCTGGTCTTTCCGTGCGGCTGTGGCCAGCGGGTCACTTGCCGGGAGCTGCCTGCTTCTTTATCACCTACAAGACGCCCCAGCGCACCTACAGCGTATTTTACGGCGGCGACTGCTTTCTCTCGAATGGGCGACTGGTAGACGGCTTACCGCTAGCAGAGCTGCGCAATCTCAAGCCGGATGTGCTGATTATTGAGGGCAGCTATGGGACTGAGCGGCATCCGCACCGCAAACAGCAGGAAAATTACTTGGTGGAACGGTTGGGCAAGGCGCTGGCCAATCACGGGCGCGCTGTTTTCCCTGCGCCGCTACTGGGACTGGGCCAGGAACTGCTGATGCTGGTGCGAGCGCATCATCACTTTACCGGTCAGCCTTTGGATGTATGGGTCGATCCGCTGGTAGCAATGGGCTGCGATGCTTATCTGTCCTGCCTGCCGACATTGCCTGCGACCGTGCAAAACTTTGCTCAGCATCAGCCGCTTTTTTGGGATGAGCGAGTGCTGCCTCGGGTGAGGCGTCTGGAGTCGGCGATCGCCCCATCTGAACTCATGGCCGGTTCTGACCCAGCTCTTTTCATCGTTCATCCGGCCACTCACCCCAGCACCTACTGCCAGGATGACTTGGCTGATTGGACGGTGTTTGTCCCTGATTTGGAAGATATTCCGCTGTGGCAGGGCCAGCTATTCGACCTGGTTGAACCGAGCAGTAGCCAGGACTACTCGTTTGATTGGTTGGGTGCGATGCAGGCAGCGATCGCCACCGGTAAAGCTGAAGTCGAACACTACATGCTCACCAACCACTCCGACGGGGGCGGCACCACTCAGCTCATTCATAACCTGCGGCCACAGCATATTATTTTCGTCCACGGGCATCCTCAGCAGCTCAGCAACCTGGCCAGCCTGGAGGATTTGCAAAGCCGCTACCAGCTTCATTTACCTACCGCTGCCCAGGTAATCGATCTGCCGCTCGCCGAGAAGTTTTGGCAGCCAGCGCCGCCTCGCGACACGCTCTACGAAGGTGAGGTCAATACCGGCGGCGATCAGATCACACTCACCTTACCCACGAGCCTGGAGAGCGATCCTCGCTGGCTACAGCTAGCTGATACCGGCATTGTAGAAGCGAGCTGGCAGGGCGATCAGCTAGTGATTCGCGGACTCAATTCGCAAGAGCTGATGAAGGTTACGCCCAAAGATCCGATGGCCTCAGCGCAAACGTGCTACTACTGCCGTCATCTGCGCGGTCAGCGGTGTCGCAATCCCGAGTCTCCGCTCGTCGGCTTGCAGGTCACTTCTGACGGATCTTGTCCTGTTTTCGAGCGCTCTAGTCGCTCGTTTGGCCGCTCATCTGGCCCATCATTGGACTGATTGAGATTGATTTGAGATGGCGGCTTTCTGGTACGACGGCGGGTTTTTTGCAGAGAATACAGCGAACCGGGCAGCGGTACCGCTTGACAATGCTGGGCTCAGGTTTGGGGCGACGGTTTTTACCACGCTGCGAGTGTACGGCCAGGATTTGGATCATCCGCTGACTCAGTGGCAGGGTCATTGCGATCGCCTCCACCATTCCCTTCAGCACTTCGACTGGTCACCGCCCGACTGGCCCGCTATCCGCAGCGGCTGTCAGCAGCTCAAAGAGCGCTACTCAATTTTGCGAATCACCCTTTTTCCCGACGGTCGTGAGTGGATTACGGGGCGATCGCTCCCCCCTAACCTGGCCATCCAACAGCAGACTGGCGTGCGTTGCTGGGTCGCCTCCCCTGACTATGCCCGTAGCCTACCGGCCCATAAAACCGGTAACTACCTGGCCTGCTGGCTAGCCCGACAGCAGGCCCAGCGTCACGGCGCGGACGAAGCCATTTTGACCGGTGCTCAAGGCAACTGGCTGGAGACTTCTACTGGCAATTTGTGGGGCTGGGCAGAAGGGCAGTGGTGGACACCGATGGGATCTCACTGTCTGCCGGGGCTGATGCGAGGGCGGCTGATCCGGCTTTTGGCTAGCTTGGGTCAGCCGAATGCTGGCGAGCCATGGACAGCAAAAATGGTGGAGGGGTTTGAGGCGATCGCCTACAGCAACTGCGCTGTCGAGCTTTTGCCAGTCCACACGATTGCCAGTGGGACGAGTACACTGGAATATAATCCAAACCATGCCAGCATCCGGACTTTGCAAACACACCTTGCAGACATCAGCGGCAGGTCAAAAATGCCTACTCAGCTAAGGCCCACCCAGTGATCCTTAGAAAATGAGTTAACATAAATTAATAACAGGAATTAACGCCTTGCAGTTAGGCATTCTCACACAAACACAACAGGAGGTTTTCCCTCAGTGAACAAGCGCTGGAGAAACGCGGGTCTTTACGTACTACTCGTCGTCGTTGTCATTGCCCTGGCAACCGCATTTTTTGATCAACCACGTGTCGAGACCCAGTCTTGGCGCTACAGCAAATTTATTAACGAAGTTGAAAGCGGTCGCATTGAAAGCGTCGCTGTCACCTCTGACAAGTCTCAAGCTCGATTTGCCGCCCCAGATGGCACGGGCCAGAGAGTCGTGGTCAACCTGCCTCAAGATCCTGGCCTGGTAGAGATTTTAACCAGTAACAACGTCGATATTTCGGTGCAGCCCACCCAGGACGAAAGTGCCCTGGTCAAGGTGTTCAGCGCCCTGATTATCCCAGTACTGCTGCTGGTTGCGCTCTTCTTTTTGTTCCGTCGGGCTTCCAACGGCCCCGGCAGTCAGGCGATGAACTTTGGTAAATCCAAAGCTCGCGTGCAGATGGAGCCGCAGACTCAGGTTACTTTTGGCGATGTCGCGGGGATTGATCAGGCCAAGCTAGAGCTAGCTGAGGTCGTCGACTTCCTGAAAAATGCGGATCGCTTCACCGCCATCGGTGCCAAAATTCCCAAAGGCGTTCTGCTCGTCGGCCCACCGGGAACGGGTAAAACCCTTCTGGCTAAAGCAGTCGCCGGAGAAGCGGGCGTCCCTTTCTTCTCGATTTCGGGTTCTGAATTTGTCGAAATGTTCGTTGGTGTGGGTGCCTCCCGCGTCCGTGACCTGTTCGAGCAGGCCAAATCCAATGCACCTTGCATTGTCTTTATCGACGAGATTGACGCTGTGGGTCGGCAGCGAGGCGCAGGCTTGGGCGGCGGTAACGACGAGCGTGAGCAAACGCTTAACCAGCTCCTGACCGAGATGGACGGCTTTGAAGGGAATACCGGCATCATCATCATCGCGGCCACTAACCGCCCCGATGTACTCGATGCGGCTCTACTTCGCCCTGGTCGCTTTGATCGTCAGGTCGTGGTGGATCGCCCCGACTATGCTGGACGGTTGGAAATTCTCAACGTTCACTCTCGCGGCAAGACCTTCTCTCAGGATGTTGATCTGGAGAAAATTGCTCGCCGCACGCCTGGATTTACCGGCGCGGATCTTTCTAACTTGCTGAACGAAGCCGCTATTCTGGCCGCTCGTCGCAATTTGACCGAGATCTCAATGGATGAGGTCAATGATGCCATTGACCGGGTGCTGGCTGGCCCCGAGAAGAAAGATCGGGTGATGAGCGAAAAGCGCAAGACCTTGGTGGCTTACCATGAAGCCGGTCATGCCCTGGTCGGCGCGCTGATGCCCGACTACGATCCTGTCCAAAAAATTAGCATCATCCCTCGGGGTCGTGCGGGCGGACTGACCTGGTTCACGCCCAGTGAGGAACGCTTGGAGTCGGGTCTATACTCGCGCTCTTATTTGCAGAATCAAATGGCTGTTGCGCTCGGCGGTCGTCTGGCTGAAGAGATCGTCTTCGGTGATGAAGAAGTCACGACTGGTGCTTCCAACGACTTGCAGCAAGTTGCTCGAGTAGCCCGTCAAATGGTGACCCGCTTTGGCATGAGCGATGTGCTTGGGCCGGTGGCTTTGGGCCGTCAGCAGGGCAATCCCTTCCTGGGCCGCGATATTGCTAGCGAACGTGACTTCTCAGAGAAGACTGCTGCTTCTATCGACAGCGAAGTGCGAATGCTGGTGGATCAAGCCTACATCCGCTGCAAAACGGTGTTGACTGAGAACCGGCACATTTTGGACAAGCTGGCTGACATGCTGATAGATAAGGAGACAGTAGATTCGGAAGAGCTACAGAACCTGCTGGCGACTAACGATGTGAGAATGGCTAGTATTGCCTAGCCACTGAGTTGCCGGGCGAACTATCAACTCGGCTCCACGCCATTTTTCTACAGCGCTTGAAAGCCGCCTCCGAACTATTCGGAGGCGGCTTTTCTGATGTTTTTTGGATGAGTGCTTTGGATCTGCTGACTTAGACAGTCGCTAAAGACGGATAGTAAACCGGCACGGGTGTGTCCTCAAGGTCGCTAGCGAAGACTTCGGCTGAGTTGTTATGGCTCTCGATTAGCTTGACCTTGTGCAGAGTTGCCCCAATGTCGGTGACTGGTTGGTGCAGCAGGCTGCCAATGCGAATGACGATGTTTTCAGCAGTGGGGACAACCTTCATAAAGTAGGGAAGGTCTTTGTTCAAGAAGGTATGGTCGAATGGTTCGATGATGTGATGAGCGATCGCTCCTTGCAGCGCCACCAAATCCACCAGCATACCTGTGCGCGGATCGACCTCACCTTTGACCGTGACCTCAATTTGATAGTTATGGCCGTGGCCATTGGGCCGGGCGCACTTGCCGTACACCTGGTAATTTTCTTCATCGCTGAGGTGGGGCAGTGCGAGCCGATGAGCAGCGCTGAAGTGAGCTGATACGGTTAAATAGGCTTCCATTCCGTTTCCTGTGTAGTCGGCCCAGAGTTCGGGCGTTTCGAATAGCTGAACGTTAGTAATTTGCAAAGGCGGCGGTAGATGAGGGCTCAATCGCTGCCAGATCGCCTGAGCAATGTATTCGGTGGTTGGCAGTGTCGTTTGAAATTCTGGCCAAGTCTCATTGAGATAGGAAAAGTCGAGCGGTTCGATGATTGTTTGCTGGATAATGGCTTTGGCCTCACTCAGGTTGAGCACCATACCGTAAGCATCTAGCTCGCTTTCGATAGACACATTGAGCACGTAGTTATGGCCATGCCCAGGAGCGCGGGCGCATTTTCCGAAGCGCTGATAATTTTCTTGTTCGCTGAATTCTGATAGCCAGTATCGATGGCTCGCAGAAAATTGCGATCGCCGATTAATAGTGCACTTCATAGACGATGCCTGCGGAAGATAGCGGTAGAGTTGGCTGGAGGATCGGCCATCATATGCTTATTCTAAACGATTACGAATTAATACGATTTCTCATAAAGTTTCTTTTCCGAATGCGCTTTGATCCGCTGTATCCCTTTCGTAGCAAAGAAAGGACGACGGATATCCGTATGTTCAACAGGGTTGCTATAAAAAATTAAAACTGTAAAACTGTATACAGAAAAGATACAAATACGTTCATTTCAGACGGCAACCTTAAAGCCGACCTAGAGGGCAGCTTAAAGAACATAGCGCTTCCGCTTTTTCTATAACTGTTCCTCAAGGTTAGCGCTTAAGCCATTGTCTCTGAGACGGAAGTAAGGATTATAGGCTTTTGCTGTTGAGCCTGTTAACCCTGAAGGAACGCGTTACCTTGCGCTTATTTTTTGGGGAACGAAAAAATGAAACTTACTTATCGCGGTGTTGACTACGACTATAATCCTCCTATGTTGGAGCTGACTGAGAGCAAAATTGCCTGTCAGTACCGGGGACATGCGGCCCGGTACACCTACGTGCGCCATGTGCCTATCCCGCAGCCTGCTGAGCGCCTTACCTATCGCGGTGTCGCATACCAAACGACTCGTCAGGGGCAGATACAGCAAATAACTGAACCCACTCGTCAGGAAGCTACTACGTTCTCAGGTCTCCGCAGTAAGCTAGTGGGTATGAGCCCTGCGGCTCAGGCTCGTCGAGAGCTTTTGCAGGAATCTAGCCAACATCACAAGGAAAACATCGCTCGCTCATTACAGCATCGCATTGAGGTTGCTAAGGCTCAGGGCAACGACGCCTTGCTTCAGCAGTTGGAGTCTGAGATGCGTCAGAGCGTATAGCGATCGCTGATAGCAAAAAAACAGACTTGTGCCTTTTGAACTTAAGCTATCAAAATGCTTCTGCTAGGGAACATTGTCCGAAAGGGGGAGGGATCAATCGATTCCTCCTTTTTGCTATGGGTAGACAGAATTTTTGTTTTTTAAGACGTTGATAAGCCTTACTGATAGCTGATTTCTGTTAGAAAAGGGGGCTGCTAGCCAACACTGAACCGGCAGCAATCGGCTTAGCTAATCGGGTCAAAGATGAGTCATCGCTGATTGTGTCAATGATTAAAGATCGCTTTAAAGCTGTTTAGATGAGAGTTTCAGCATATGGGAATTTTGGATCAAGCATTTAGAGTTAAGGCTAGCTCTAAGGTCGCTATGAATTCGGCAGAGGCATTTGCAGCTATTTGCCTGGTGGCGATTTCTGCCGATGGTTATCTTTCCGAGTCAGAGGAAGTAGAAATGAAGATGCGCCTCAGCCGAATGCAGCTTTTCAGCGACACTACAGACCGGCTAGATCAAATTAAAGACTACCTGGTTGATAGACTCAAAAGC
>JBBQAC010000299.1:0-4924 GCA_038315915.1 Phormidesmidales cyanobacterium
TTCTCAACCCGCCGAAAAATATAGAAGGCACTGCCCACCGCGATCCCCGCCACGCTGGATAAAAACAGCGTCCAGCCCAGCGGCCAATGAAGCTGTAGCGAGCTTGGGAACAACGACAGCTCTCTGATCACCAGCGGCATATGCAGCGTGAACCCGGCCATCAGGGTCATGGGCAGCACCATCAGCCAGATCGGTTCAGGAGAGCGGGCGGTCATGGAGGTGCGATCGCCCGCAAACATCAGGCCAAACATCCGTACCAGGGCAAAGGCGGCGATTCCGTTTGTGGCTACCACCACCGCTATCAGCCCCCACCGCTGACTTTGCAAAAGCCCCTCAAGCACCGCCATCAGCGACCAAAATCCCCCAAAGGGCGGCAGCGCCACGAGTCCGGCAATCCCCACCAAGAACGACAGTCCTGTCACAGGGCGGCGGCTCCACAAGCCCCCCATTTGAGTGATGTCCTGAGTAATGACTTTGAGAATGATGGAGCCTGTCCCCATCAGCAGCAACGCTGTCGCCACCGCGTGGGTAAGCACCAACAGCAGCGCCGCTGTAGTCTGGCCCGTGCCAATGGCAATAAAAATTAGCCCCATATAGGCGGTCGCCAAATAGGAGAGCACCCGCTTAGCATCGATTTGAGCGGCGGCGATCAAGCTGCCGCCGAGTGCCGACACCGCGCCAATTGCAACGGCCAGACCTGACGCCCAGGGCGACAGCGAAACTACCGGCTCCAGCTTTACCAGTACCCAGGCCCCAGTGGCCACCACCACCGAATTACGCAGAATAGTCGTCGGCAGCGGGCCTTCCATCGCTTCATCGAGCCACAGGTGCAACGGGAACTGTGCGCACTTACTCACTGGCCCTGCGACCAGCGCCGTGCCAATCAGGGCCAGTGTCCACGTCTGCGACTGACCGACCGAGGGATTTGCCTGTGCCCACTGAGCCAGCTCGCTAAAGTTCCAGGTGCCTGCCAACGGATACAGCGCCAGTACCCCCATCAGCAAAATCAGGTCGCCCACTCGCTTAGTCAAAAAGGCATCTCTCGCACCGGTCACTACCAGCGACTGATTGAACCAGAAGCCCACAATTAAATAAGTGCCCAGTGTCAAAATCTCTAGCAAAATGTAGCTAAAGAACAGCGAGTCACACAGCACCAGCGCCGTCATCCCCGCCTCGAACAGGGCCAGCAGCGCGTACATCCGCCCCCATCCCCAGTCCATTTCCAGGTAGCCCACTGCGTAGACTTGCACCAGCAAATTGAGGACAGTGATTGCCAGACTCGCACCTAAGGTCAGGGCCGATAGCTCCAAAGGCAAAGTCAAATTGAGATCGGCGACATGGAGCCAGGGCAATGACAAAAATTGAGCAGGCTGGTTCCACACTGCCGCCAGCGCCAGACCACTGTGAACCAGGGCAAAAACAGTCGTCAACAGGTTCAAGTAGCCCACTGGCCGAGGGCCGGTCAAACGAATCAGCGCGGGCGACCAAAAGACCGAAAGAAAAGCGCCGAGCAGCGGATAACAGGGAATTAGCCAGCTTGTTTGAGCAAAAAAATCAGCGTTGAACATGTGAGTCAGCAATGGCGGAGAGAATCTTCATTGACCTGATTGCAAAGCCTTTTTATGAAAGTCGTTCTGGTGATCCAATTGGACTTTTATGGCAGTTGCAATAGACTATGGGTTATGACAAGCTCAGAAGAATAGGGCTTAGTCAATACATAGAATATATCATTGCTCTTGTCTATCTTCTTCTGATAAATCATTGAATAATCTTAATGGTCTTCTAGGGATTGCTTATGGTAGGGATAGGGTCTGGGGCAGGCTGATAGACTGTGTTGGAATCGGGCGGCTAGGCGGATGCCGCTCATGGCCCATCAGAAGTAGGAAAAACGCATGATGAAAGTTGCCATTATTGGCTGCGGCTATGTGGGCAGTGCGATCGCCCAAAAATGGCAAATTCAAGGGCTCGACATACTTGCGACCACGACTCGACCTGAGCGCATTGAAGCGCTATCGGCGATCGCTCAACAGGTAAAAGTACTTCAGGGCAAGGATGCTAAGCAAATGCAGGCGATTCTGGCAGACCGGCAGGTCGTGCTGCTCTGCGTCGGCTCAAAACGAGGCGCTAGCTACGCCGATACCTATTTAGGCACTGCGCAAACCCTGGCTCAGGTGCTGCCCGACACAGCCGTTCAGCATCTCACTTACACCAGCACTTCCTCGGTGTACGGTCATCAGCAGGGGGCGTGGGTGAGCGAGGCCATGCCACCACAGCCCGCTACTGAAAACGGTAAAATCATCGCCGCTACCGAGCAAACCCTTGTAGCAGCCGCGACCCCTCAGCGTAAGGTGTGCATTCTGCGGCTAGGCGGCATTTATGGCCCGGAGCGAACTTTGGAGAAAATATATAGCCGGGCGGCAGGCACCACTCGCCCTGGGAAAGGAGAGCAGGCGACTAACTGGGTTCACCTCAGCGATATTGTCGGTGCGATTGAGTGGGCACGGCAACAGCAACTTGAGGGCATTTACAACGTGGTGCAGGATGAAATTCCGACGGTGAGAGAATTGATTGGTCGGGTGTGCGATCGCTACCATCTTGCCCCCGTTCAGTGGGATGAAACCCAGCCCAGCATTCGTTCCTATAATGTCCGCATTTCAAACGCCAAGCTTAAGCGCGCAGGATACTCGTTTGTTCATCCTGCTTTCGACCTGTAACAAGACACTCCCTGCGACAAAGTTCTTAGTGTTCTTCTATACCAGGCATTCGGCGGCAGATAGTCTTGAATAAGAGGATACGCGCTGCCTGAGGGTGAACATTGTGAATCAAGTGTGGAGCATAGGGCTTTTGCTCGGTGTCTTAACGGTAATGGCTAGCTGTTCTGAGCCTTCCACTACGCCATTGGCAGACAGCGCTCCGCTGGATGTTGAAGCGATCGCCAACAGCGCACCGCTGAGCATTGACGGCTCTAGCACGGTCTATCCCATTACCGCTGAGATGGCAGGACGATTCAAACGGGAGAAGCCCGACAGCCCGGAAATTTCTGTTGATTTTTCGGGAACCGGCGGGGGCTTTGAGAAATTTTGCGCGGGCGAAACGGACATCAGCAATGCGTCTCGGCCCATTACTCAAGATGAAATGGCTGAGTGTAAAGCCAACGGCATTCAGTACATTGAAATGCCAGTGGCCTTTGACGCGTTGACCGTGGTTGTGAATGGAGAGAACACCTGGGCAGCAGATATTACCGTAGAAGAACTCAAGACCCTTTGGGAACCAGCTGCAGCAGGAACGATCACTCGCTGGAATCAGATTCGACCCGAATGGCCCGATGAACCGATTGCACTGTACGGCCCCGGCGAGGATTCAGGCACGTTCGACTACTTTACCGAAGTGATAGTGGGAGAAGACGGAGCCAGTCGCCAGGACTACACCGCCAGCGAAGATGACGATGAGCTGGTGCAAGGCGTTCAATCCGACCCAAACGCGCTTGGATACTTTGGCTATGCCTACTACAGAGATGCTCAGGGCGGTCTTAACGCGCTTGCGGTTGACAGCGGCAGCGGCCCGGTAGAGCCCTCTGGTGAGACTATCCGCGCCAGCGAGTATCAGCCCTTAGCGCGACCACTGTTTATCTACATCAATGCTGACCAAATTGAGAAAAATCCAGCTTTGGGCGCGTTTGTAGAATACTACATGGCCAATGCCCGAACGGTAGTAGACGATGTGGGCTACGAGCCGCTGCCCAACGATGCCTATGCGGTAGCGATGGATCGCTTTACAAAGCAACAAGTCGGCAGCGTATTTGACGGCAAGGCTCAGCCCGACCTTACCATTGATGAACTGCTAGAGAAAGAATCGGCGCTTTAGCTCTGCAGACTGCCTGCCTCAACACAGCCTGCCTAGCAGTGCTCAGTTGCTCAGCTAGGCAGGCGAAAAACATCGGCGAACAGCGACTTTTTATCGGGACGGCGATCGCTGCTCGGAAAGTCATAGACCACCCTCAAGGCATCGTCATATCCCAGCAGATGGATGGCGCAACTGGAGAAAGGCGCTCAATTACTAGCAGCTCGTCTGAACCGACCCAAATGCTACTGATTTTTCAGTCAGCGCCCTATTCGGCTGCTTCATTGACCGGAAAGCGGTTAAGTAAAAAAGTGGCCTGACGGGCGGTGCGAACGACTTCCGGTCGCAGGTAGGGAACGTGAGGAATTTGTGAAAGAAAGTCGAGCGTGCGGCGTAAAATGCGCACAATGTCGCCTTCGTCCAGGCTGGTATTGTCGCAAAGTTCCTGCCAGTCGGTTTCAAGCGCCCACTGTTCAACCAGCGCGATGAGATCCCACTCCAGCGCCACGGGAATATGAATATCTTGCCTGCGCTGCTCTTGAAAAATGCGGCGTCTGAGCGATCGCAACCCTTCCAAAGCCTCTATCACCGGGCTGGTGGGCTGGTAGCGAATCCAGGTATCCGGGCGATTGTTCTCCATGAGAATACCCGCACAGGCAGCGGCAAACTGCTGAGGTTCTAGCGCATCGAATTCGCCAGAAGCCAATGCTAGCCCCAACCAAAGCTCGTTGTCTCCGCGAATGGCAGCGGCCATTTGACCCAGTTCGGTCGGCCCGTCGTCATCCAGGCATTCAAAGTTTTCGAGAATTTGCATCAGGCTGACGAATTCTTGCCAGTAGCGATGCGTTTGACTGTCGTACTTTTGGGCGCGATCGCTAGCCTCTGCCTGCATTTTCACCAGCCGGTTGCGCTGCTTCACCACGGCCTTGGGGTTTTTTAGCTGGCCCACGGGCGTCTGCCCAATTTTGTCGAGTACCGATTCCACCTTGTCGCGCTGGGCTTTGACTTCGGGAGCCTGTTCCTCGAAGGAAGGCAAATCGGGTATTTGTTCAACTACCGCTGCCGTCGTCGGGTCACCCTTACG
>JBBQAC010000026.1:0-26701 GCA_038315915.1 Phormidesmidales cyanobacterium
TGCGCCGCCTGCCGACCGATTTCGCCCAACAGACCATTGGGCTCATTAGGACTACCGTTTGTCATAAGTTCTGTTGCGTAGGGTTTAGCTGCTTCCATAAAGTTAAACTCCGGATCGAGCCCTTTACCCACACCCTCAAGCGTGGAAAACGCCCGCATTACAAAAGTGAAGGTCGCTGGAAATCGAAAAGGCTGATCGTAAGCTACCGCATAAAGGTCATCGCTGATAGCCGCCACCGACTGCTCCTCGAAGGGCTTGTCCATCAAGTTGTCGAGAATGTATTGAATCGAACGGCGAACCGGCCCCATATCGTCAATTTCGGCCAGCGCCCCCAAAGAAACCAGCGCAGTCATCACCTGAGTAGCATTCCGCTGAGCAATTCCCACAAACGTATCCATCAGCCTAGAGCGGGTAATTGCTTCGACCTGGCCCATCATCCCAAAGTCGTAAAAAATCAGTGCCCCGTCTGGATCGACCGCAATGTTGCCTGGGTGCGGATCGGCATGGAAAAAACCATCCGTCAGCAGTTGCCGAAGATACGCCTCAGCGCCTAGCCGTGCTAATCGCTTACGATCCAGGCCAGCCGACTCCAAAGCTTCATAGTGGCTAATCTTGATTCCCGGCATGTACTCCATGGTCAGCACCCGAGGAGAGGTGTAGCGCCAGTACACCCGAGGCACTTTCACCCAGTCAACACCTCGAAAATTGCGCCGGAACTTATCGCCGTTGCGACCTTCATGAAGAAAATCTATTTCTAGCCACAGCAGACGACAGCACTCTTCATAAATGCCTGTCCAGTCGCGGCCTCTACCCCAATCGGGATGATTTTGAAAGTATTGCGCAATCCCTTTGAGAATCGAAAGATCAATGGCAAACAGCTTAGAGAGCCCTGGCCTTTGAATCTTAACAACGATCTCTTCGCCCGAATGGAGCTGGGCGCAGTGAACCTGACCGAGGCTAGCCGCCGCGATCGGCACCGGGTCAAAACTGTGATAAAGCTCAGCTAGCGGTCGGCCAAAATCGCCCTCGACAATTTTTTTGGCCTGCTCATAGCCAAACGCAGGCACCCGGTCTTGTAGCTTAGAAAGTTCCTGTACATATTCAATGGGAAACAAATCGGCGCGGGTAGAAAAGAGCTGGCCGATCTTGATAAAGGTCGGCCCCAAGCTCAAGCAAGTTTCTCTTAGCCAGGCGGCAATTTCCTGGCGGCGTTCAGTTTGTTTCTCGGGCGTTACCTGACCGCTGTAGCTCCATGCCTTGCCATACAGCCAGCGCTTTGCCAACAGCTTAAGGACGAATGACCAGATGTCAATAAATCGCTGAGGCCGGGAATAGCTGCCTCGATTCCACCGATAGTCACCGTCGCGATAGGCAGCGCTGCCGCTGTAAGATGAGCGGCTAGTGCTGACAGCCGGAATCCTTTCGGAGGAGTGCACTGCCTGCTCTGGCGGGCGCGGCATGGCGATAGGGGAATCCGCATCCTCTACACGGCTTGAGCCGTTCAAACTTGAGGCGTCCAGGTGGGTGTGGCCATTTAAGGTAGCGGTGGCTTGCTCTGAATGATGATTAGTCTCCGGTGGTACAGCTTCACCATGAGGCGCTGAAGGCACTTGGAAAACCTGTTCGCCCGCTAGAGCGCGTTCATCGGTAGGCTCTACACCAGGAGGCCCAGAAGCCGCCAGTGAATCAGGCGAAGGAAGGGATTCACTTTCTCTAGAAACAGCAGACACTCAGACTTCCTGTGCTAAAAACGTTTGAAGATAATGGCTATTAAAGGCTCTAAATCGAAAGTTAGTGGCCCTAGACTGCGAGCGAACTTTGGGCGGCGAACGAATGGGAGCCTTCGAACCCTACTTTATGCCCATTAAGTCCAGAGAGAAATAGATAAACCGGCTATGAACGATCAGCGGCTTCTGCCCGTGGGTGCGGCAATGTCATGAGGGAGACTGACGATGCTGCTGAATAGCCGCTCTCACCTGGGCAATTTCGGCTCTGAGATTGTCGATAGTCGCCTGTAAGTCTTCGGTTGCGGGCGAGCTAACACCGGCGCTTGCAGGGGTCGTATCAGCGCCAGTCGCTGCTTTCTCTTGCTCGGCCCTAGCCATGACTTCCTCAGTAAACTGACGGAGGTTTTCACGCTGTTCTGCGTCAAATTTTCCGAGCTGAGCGAGGCCATCACTCACCCAGTGCTCGGCTCTTTCACTTACGGCGGCAGCCAACGCTCGTCCGACAAAAAAGGCTTGCAGCATTGGGTTACTCATACAAAGTTTACGTACTTACATTTGCAATTATAAACACCCTTTACAGAATGTTTGGAAAGTAAGCGAAAATTCAGCCGCCGCTAAAAAACGCTTGAACCGTTCGCTACCGTCCTCACCTTAGCAGCTACAGCCGCGATTATCGGTAGTCCCTAGGGATTATCCTCGACCGCTTCGGGCTCTCCTTGTACCCTTTCTGAAGCCCCCCAACTTGGCCCTTTTCTAAGCGTCTCTAGTGGATTGGGGGGAGGATTGCGGCTGTCGTCTCTGGCCGCAAAGGCGTCGAATGTGGAGATATCGAGTACCTCAGCCTGCTCGCGGCTACCTGCTAAGTCAGGCTGGCCGCTGACAGTTTGATCCCGTTCGTTTGTGGACTCGCTCAGGGGCTCCATGGCGTCGAAAACAGGCATTCGGATAGCCTCCGGGATTGGCGGACTATCGCTGCTCTCAGCGCCATCTGATGAATTTTGAGCATCGGCGTTTTGATCCGGTACAGGTGCCCAGGTAGACAGCTTGGGAAACGTCTGTAAAGGGCTCAAAAAACGGGTGCTTGACGAGCTGGCAAGCGAGAATCGGATGGCCGCGCCGCCGCACAGACCCAAGAGTCCTGCCAGACCCGCGGTAATAATCAGCGCTTGAGAAAGGGTAAGTCGGTCAGTTTCTGGCTGGTGAGAAACTGAGGCGGGTTTACCAACATCAGATTTAAAGGGCGATAGAGACATAGCAGCAAAGCGAGAAATCGGCAGAGGCTTAGGGCAAGCGAGTCAAAGCAGCCTGTGAAGGCTTCCACAAATCATAGTGCCTAGTAGTGACTAGGCGGGCTGTAGACGATTTTATTCCTGTATTTACAGATTGGCTGATCGCCCAATCCGATCTGTCAGTCGGGGGAATAATGAGCCAAAACGTAGCTTTCCGCAGCTTTGGCGGTGGTCAGCTCGCCGTCTAAAGTGGCCCGATAGACGGCGGTGAGGATAGGGCGAAACTGAGGGCCGGGTTTGTAGCCTAGCCGCTTCAGCGTGGCCCCGTCGATCAGGGCAGGCATTTGAGAGAGATGGACGATGTACTGCCAAATTTTGGAGCCGAGCGGGCGGGGGTAGCGATCGCTCATCAACAGCAATTCTGCCCGCTGGTAGGGCCTTAGCAAGTCATATATTTGGCTGGGCCGCTGGGCCGCTGGCAGCTTTGCGAGGAGATGGCTTTCCCACAAGTGCAGTTGCTTCAGGCGGCGCTGACTTTGACTGCTGAGATCGAGATGGGTGGCGGTGCGATCGCGCAGATCAGGTGTGAGCTGAGCAATCACTAGCTCTAGCAGCATCAGCCAGCGGGGCTGATCGACTTCAACCTGATTGAGCCAGCGGTGCATCCGGCGGAGCTGCTGCCACAGGGCGGGAGACATTGTCAGGCTGCTGTGCAAACATTTCCAAGCGCCCAAGCGTTCAATTTGCTTGACCGACATCTCCCACCGCTCCTCGCTCAGCAAGTATTTCAGCTCTGTCTTCAGCCGGGTTTGCAGGGCAGGCGCTTTCTCCTGGCTGGTCTGCGCACGCTCATACACGCCGCTGCTGATAGCGGAGCGAATAAGCTGCTCTGTTTGCGCGTCGATAGAAAAGCCCAGCCGCACAGCAAACCGAATCGCCCGAAAAATTCGAGTTGGATCTTCAATCAGGCTATTGGCGTGGAGTACCCGAACATGACGCTGCTGCAAATCGAGCCAGCCGCCGAAAAAGTCGAGTAGATGACCTGGGTGAGATCCGCTCAGTCCCCGGTTGAGCTGGATGGCCATCGCGTTGATCGCAAAATCACGGCGGTAGAGATCCTGACGAATAGTGCTGGCTTCCACTTCTGGATTAGCCGCTGGATACGGATAAAATTCGGTGCGGGCAGTGGCAATGTCAATGAATAGCGGTTCGGTTCCCTGCCAGGCAGAGGCTTGCTGTACCGGTAGTTCGGGCGAGTCATGAGCAGGCCACACCAGCGAAGCGGTCTGAAACTGTCCGTGAACCTGTACGCTCACCTGGGGATAACTAGATTGGATCGCTTCTGCAAGGGCTACCCCTGCCCCTGCAGAAGCTCCATCGACGACCAGGTCAATGTCGGTCAAAGGATAGTCTTTGCCCGCCTGATCGGGCCTCAGGCTCAGCAGCAAATCACGCACAGCGCCGCCGACCACGTAGAGCGTCCAACCTCGCTGGTCAGCCGCCTCAGCAATCAGCATCAGCGCTGGCCAAACTTCAGCAATCCGACTTTCGAGCTGCTCAAGTAGGATTGCGGCGGCGGGGGGCTGAGCCGCTCGTCGCGCAGACGAGAAGTCACGATCTGTCCGCTGACTGGCAGACTGAGGAAAAGGCCGAATCTGCCGCAAAAGATCGCTGCGAGTGACGATTCCGACCAGTTTTTTATCCGCTAAAACCGGCAGACGACCGATGTCGTAGGTCGTCATCAGCGATTGAATCTCAGTAATCGGCGTCTCTGGCTCAATGCTCTTAACCTGCATACTCATACACCCTTTAACTGGCGCATGACCCAACCCGTGACGCAGCGTGATGTCGATATCTCGGCGGGAAATAATGCCGACTAGCTGACCAGCTTCATCCACTACACAAAGACCGGCGTGGCCATAGCGCAGCAGCAGGCGCTGGGCTTCATCGACACTGGTCGCTGGCAAAATAGTGCGTACCGGCGAAGACATGAGAGATTGAGCCGTGGGCGGAGAAGGAATTTGCGCGCGCACTGCTGCCAGCATCTGCTCAAAATCAGCGTCAAGATAGTCGCCCTTGAGCGTGAGAGAAGCGGCTTGGGCATGACCGCCACCGCCTAAGGGCTCAAAAATAAGCTGCAAATTGACCGCGTTATCAGGGAGTAGAGGATGGGTGTGTGATCGCCCAATCACCCCTGCTTTAGGCATGTCATGGGCACGGTATGCGGCATAGAGCAGCAGCGTATCCAGGCTCAACAGCGCGAATAGCTGCTCAGCGAGACCCGAGAGCCCCGGTACAAAGTCTGCGGTCTCTAGCTTCACCCAGCCCAGCCGATGGCCGCGCACCCATTCCACTTCAGTCGTCTCCAACGCCTCGCTGAGCAGCGTCTGAATCTGGCCAGAGAGCGTCGGGGCTTTATATTCACCAATGACCTGCTGATTGGCCTGTTGCGCCATTAGCCAGGCCAGCGCCTCGGCGTCTCGGGCAGTGGCCTGCTCGAAGGTTAGTGAGCCGGTATCACTGTGGATTCCAAGGGCCATTACGGTAGCCTGATCAGCGGTAAGGGCGATCTGATGCTGTCGCAGCGCCTCTACTAGGAGCGTAGTGGCTGCGCCGACGGCTTCTATTTGCACGTCCGCCGTCGGCCAGTCAGTTAGGGTAGATCCGCTGTCGGTCGAGCTATCAGCCGTATGGTGGTCGTAGATGTATACCGGCAGGCCCGACTGCTCGGCTCGCTGGAGCCAATCGCTGACGGGGGAAAAACGATCTGGATTATGCGCATCGACCAGGGTGAGCGATCGCACCTGATCAAACTCCACAGCCCGCCGTTCAATCAGCGGATACTGATCTCGCCAAATGGCCAAAAACGCCTGCACCGACGGATGCGCCCCGCCGGTCAAGACAATTCGACTGCCCGGTCGCAGGCAGCTTACACCCACCGCCGCACCTAACGTATCAAAATCAGCCGTTGTATGACACAAAACTAAATCCATACAGTCATGGTAAATCCTTTGGCAAGAGCACTGATTTTTGGTAGGTTACATAGGTAGGAACATCAGCCATTGTTCGCAATTTTGGCTCGCAATTTTGGCTGATTCGTTTTTGATTAAAATAGTGTTTTGAGAGTACGAAGATCATGTCTATTATTTTTCAGCTAGCTCTGTTTGTTTTAGTGCTCTGGTCTTTTGTCATGATCATAGGCGTTCCAGTCGCCTACGCTTCACCTAGCAACTGGGAGCAGTCCAAGCGTCTGATTTTTCTAGGCTCGATTCTCTGGGGCGTACTGGTTGTCTTAGTCGGTGGCCTCAACTACCTGGTAGTGTAGGTACCTGTATTTTATTTCGGTTGAAATCGTCCAACCTAATTGAGACTCTATGGCCGTTTTTGAAGGCAATTTCACTCAAACCGGCTCCATGAAGTTTGCCTTCGTGATTGGCCGGTTTAACGACTTAGTTACTACCAAGCTCCTGGCAGGCGCTCAAGATTGCCTCAAACGCCACGGGATAGACATCAATCCTCAGGGTACTCAGGTGGATTATGCCTGGGTACCCGGCAGTTTTGAAGTCCCTATGGTTGCCCGGCAGCTCGCGCTTAGCGGTGACTACAGCGCAATTATTTGCTTGGGCGCAGTCATTCGCGGCCAAACGCCCCACTTCGACTACGTTGCTAGCGAAGTGGCCAAAGGGATTGCGGCGACGAGCTTTCAAACCGGTGTGCCGGTGGTTTTTGGCATCTTGACGACCGACTCCATGCAGCAAGCACTGGAGCGAGCAGGGATCAAGAGCAATCTGGGCTGGAGCTACGCGATGAGTGCGCTAGAAATGGCCAGCCTGATGCCTCAGGTTATCAGTGGCGAACCCCTTGCTAACACCAACGGGATTGCCGGTAGTCAGGCACCTGTGCTCACGTCATCGGCAGAAGTCACCGGTTGAGCAGATATGCGCTGGTGCTCAGAAAAAAGCAAGGAAAAGGCAGTTGACAAACCTTCGCTAGTTTGAGAGACTTGTATAGGTCAAAAAAGAAATGCGGGTGTAGCTCAGTGGTAGAGCGCAACCTTGCCAAGGTTGATGTCGAGAGTTCGAATCTCTTCACCCGCTTTCGAAATAATGCTTGGAACGGCTCGCTATTGATTTTTTATCTTAGCTGTCAAGTTTCAACCTGTGAACGCTAGTGTCTTGGGCATTGGCGTTCAGTTCTTTTAAAGTAAAAGTAGAGTAAAAATAGAGAGGGCGGCAAGCAGCGCACCTACTCACTTTTTATTACTCGACCCCGTCATTTATCTGGTGGGACTACCTGTGCACCCAAAAGAGAATCAGCCGTTAGATTTCGATAAGACGTATCCCTGTCCGTCCTGCCGCCACGGTTCCCTGGTGCCGATTACGCTGACAGAAGCCTGGGGGTGCGACCACTGCGAGCAGATCTTTGAGCGACGGGAAGATCCCAGTACGATTGGCAAGCTATCTACGCCTTATCACCGTCAGCGCATCTGGCGATGGGACGGCAAGCGATGGGTGGTTGGGAGTAAGCTCACCAAGCCCAAAACCGCAAATTCGATGGTCGCCATTGTCTTGCTCGGTGGATTGCTCTGGTTTGGGCTAGCTCGATTAGCGCTGCCGGGATTTTTGGTGCTGGGCGCAATCGTTTTAATCCTGCTTTTGGTAGTAATGTTTTGGGTATTGCGGTGGCGCTAGCTTAATGGCCATATCTTCGTTCGATCTTCCTACGGCTTTCAAAACGGTGCGGCAAGCAGCTAGCCAGTTGGATAGTACTGACGCCTGTTCTGAAGCAGTATCAGTGGCTTTGGAGGCTATGGGTCAGAATCTCCAGCAGCGCAAGGACGATATCTTAGAAGCCAATACGCTCGATTTGGAAATTAGTCGGGATATGGCGGTGCCCGATCGGGTGGTGGATTGGCTCAAGCTCACGCCCGAACGGGTGCAGACAGCCGCTAATATTTTTCACCGGCTGGCAGCAATGGGGCAGCCTTCAATGCCTTTTGCTGACAGCAGCGGCGGCGGTTATTACACCCGGCCCAGGGGAATTATTGGCTTCATTTACGAAGCGTTTCCCGATTTGGGGGCGATCGCTGCCGGTCTCAGCCTTCGCACAGGCAATGCCCTGGTGCTTAAAGGCGGCAGCGAAGCAAGCCGGACAAACCAAATTATCGCCAGCATTTTGCAGAGCACATTAGAAAAAGCCGGACTCCCTGAAGCGCTGGTTTTTACCATCGAATCTACAGAAGTATCCCGCTTAGATATTGTTCAGTGCGCTGAGATTGATCTAATTATTGCTCATGGCAGGCCAAGCCTGGTCGACCAAGTCGTACAGCAATCGAGCCGACCGGTCATTCCGTCTCGCATGGGCAACTGTTACCTGTATTGGGCTGCAAGCGGTAGCCTCGACCAGGTTTATCAGATGATCGTTGAGAGTCATACGGGTACGCCCGATGCGGTCAATCGCATCGAGAAGGTGCTGCTGCATGAGTCCCATAGCGAAAATTCGGTGACCCGGCTGTGGAGCCGACTGCAAGAGAAAGGATTTGAGATTAAAGCCGACAGCTCAATTCTTCGCTGGCAATCGCCACCCAACGTTCAGCCTCCTGACGCTGAAAACGGTTCAGAAAATAGCTCGAATGGCCCCACAGTCACTGATTTCTCAGATTGGGACACCGCCTATCTCAAGCGAACGGTTGCTTTTCGCTCGGTCAAAGACAGTGCGATCGCCACCGACTGGATCAATGCTTACAGCAGCGGCCATGCCGATAGTATCGTCACCGCTAACTACGCCGAAAGCCGTCGATTCATCGGTTGCTGCCGAAGCGCTTCGGTGTATGTCAACACCTCTCCTCAATTTGTTAGAAACGCCAAGCAGGTTGGGGCGATCGCGCTGGGCATGTCTAACCAAAAAGGCCCAACCGGTGGGCTGATTAGCATGGCCGCCATGCAGGAATGTCAGCGTGTTTTTCATCGGTATTAGCAGCCACTAAAAAAGCCTCGATGTCGCAATTCATCGAGGCTCTTAGGAGCGTTAAAGATTCAGTGATGAACCCCGTAGCAAGGTCAGATGAGTACTAAGCCCCAGGCTTTGCTAGCTTGACCTTGTCAGCTAGGCCCACGGTTTGCAGCGAATGGATGATTATCCAGGTCGCGTCAAATTCCCACCATTCCAAGCCGTGACGAGCAGAATACTGATAGGCGTGGTGATTGTTGTGCCAGCCCTCACCAAAGGTGCAAAGCGCAACCCACCAGCAGTTGGTCGATCTGTCGCCCGACTCGTAAGTGCGGTAGCCAAACTTGTGAGTCGCACTATTGACAAACCAGGTGAAGTGGTACACCACCACCAAGCGGACAAAAATGCCCCAAACCACAAACGACCAGCCCCCCAAGGCATAGAGCAGCGCCCCTAGGGCAACCTGTAGCACCAGAAAGTACTTGTCTACCAGGATGTACACGGGGTCGTCATTAATGTCTTGAGTGAAGCGACGGATCTCCGCCTTAGCAGGCACATCGTGGAGCAGCCAACCCATGTGACTCCACCAGAATCCACGGTTTGAGTTGTGATGGTCTTCTTCCTGATCGGAAAAAGCGTGGTGATGGCGATGCAGGCCAATCCACTCAATCGCCCCACTCTGACAGGAGAGGGAGCCGCATAGTAGAAAAAAGTACTCCAGCCACCGAGGTACTCGAAAGCTGCGGTGGGAAATTAGCCTGTGCCAGCCCAGGGTAATCCCTAAGCAGCCTGTAATCCAGTAAAGTAGGAAGGCTACACCCACTGCGCTCCAGCTAAAGTTGGCGGGTACCAGCGCGAACAGTGCCCCGATATGAATGGCCACCATAAAGAGAATGATTGGCCAGTTGAGGTCGCGGTCAGTTGATTGTGCAATAGTCATTTAAAATCTCAGCGCAAAACGTCAAGGCTTATTCAGGTCTGTCTAGGGAGCTTAGCGGTCGTGGGTACCTTCTAAAATGTATAGATAGGTCAGTTTTACGGTTGTCAGCTGTACTCTTTAGCCGCCTGTTAGCATAAAACATATGGACAATTCAAGCAGGCAACCGTCCCTTCGGGAAGACCTGAAGACATCACCCACGCAGCTAGAACTCTCATCACTCCAAATTTTTTACCAGATTGACAGCCAGGTCAAAAAAAATTTAGCAAAGGTTTTAGCCGCGTTCAAAGATCAGCGAGTAGGGGCTCATCATTTTGCCAGTGTGTCAGGCTATGGCCACGACGATTTGGGCAGAGAAACATTAGATAAAGTGTTTGCTCAAATCGTGGAAGCTGAAGCGGCTGCGGTTAGAGTGCAGTTCGTCTCAGGTACCCATGCCATTGCCTGCGCACTGTTTGGCGTGCTCAGACCTGGAGATGAAATGCTATCGGCCTGCGGATCGCCCTACGATACGCTTGAAGAGGTCATTGGCACACGCGGTCATGGTCAAGGATCACTTCAGGAGTTTGGCATTCGCTATCGGGAGCTATCGCTTACACAGGAGGGCCAGGTAGATTTTGACGGGCTTTGCTCTTCAGTCACTGAAAAGACCCGGCTGGTTCTGATCCAACGCTCTTGCGGCTATAGCTGGCGGCCTAGCCTTAGCATTCATAATGTTAACAAAATTATACATTTAGTTCGGCAGCAAAATCCGAACACAATTTGTTTTGTTGATAATTGTTATGGCGAATTTACCGAGGATAGAGAGCCTACAGCGGTCGGCGCTGATCTGATGGCTGGTTCGCTGATCAAAAATCCGGGCGGTACGATTGCCACGACTGGCGGCTATGTCGCTGGCCGCGCTGATTTGGTAGAGGCGGCGACCTGTCGGCTGACGGCACCAGGCATTGGCAGCAGCGGTGGCGCGACCTTAGACCAAGGGCGGTTGATGTTTCAGGGCTTATTTTTAGCGCCGCAGATGGTGGGCGAAGCAATGAAGGGCAATTACTTGGCAGCGAAGACGTTTGAAGCGCTGGGTTACGCAGTGAATCCACCGGCGTCGGTGCAGCAGCGTGAAGTAATTCAGGCGATCAAATTGGGGTCGCCCGAGAAGCTGATAGCCTTTTGTCAGGCGGTGCAGCAGCATTCACCCGTCGAATCTTATGTGACTCCAGTGCCAGCGCCCATGTCGGGCTACGAGAGCGATCTAGTGATGGCAGGTGGCTCGTTTATTGACGGCAGTACTTCGGAGCTGTCAGCCGATGGGCCTTTGCGGACTCCCTATGTGGTGTATTGTCAGGGCGGTACTCACTGGACGCATATGGCGATCGCTCTAGAAGCGGCAGCGGCAGCCGTCGGCCCAGCACATCCGTCCGATTGATTCAACCGTAAAAATATCTAAGCCGCCTTGGGTACTGGTAAAGATTTGGGCGCTGGCAAAGAATAGTTGAGCGCGATCCGCTCAGGCCGGCAGGCAAAAATAGTTTGGCCATTGACCCGCATCAGCGAGACACTCACTTGGTTAGCTTCCAATACCCGGTAATACTGACCTTCATGTGACCTGATAATTTCGCCTGCTCTAAGATTCATCGTATTCACACCTGAGTAATATTTCAGAAACTCCATCTTTAGATATACGGAGAATTTCGGAATTTGGATGTGACCGGCCTCACTAATAGAGTCTCAGTGGTGCCTCAATAGGGGGTTGAAGCCGTTAGCGATCGCCGCTGCTCCGCTAAAAATCCTGCGCATTGAATTCAGCCGTGAACGGGTATCTATGGGCCTTTAGCTTGGTACCATAGTTCAATAGCGACGGATCGTATATCTATGCCGATGGCTATTTTCTAGACTTTCCTATTCATCGTCATTCGCTCACATTTATTTACATATGATCACGGTTGCCCTGCCCAAAGGCTCACTTTTAAAGGACAGCATTCGCCTGCTCAAATCCGTCGGTCTCGACTTCAGCGGTTTTTTAGATAGCAGCCACCGGCAGCTACAGCTCACTGATCAGAGCGCTCAGGCGCAGGGCCTGCTAGTACGGGCACAGGATGTACCGGTCTACGTAGAGTACGGTCAAGCGCAGTTAGGCATTGTGGGCTATGACGTGCTGCAAGAGAAGCAGCCGCAGGTCGCTCATATGGCAGATTTGGGCTTTGGCGGCTGTCATCTTTCGGTCGCGGTCGCAGCGAATAGCGGCTATCGCTCAGCGGTAGATTTGCCTCCTCACTGCCGGGTCGCTTCCAAATTCGTCAATAGCGCCCGTCAGTATTTTCAATCTTTAGATTTGCCGGTGGAGATTGTGCCGCTCTCGGGCTCGGTAGAACTCGGGCCGATTACCGGCATGTCAGAAGCGATTGTCGATTTGGTTTCGACTGGGCGAACGCTCAAGGAAAATAACTTAGTTGAGCTAGAGGTGCTTTACTACAGCACAGCCAGGCTCATTGCCCACCCGCTGAGCTACCGAATAGACGATACCCTCAGTGAAGTCATCAGCAAACTACAGGCGGCGAGCCAGTCAGAAGCCGTTGCCTGATATTTGCTGATCATCTAATTCCGTCAGTCTGAACAGTCGTTCGTTAGGATATTTACTTTAGAGATTGCGTCATGGCCTCAGCTTCTTCTAGTCCGCAACGGGACGCCAAATCAGACGAAAGACGCGGGGTAAAGAACGACTGGCGGCTGTTTTTGAGGTTGGTACCTTATATTCAGCGCTATCGCGCCCAGCTAGTGCTCCCGCTGCTGCTGCTGGTGCCGCTGTCAGTAGCACAAGCGATTCAGCCGGTACTGATTGGTCAGGCGATTTCTCTAATCCGGCAGGAGAGTGAAGTCTGGCAATGGCTGGCCTCGATGAGTCTGCGGACGGGGCTGAATTGGATTATTGGGGGGCTGGTGGCGGCGATCGCCGTTCGCCTAGTCCTAGATGGCCCCCAGAGCTATCTGATTCAAAAAGTCGGCCAAAATATCACCACTGACATTCGCCGCGATCTCTTCGAGCATGTGACTAATCTGTCTATGGGCTTTTTTGATCGCACGCCAGTCGGCAGGCTGATCACCCGGCTGACGAGCGATGTCAATGCCCTGGGCGATGTGTTTGCGACGGGTGCGATTGGCATTATCAGCGACCTCTTTTTGATTTTGGTGCTGATGGGCATCATGCTGTCGCAGGAATGGCGGCTGGCGCTGATGCTGATTGCTATGCTGCTGCCGGTAACGGCATTGATTATTTATTTTCAGCAGCAGTACCGGAAAGCGAACTATAAGGCCCGAGAAGAACTGTCGGCGCTCAATTCCGACCTGCAAGAGAATATTAGCGGTATCGACGTGGTGCAGCTTTTTCGCCGCGAACAGTTCAATAGTGAGCTGTTCCGGACAATCAACAACCGCTATGTGAGTGCGCTTGACAAAACAATTTTCTACGATTCGGCAGTGTCGGCCACGTTGGAGTGGATTGCGCTGGTGGCGATCGCTGGTGTCCTCGCCCTCGGCGGCTCGTTAGTCACCGGTAACGCATTACAAATAGGCACCCTGACGGCGTTCATTCTGTTTGCCCAAAAGCTGTTCGATCCGCTGCGTCAGTTTGCTGACAAATTCACCGCTATTCAAGCTGGTCTGACCGCCGTGGAGCGATTGAACGACCTGATGAGCGAACCTATCTCCATCCGCGATGCCAAAAATCCGGTGTCGCTCCCCTCTAAAACTCTGGCTGATAATGAGACGGTTGTGCCGGGTGAAATTCGCTTCAACAACGTATCTTTTGGCTACAAAGCCGACGACTATGTGCTGAAGGATCTCGACTTTACGATTCGTCCCGGCGAGAGAGTCGCCTTGGTTGGCCCCACTGGGGCGGGCAAAAGCTCGATTATTCGCCTGCTCTGCCGCCTTTATGAGGTGAGCGCAGGGCAAATTTTGCTCGATAACGTGGATATTCGAGACATTGCGCAGCAGGATTTGCGCGATCGCATGGCCATCATCCTACAAAACGGCTTCTTATTCTCCGGCGACGTGGAGAAGAACATCACCTTAGGCGAAGACTACAGCTTTGAGCAGGTGCGCAGAGCCGCCGAACAAACCAACGTGGCGCAGTTTATCGAACAACTCCCTCAGGGCTATAACACCACACTGCGGGAACGCGGTACGAACCTTTCGGGCGGACAAAAGCAATTGCTCGCCTTTGCCCGCGCCGCCATTCGCAACCCTGGCATTCTGGTACTGGACGAAGCCACCGCCAACCTGGATGTCGGTACCGAAGCGATGATTCAGGAGGCGCTCGACAAGCTGCTCGAAAATCGTACTGCCATCATCATCGCTCACCGCTTCTCAACCATTCGCAACGTAGATCGGATCATGGTGCTAAAGCAGGGTCAGCTTGTCGAGCAGGGCAGTCACGACGAACTGCTCGAAACTAACGGCCTCTACGCGAGTCTGTACAAGCTACAGATGCTCGGTCAGTAGGTTTGTCGGTCACATGCTTTGATTTAATAGGCATATCACCTAAGTAAGGAGCGCCGCCGTGACCGGGACTAAGCACATTGAGTTTTATGGGCCGCAGGTATTGGAGCAGTTGATTGAGGGGCGATCGCTCACCCCTGCCCAGGCCGAAGCCCTGATGGACGGCTGGCTGTCAGAAACCATTTCACCCGTACTCTCAGGCGCTATTCTGGCCGCGCTTCAGGCCAAAGGCGTCTCGGGTGAGGAACTTGCAGGCATGGCCCGAGTCCTACAAGGCCAATCGCTCGGCGGCATGAGCGCAGACCTCAGCTTGCCCTCTCCCCGCATTGACACTTGTGGCACTGGCGGCGATGGCTCCTCCACCTTTAATATTTCTACCGCTGTGAGTTTTGTCGCTGCCGCCGCTGGCATTCCAGTCGCCAAGCACGGCAATCGCTCCGCCTCTAGCAAAGTCGGCTCAGCCGATGTTCTCGAAGCATTAGGCGTCGATCTCAATGCGTCGCCCGAAAAATCCAAAGCAGCGCTCAAGGAAGTGGGCGTTACCTTCCTATTTGCACGTGGCTGGCACCCGGCGATGAAAGCCGTCGCTCCCCTGCGCGGCGAACTTAAAGTGCGCACTGTGTTCAACTTACTGGGGCCGCTGGTCAATCCGCTCAGACCAACTGGTCAGGTCATCGGCGTTTATGATTCGTCTGTGCTTATGCCTGTGGCTGAAGCGATCGCACAGCTAGGCATACAGCAGGCCATGGTCTTACACGGACGAGAAAAACTCGACGAAGCGGGCTTAGGCAAAGAAACCGACGTTGCCGTCGTCGAAAAGGGCACAGTCACCTCAGAAGTGCTCAATCCAGCAGACTTTGGATTAGCCTCAGCCCCCTTAGAAGCGATTCAGGGCGGCGAGCTTGAGGAGAACACCGCCATCTTCCGCAACGTACTTCAGGGCAAAGGCACCCAGGCGCAGCAGGATGTTGTAGCGCTGAATGCGGCCCTAGCGCTCAAGGTGGGCGGCGTTGCGACCGGTGAGACCTTTGAAGCAGCCTGCGCGGATGGCGTTCAAAAGGCTCAAGACATCATCAAAAGCGGCGCAGCCTGGGAAAAACTAGAGCAGCTCGTCGCCTTCTTAAAAAGCTAAATCGCTACACTAAAAGCATTCGAGAAGTGGAGACGCAGATGTATGGTGACCATCCTTAAAAATCCCACTATTTCAGACACTGCTAAAGACGCCCTACTGTCAGGCCCAGACTCTTTAGAATCCTGGTTAGAAAACCCGCCTGACGGAACAGAATGGGTGGACGATCAGCTCGTTGAGAAAACCGGCATGACGCTGAAGCACAGCAAAGTTCAAAGACGGCTCAGTACTCTGTGGGCAAATTATCAGAATGATCAAAATCTAGGCGGTGAAGTCTATACAGAAGTTCCCTGTCGAACCCAAAAGCTGGGACGAAAGCCGGATGTCGCTTATCTCACGCCCAACTTGCTGGCACAGTATGGTGAGGATCAAGTCCTGCCGCAAAGCTTCCCGCTGATAGCAGAAATCGTATCGCCGACCGATTTAGCAGAAGAGGTGATCGCAAAAGCCTACGACTATTTGGCATCGAGCGGACATGAAGTCTGGCTGGTATATCCAAAGGTTCAGTGGATAATCGTGGTGACAGCGCAGAGCAAACAGATTTTTGGGCCTGGTGAAGTGGCCGAAACACAGGTCGTGTTGCCAGGATTCGCGGTGGCCGTCGATGAACTGCTGAATGACTAAGCTGCTGAAAAGAGGTAAGTCACTGGATAGTAATGACTAAATGCACAGCACCCGTATCGACTAGCGCCCTTTCTTCGTGTTGACGCAGGTGCTCTGGCGCTATTACGTCTCGGCGAATCATCGCTTCATCGGCTGCGTTAGTGAGCTTGATGTTCGCGTAAACTGCGCCTGTCGAGTCTTCAGCAAATGACGTCTGCATACTAATCCCTTCCCAGCAGCTATGGTCAGCTCGAAGTTTCTGCTGTTTCTATTTTAGAAGCGACTCCGTCAGGCTGGCTGACGAACAGGGCAAGAACCGCACCGACGGCCATAAAGCCGCCGCCAAGGACGACGACTGAGAGGCGATCGCCCCCCAAAAACGCCCCCATAAACCAGCCCAACACCAGCGACGCCACAATCTCAGGCAGCACCACAAAGCAGTTGAAAATGCCCATATACAGACAGTTCTGCTCCGGCGGCAGCACCCTCACCAGCATGGAATAGGGCAGCGACAGCATACTGGCAAAGGCGATGCCCAGCCCTACCATCGGCAGCAGCAGCCAGTACTGACTATGAACAAAGTGAAGTGACACCAGACTGAGGGCTCCGCAGAGCAAGCAAAGACCATGGGTCACTGGTGAAGAGAGGCGGCGTACAAACATAGGTAGCGCAAAGGAAAATCCGCAGCAGACCAGGTTGTATAGGGCCATGCAGAGCCCTGCCCACTCGATTCCAGAGGCATAAAGCGTCGTGTCTTGCTCGATGGCGTGGAAAATGTTGTGAGCGATCGCTGGCGGAAAGTACAAAAACACACAAAACATCCCCAGCCAGCTAAAGCACTGCACCCAGGCCAACTGACGCATCAGCGGCGGCATAGTGCGCACAGCCTGCCAGATATCGGCGACCAGATTGCCTTCCTCCAGCGTTTCCACTTCATCTAGTGGGAAAAACGGCTTAGATGCGGCCACCACCGTCCACAAAACCGCTCCTAAAAAGGCAGCAGCCCCGATATAAAAAGAAATTTTCACCGACTGCGGAATCACCTCACCTAGCTGAGGCGGTACAAACCGGGCCACCATCCAGGGCAGCGCCGAGGCAAGTACCGCGCCCAGTCCAGTCGCGACCCCCTGCATCGCAAATGCCTGCGTGCTCTGGTGTTTGGGCACCAAGTCAGAGACAAAGGAACGGAAGGGCGTCATGCTGATATTGGCAGAGGCATCAAGCAGCCACAGCGCTCCTGCCGCAATCCAGAGAGAAGGCGCATTTGGCATAATTAGCAGGGCCAGGGAGCTGAGCAGGGCACCAATGAGGAAATAGGGGCGACGGCGACCGAGGGCGGAGCGGGTGCGATCGCTCAGATACCCTACCACCGGCTGAATCACTAACCCCGACATCGGCGCAGCCAACCACAAAACCGGAATCTGCTCCGCATTGGCCCCCAGCGACTCAAAAATGGCGCTGGTATTAGCCATTTGCAGGCCCCACCCCACCTGAATACCGAAAAAGCCGAAGCTAATATTCCATAGTTGCCAGAACCTTAGGTTTATTTTGATTGGGGCGATCGAAGTCGCATTTTCACCCTGTTCTACCTCTTCTTCACCACCGCCTGAAAAGTCGGAGAGCACATCAAGCTGCCCGTCTGCCATCGTTGAACCATCTATCTACCCAGCACTATCACCCTAACTCAACCGTAGTCAGCCCTACCAGTCGGTATTTAGGGAGCGGGCACAAAAACTACAAATTTCTTCAACCCACATCAACTTCCGACTAGCTATGAGTCAGCAGACAATGCTAGAAATCAGCGATGAAATCTACGTCATGCCAAAAGAATGTATGCAGAACAGCTCAGAGTTCCCAACTGCTTAATTCCCTATAGCGCCATAAAAAGTGACCTAAACGCACTACGCTTAGGTCACTTTTCTAATTAGAGCCAGTTATTAGACCCAATCAACAAAGAGAGGATTTAATAAAAGAGAGGCCAGAAGCTTCCTTAAGCTCTGTTCAGGGGTGCTCACCTAATCGATGGCTTTTTTCACGCCATCTTTGACGTTTTCACCAGCCTTTCTAGCAGACGCTTCTGCTTGCTTGGCCTCACCTTTAGCCTGAGCTTCCTTATTGTCGGTAGCTTTACCAGCGGCTTCCTGGACTTTACCTTCGACATCTTTAGCAGCGTTCTTAATCTTATCGTCGAGACCCATAACGAGTATTCTCCAAAACTATTTGTCTTATCTCTACTAGCATGTGAAAAAATCCCCACAATCAGCTCTATCCAATGACGTCTCTTGACAAATCGAAAGATAGATCTATTGCTTTGCGTGCCGAAATAATGCGAATGCGATCATCGCCGAACCAGCGTTGCCAGAATCGCTGCCAGCGCGAATCAGTAGTCGGGTTGGTAGATTGAATCGCCAGCTCCAGTCAGCCGCGCACTTTGTCAGAATCTAGCAGGCCGTAAGGAGATACTTTTTCTCGGAACTTGAGCGGGTTTTCTTCGATGGATCTACTTGGTGTTATTGAATGATGGCTTCAGTTGTCTAAAATATGTTGTGATTAATGTGAGCCATCCTTAAGAGGCGGAAGACGCTAATGAGCTTAGAAGAACAAGATGTAGATATTATCTTCAATATCGAAAGTGCGATTGTTGAGATTTACCAAGACAACCCTGACTTGCTAGATGCTTACATAGAAACCGCGCTGGACTATCTGATTCGAGTCTATAATTCGGAGGCCGAGGGCAGAAACGCGCCCAGGAAGAGTATTCGCGGCTCTGCCTCTAAAGTTGCCGATCAGCTTCAGGCTTTATGCGAGCTGTTTTTAGGTCGGGCCGAGGCAACGGATGTCGACAGTAATCCCATTCAGCTTGATATCACTCAAAAGACAGCCACAGAGATGACGACTGCTCTAAAACGCATTAAGTCATCGGTTAGGGTGTGGAGCCAAAAACAGGGGCGGCAAGGATACCTCAACTACGTTACCGAGTTTATCCACGACCGTATCAATGGCTAAAGAAGGGTTGTCCGGATGGACAGTGTGCCACTTCCCCCCATTCGCTGGACTATTCCCCGTCTGTTTCTAATCTGCCTAGAGCCGTCCCCGGATAGTAGTAGCCTAAGATCTCCATATAGCCATAGCCCTGATCGGCCATGTCCCGCGCGCCGAGCTGGCTCATACCGCTGCCGCTGTGGGCAGAATCGACAATCGCTTGAGAGGCCGCATACAGCGATTCGACAATGCCGCCCTGATGGCTGATAAATTCGCCAGCGGTCGCCTGTACGGCGGCTTGGGTAGTGTTAGCTTCGCGAGAAATGCCTGTATATGCCTGGAAGCGCGGCGTATTATCTAAGTCGAAATAGGCTTCGCTGGCAGGGTGAATATTGTGGGTGAGGGCGTAGGAGCGGGCGGCTACCGCTTGGGCTTTCAGCGCTTCCAATGACCAACTCGCAGACATTTCACTGCCGACAACGCTGTAGAGATAGTCACCTAGCAAAACGTAGTTAACGGCGATCAGGCCGCGATCGCGCAGCGCGACCAGCACCCGGCCCCGATACCAGGTATTGCCCACAGCCACGTAGGCCCCATTTTCGGGATACACCCAAAAGGCAGTGGGCAAACTTGCGCCATCGACCGAGATCCCGTTGCCGATGGTTGCAAGCGAGGTCGTTTCAGCAGTAAGAGATTTGAGCGCGTTGCCGTCCAAGTCGGTGATCACACCGCCATTAGAAGTGGCAAAGGCGATCGCCTCCACGTCTTTAGCGACGGCCACCCGCATCTCTAAGACGGTGTCAACAGTATTGCCCGTAAACTGCACTGGGGCGACCTGAGGCGCGGGCGGGGCAGCGGCTTTGGCCTGCTCGGCTGGCTGGGCAGTGGCCGGTGCGGCTGCTTTACTGGGAGGATTTGCAGATTGGGGGTTGGCTAGATCTGCTGCGGTTTTGCTACCGGCATTGGCAGGGCTGGTAACGCGGGCGATCGCCTCTATTTTGCGATAAAAAATTTGGTTCGTTAGCAGTAGATTATCGCTGCTTAGAACTGTCTCAGCCGTAGGATCGCCCGTCTGAGAGAGCGGTGTTTCGGCAACGGCTCCCCCGGACAGCGCTGATTGCAGATGGTCAGGCGCTACCTGGGTGAAGGCAAAGCCTGTTGTAGCGCCTAAAATACCTAAGAGAGCAGCCGCTTGGCCTGTCGACAGTACCGACAGCTTGTTTACGAATGCTTTGATTGTCTGCGGGCTTTTCGCAAACGCTTTGTTCAAGGCTGACTGAGGCAAGAGCAACTTGAGCATAGGTGGTATTGATGCAGGGCTATGGCGGGGTTGGCTATCCTTTCAATAAGGATGAGCCAAAATCCTGACAGTTACACAGTGACTAACGACGCAATTATTTAGCGACCTTTGAGATTCTAAGCTGTATGACGGTAGATTAACAGTATTGATACCCAGAACAGCGACCTCAATCATCAAATCCCTTACGCCCCGATCATCCTATGAGCCCAACAGATGCCCCCTCGACTAAAGCCGATGCTCTGGTACTCGTTGCTGGCGCTACCGGCGGTGTGGGTCAATTGGCAGTCGCCAACTTGGTGACCGCAGGCTACCGGGTGCGGGTACTCACTCGCAGCCCCGAAAAAGCGCAGACCCTGTTTGCAGGCGACGTAGAAATTGCGGTCGGCGACATTCGACAGCCTGAAACGCTAGGAGCGGCGACTGACGGTATTACCCATCTGATCTGCGCGGCTGGAACGACCGCGCTGCCGACCGACCGCTGGGACTTTCAGGACATGGGAAGCAATCCTCTAGAACAGGCAGCAAACTGGGCGAGGGTCTATGTAGATGCAGAATTTCGCAGCGCTCATGCCCGCAATACGCCAGAGGCGGTAGATGCCCTGGGTGTGAGCAATTTGGTGCAGGCTGCGCCCGAAGCTTTGCGTCGGTTCGTCTTTGTCTCGTCCTGCGGGGTGACTCGTAAAGATGAGTTTCCGTACGGGCTGCTGAATGCCTTTGGGGTGCTCGATGCCAAAATTAAAGGAGAGACGGCGATTTTGCGCTCAGGATTGCCATATACGATTATTCGCCCCGGGCAGCTTACCGATGGCCCTTACACTTCGCGCGACTTTAATTCGCTGGTACAGGCGACTACCGAAGGAACGCAGGGCATTGTCATGGCCACTGGTGATACGCTCAATGGCCAGACTAGCCGCATCGACGTGGCAGCGGCCTGCGTAGCCTGTTTGGAAATCGAGGCGGCGAAAAATAAGGCGTTTGAGATGCTTAGTAAAGGCGATCGCCCCGCTGAAATCGACTGGGTCGGGCTATTTGCGGCAGCCTAAATCCTGACGAATTGCGGGCGTGTTACACCAAAAAATTCACCCCTACCCACAGCAGCAGGAGAGAGCCAAAAACGCCGAGCCAAAGCTTAAACCGAATGTCCATCGCAGATTTCACAAGTACATAGCTATCGCCCCAATCATAGCTAAAAATCGGAACAGGTAAAGCATTCGGCTTCACAGCCCATTGCCAAATACGGCGAAGCTTTATGTTCTTATGGACAGCTTCAAATAAGCTTTGCCTGATAGCCCCAAAAAGGCCAGAGAACTCTATTTATTATCTTTAGAAACGGGCTACCTGATGACTAAATCATTTGGTATGAGCCGAGTATCAATCGTGGATACCCTGACTTTATTCGACGTGCTCCTTGATGCAGCGGGGTGGGCGTCGGAGCAGGGCAACGATAGTATTATGCAAAGGATCCTCATCTTATCTAGCCAAGCCCATGCCAGATAGTATTGCTAATGCCGTTTTCATTTTTAGTGCAATCCTTATCTTGATAGCGTTACTGGGCGGTAAGTTTAAGATATTTGGCTCTGAAATTTCAGAGACTGTATCTAATCCACTATTGAGATTTGTCGCGTTTGCAATTGGCTCCTTTCTATTGGTTTTGGTGTTAGATATTCAAATGCCATTTGGTAACATTTTTGGGGACAAGGCTTCTAATCTCCCGGTAACTCAGCCGGATTCAGAATCTCCTGGTTTTTCGATCCCATTTGTTGAACCGGTTGAAGAAATCGAGTGGAGCGACACAGCGCGTGAGTTTACAGGCAATGTGGATCAAGACTTTAAACTCAGGTGCCCTGAAGGTGGCACCATCGTTACTGTCTATGGAACAGATATTTATACCGCTGGATCGTCTGTATGCAGTGCGGCTGTCCATGCCGGGATTATAAACGCTAAAGAGGGTGGAACAGTCAAAATCAGAAGCCTGGGCTCACAGGATTTTTTCAATGGGACAGCTCGAAATGGTGTAACTAGTCGTCGCTACGGTAGCTATGATGGCAGCTTTACATTTTTAGATCCTAGAAAACCGATCACTACTGAGCAAATTCAAATTCTAGAGTGGAGTGATACCGCCTCAAACATTAGGGGTCGCCTAGACCAAGACTTTGAATATAGGTGTCCTGAAAACGGCAACATTGAAAGAGTATATGGAACAGATGTCTACACTTCTCTTTCCTCTATCTGTACCGCAGCCGTTCACGCGGGGCTTATTAGTGCCAGAGAGGGTGGCAACGTGAAAATTCAGATTGTGGGGCCACAAAAATTCTTTAATGGAACCGACCGTAACGGTGTAGTGAGTGGAAAATATGGGGAGTACGGCAGTGGCTTTGTATTTGTTGAATGACCGGCCTCGGGGGTTATGATTCATTGGAAGTATTCAGACAAATTTCTTCTATGAAATTTGCCGAGAGCTAGCTGTTTATCCTGCCGTATAGCTCTCGGCCTGCAAGCGAAACATCTCTTCGTAGCGGCCCTGCTGCGCCATGAGCTGCGCGTGCGTGCCGACTTCCACCACTTCGCCATTCTCCAGCACGACAATTCGGTCGGCCATGCGTACCGTCGAGAAGCGGTGGCTGACGAGGAAGGTCATTTTGCCCTGGGTAAGCTGCCGGAAGCGCTCGAAGAGGTCGTGTTCGGCGATCGCATCCACCGCCGCCGTTGGCTCATCAAGAATCAGCACCTGCGCCCGCGACATAAAGGCCCGCGCCAGCCCAACCTTTTGCCACTGACCGCCCGAGAGATCGACCCCGCCGGTAAACATTTTGCCCAGCACCGTGTCATAGCCCTGGTCTAATCCGGTGATCATCTCTGTCGCGCCTGCATCAGTCGCTGCCTGCAAAATTTGCCGATCATCCTCGCGGTCAGGCAGATTGCCAAAGCCAATATTGTCCTTGGCAGAAAGCGCGTAGCGGGCAAAGTCTTGAAAAAGCACGCCAATATTGCGCCTGAGATCGTCCAGGCTAAAGGCGCTCAGCGGCACATCGTCGATGGTAATCATTCCTCGGTCAATGTCGTACAGACGGGTCAACAGTTTGAGCAGCGTTGTTTTACCCGAACCGTTTAAGCCGACAAGCGCAATACATTCCTCGGGGGCGACGCTGAGGCTAATATTTTTTAGCGTGGGGGTATTGCTACCTGGATAGGTAAAGTAAACGTCTTGGAGGACTAATCCTGCTCTGATCGGACTAGGGAATGGCTTAGCCTTGGGTGGATTGACCACTTCAGGCATCAGGTCGATAAATTCAAAGTACTGCGACACGTATAAATTGAACTCGTAAAGGGTGGCGATGCTGAGCAAAATGGCTGCGGTGGCGGCCTGCGCCTGCTGAAAGGTGCCTGCATAGAGAGTCAGGTCACCAATCGTCACCAGTCCGCGCACGGTTTCCCACAGTACCAGCGCGTAAGCGCCATAAAAGCCTACTGCCGAGATGATTTCCAGCGTGACCTGTGCCAGTGCCTGCCGTCTGGCGAGTAGCTTTGACTCCTGGTTAAAGTCTTCGCGAATGGCGTGATACTGGTCAACCAAATAGCCCCCCAGGTTGAACAGCCGCACTTCTTTGACAAACTGGGGCTCCGTCAGAATTTTGCCAAAGTAGTCGGCCAGACGGCGGCTCGGGGTCTGGCGGCGGGTCATCCAAAAACGGCGCGCAGAAAAACGTACACCCACCCAAAAAGTCGGTAGGGCGCTCAGCAATAGCAGCACAAACACCAGCGGATTAAATCGCAGTAGTAGGGCCAGCAGTCCGGCCAAGCGGGTAACCTGGCCCAACAGCCGCAGCAATAGCTGCAAAACCCGCATCGGATAGCTGCTACCACTCTGCTGGGCGCGGTCTAAAATATCGTGAAATTCAGAGGACTCATAGTGGGCCAGGTCGAGCCGGGTGGCTTGCTGGAGGAGTTGGGTGTTGGCGTACAGGAGAAAGCGATCGCTCATCACCTGAGTGGTATAGCCATCGAGCTGTTGCAAAATTGCCTGTAATAGCAAAAAGCCAAAGCCAGCCGCTACCAGCGGAACCAGCGCCTGAATCATCAAAGCTACGGCTACGCCCTCGCCGACAAGAGCTACGACCCTATCGACGATCAACTTGCTGATGTAGATTTGCGTCGCTGGGATCAGTGAGCTGCTGAGCGTTAGCACAATACTGAGTAACAAAGCGCCAGGTGCAGCCGCCCAGACTAGCCGGATCAGCCGGGGCATATTTTTGAAAATAGCCAGCGAATTAGCAGCGTTTTGAAAAAGGGTAGTTAGCTTAGAAATGACCAAAGACTCAAGAGGAGCTTATAAAGTAGAAATTGCCTTCATTAGCGTAACGTTTTCGCCCGTCTTGCTGCGTTATGACTCTCTACGATACCGCTGGGCTGGAAAGCTCTAACGCGCTGGCACTATGCGGTGATACTTACCCCAATAATGTCTGTCCTTGAGAAATCGTCACCCTTAAAGAGCAAAGGTTCGGCCATCGCTTTGGCCAAAGCATACGAAAAGCAATCTCCAAAATTGAGCCCTGCCGGGTGTCGTCCCTTGCCGTACGCTCGCCAAGCAGTCGCTGCAAGCGTCGCTTGAACCCGATCAAATGGAACAACGTCAATCTCCGCCTCGTATGTGAAAAGCTCTAGTTCAGCTCTACCGAGTGCTTGCTTACGGGACTCAATTACCAGATGGCACTCTAAAAGAGTCGAAGCCGATATCAACCGAGTTGAAGCTGTGGCGATCGCCTCTACAAAGACCGCCCGCTCAGGTTCATCGAGAAGAATGGCAATAATAGCCGAAGTATCGATGACCATTATTGCGGCAGTCCATTCTCGTCATAGCCGAGGATGTCATCTGACTTGCGATCATCAGCGTCAGGTAAGGCGGCGCAACGCAGCGCAATCTCGTTGAGCCGGTCAGACAAGGGGCGCGGTTTAGCCGTTGACTGAGAGGCTTTGATGCCGACTAATGCTTGCTGGAGAGCCATCTTCACCGCTTCAGTCAAGCTCTGTCCGGTCAGAGCGGCCAGCTCACGAGCCATGCTATGAGCCTGAGTATCTTTGATGTTCATGCCCATAGGAAGCAAATGGTAGAAACGTAGGAACTTTCTACCATTCTACCGGTGTCAACAGGAGCTCCTACAGCAAGTGCTGAAATTTTTCCTCTGCGCCGATAGATTTGACGGCCTGCTTGATGTCTTGAGTGCGGTCTTTTTTCACGATCAAGGTGACATTGCCATCGCGCACGACCACCACATCTTCCAGGCCAATGGTCACAATCACTTCGTCGGGACTGTCGCTGTAGAGAATGCTGCCGGTGGTTTCCAAGCAGATGTGCTGGCACATTTCTACGTTTTCGGCATCGCCTTTGAGCAGCCGTTCAATCGCATTCCAATCGCCTAAGTCGTCCCAACCAAAGTCAGCAGGGACAATATAGGCGCGGTCAGTTTTCTCCATGACGGCGTAGTCGATGCTGAGTTTTTTCAGCTCGGCGTAGGCATCTACGCCCTTTTCCATCAGGGCCTGAGTCATTTCTGGTGCGTGGGTTTTCAATTCCTCAATCATGACCGCTGCCGGGAAAATGAATATGCCGCTGTTCCAGCTATACTGACCGCTGCTTAAGAATTTTTCGGCGGTGGCTTTGTCTGGCTTTTCGGTGAAGCGGTTGACTTTGTAAGCAGGTAGATCGCTCACGGTGCCAGCGGAGAAGCTGCCAGCAGGCGTACCCTGTTCGATATAGCCGTAGCCGGTGGCAGGGAAGGTGGGAGTGATGCCCAAGGTCGCGATCGCCCCTTTACTCATCGCCAACTGCGCTGCTGCCCGTAGCGTATCGCAGTAGCGCGCCTCATCGGTAATGTAGTGATCTGCCGGAAAAAAGCCACAGATCGCATCGTCCCCGTAGCGCTTGGCGACTTCCAAGGTTGCCCAGGCTACCGCTGGGGCAGTGTCGCGGCCCTGCGGCTCAACTAGAATATTCGCGGTGGGAATATCGGGCAGTTGCTCGCGCACGCCTGCGGCCAGATGAGCGGCGGTAATGACAAACAGCGAATCCCAACTAGCCAACGGTAAAAGGCGGTCGGCGGTGGCCTGCAAGAGAGAGCGATCGCCTCCATCCAAACACAAAAACTGCTTAGGACGCTTTAGACGGCTCACGGGCCAAAACCGTTCGCCTTTACCGCCAGCCAAAATAACGGGGATGAAATGCGCCATAGGTATTACTGTGTCAACAAAGGATCATCAAAAGAGTCCGGTTAATCCTATCGCCCCGCCGAAGATTGCGAGTGATAATCGCCCTATCAATTGATTAACAAAATACAGGTTTGCAAAATTTTTATAATT
>JBBQAC010000335.1:0-3881 GCA_038315915.1 Phormidesmidales cyanobacterium
AGAATCGCCAGACTGCTCGTCGCCGTTGCCTGCACCGGCAAAAAACCAAGCTGCACCAGCACCGGCACCAGCAGCGTACCGCCACCAATCCCTAAAAAGCCAGCGAGCACGCCCGAAACCAGGCCCGTCAACGATAGAAAAACAACTGCATCAAGCGCCACACGCTTACCTGAATAAGAGCTAAAGGACTGCGCAGCTTTGTCCAGGGCTCAAGACAAAATTGGATCGAGATCGACATACTCTTCAATAGTAGCTGCCAGAGCGTTCAACATACTGTCTCGCTGCTCACGATAGTTAGCGATCCCCGTCGGCATAGACTTTAACCCCCTTTGCTGCCGCAGCCGATTCAGCCAGGCTCTGCGCCAGGGGCCATTATCAAAGATACCGTGTAAGTAAGTCCCCCACACCGACTGAGCCGCATCCACCAAGCCCAAACTGCGATCATCAAAGATCGGCATAAATGAGCCATCGCCGTCGCCGCCTGCCGCCATCACGAGCTGAGTGCGCCCCTGGTGAATTTCGTAGCCCACAACCGGCAGTCCTTCCTGGGGATATTTCGAGGTGACCGTTCGCTGTCTGGCCACCTTTTGCTGCGTAATTACCGTTCTCAACGGTAGCAGCCCCAAGCCATTGAAGCGGCCTTCCTGTCCTTCTAACCCTTCAGGATCAGCCAGCATTTGGCCCATAATTTGAAACCCGCCGCAGATCCCCATCACCGTGCCCCCAGCTGCCGCATAATCTCGAATCGCATCAGCCATGCCCGTTTGCTGAAGCACCAGAAGATCGGCAATTGTTGTCTTGGTTCCCGGCAAAATCACCGCATCTGGATAGCCTAAGTCATCGTTTGGGCTGAGATACTTCACCTGCACGGAAGGCTCTGCTTCTAGCGCATCAAAATCGGTAAAATTGGAAATTCGCGGCAGACGAATCACCACCACCGTAATTTCAGCTTGAGACTTCACCGCCGTTCGCTCCATCAGCGACAGCGAATCCTCAGCCGGAAAGGCTTCGTTCAGCCAGGGAATTACACCGATGACCGGAATGCCGGTTCTTTCTTCGAGCCAATCGATCCCGGGCTGCAAAATCGAACGCTGCCCGCGAAATTTGTTAATTACAAAGCCCTTAATCAAAGCCCGCTCCTCAGGCTCTAAAAGTTCTAGCGTCCCGACAATATGAGCAAACACCCCGCCCCGATCAATATCGGCAATCAAAATAGTGGGCGCTTTCAAATAAGTCGCGACTCGCATATTGGTCAAATCGCGATGCTTGAGGTTGACCTCTGCCGGACTACCCGCCCCTTCGCAAACTATCAGATCAAACTCCTGGCTCAAACGAGCCAGACTTTCCTGAATAGCCTGCCAGCCCGTCGTAAAAAAGTCTTCGTAGTACTTTTCAGCGGTCGTCGTGCCGATAGGACGACCTTTCAAAATCACCTGAGAAGTTTGGTCGCCCTGCGGCTTCAGCAAAATCGGGTTCATCTCTGCCTGGGGCGTAACGCCCGCCGCCCAAGCCTGCACAGCCTGAGCGTAGCCAATTTCAGCTCCCGTCGTGCTGACGTAAGAATTCAGGGCCATATTCTGCCCTTTGAAGGGCGCTACCCGCCAGCCTCTGCGGCTCAAGATGCGGCAAAGCGCAGCGACCAACATGGATTTGCCGGCGTGGGACGTTGTACCCACCACCATGATCGATTTCACCACCTGCGCCCCTCAATAATTACCTGATATCCCTACACCCTCTCACATTACCCAAACTTGGGTAGATATGAGGCAAAAAGATAGCTGAAACCTTGAGCATCTCCGTACAACTACCCTTTTGGCAGACCCAATGGCTCATAGCCCTCGGGCTGTAACTTATGTTAACCAGTCAGGAATTCGCAGTCGCCGGGTTGCCGCATTTCTTACGTAGTCCATCAGGCTGGCACGCTTATCCGGACATCCTTGTGATTGCCAGTGCTCTATAAGCTGCTGACCTAGCGGCGTCAGCCTAAAACTATCGGTAAGGCCCTGGCCGTCGACTTCACGGCGCAAGATTCCTACGGCGCTTAGCCAGACCAGCTCTGTTTCCGTCGCGACTTCGGTCAGGGGCTGCTGGGTATAGCCCTTAAGCACGCCGCTATCTTCAGCAATCGTAGGAACGCTGACACTTTTCACCCGCATCTCAGCAAGCAGCTTCAGATAAAAAGGAGAGCATCGGACAGCGCGCTCTGCCCGATGAATGGAGTCAGGGGCATACTGCATCGCTTTAATATTGAAGGTAATCCTGATTAGACAATGAAACTGGGGTGCTAGGATTCGAACCTAGGAATGGCGAGACCAAAACCCGCTGCCTTACCACTTGGCGACACCCCAACGCTTTCGCCTGAGTATTGTAGCATCGGCGGTACTATTCGCCGCAAGGGGCATGAGATATTTTTGCCGCTGAGCGGTCATCGCCTAGCTTACACTGGCCTACACTGGCTCACACTGGGGGGGTATGTTTCTTAGGCACCTACATTTACAGAATTTTCGCAACTACAGCAGCCAGTCTGTCGCCTTTGATGCCCCCAAGACGATTTTGCTGGGGAATAACGCTCAGGGCAAGTCAAATTTGCTAGAGGCGGTAGAGCTGCTGGCAACTTTGAAGTCTCACCGGACGAGCCGCGATCGCGACTTAGTCCGTGAAGGCACAGCCGCTGCCCAGGTCAAAGCGCAGCTCCAGCGAGAGTTGGGCATGAGCGAACTCAGCCTAGTGCTCAAAAATGCCGGTCGGCGGACGGCCATTCTCAACGGGGAGACTCTCAAACGCCAGCAGGACTTTTTAGGCACGCTCAATGCCGTCCAATTTTCCAGCCTGGATTTGGATTTGGTGCGAGGCGGGCCGGGTGAGCGCCGGATTTGGGTGGATACGCTACTGACGCAGCTAGAGCCGGTGTATGCCTACATTTTGCAGCAGTATAGCCACGCGCTTAAGCAGCGCAACGCTCTGATCAAGCAGCAGAGCGCCGAGGAAGAGGGGCGATCGCCCAATGCTCAGCAGGACGCTCAAATAGATTCGACCCAAATGGCTATTTGGGACGCTCAGCTAGCGACTGCCGGAACCAGGGTTATTCGCAGGCGGCAGCGCGTACTCCACAGAATTGCCCCGCTCGCCCAGTCCTGGCATCAGGCCATCAGCGGCGACAGCGAAAAGCTGACCCTTCACTATCAGCCCAACGTGCCTGCCTCAGAAGACGATCCGGCTATTATTCAGCAAGCCTTTCTCGAAAAAATTCACGCCCGAGCCGTGGCCGAATATCACCAGCGCACCTCGCTGGTGGGCCCGCATCGCGACGACATCGACTTCGCTATCAACCAAACGCCCGCCCGCCAATATGGTTCCCAGGGCCAACAGCGCACGCTGGTGCTGTCACTTAAGCTCGCCGAACTTGAGCTGATTGCGGAAGTCATCGGCGAGTCCCCGCTGCTGCTGCTAGACGATGTGCTAGCCGAACTCGATTTGAAGCGGCAAAATCAATTGCTAGAAACCATTCAAGATCGCTTTCAAACCCTGATTACCACCACTCATCTGGGATCGTTCGACGCGCAATGGCTCAAACAATCCCAGATTTTGACCGTGCATCAAGGCTCACTGGTTGCCAATAGCTAAGCGCCTGCCAGCTTACTGAGCGTCCGATCTAATAGTGACAATGCCTCGTTCACCTCAGCTTCGCTGACAATCAGCGGCGGCACCAGTCGAACGACTTTGGTGCCAGCAGGAATGATTAATAGACCCTCTTCAAGCGCGGCTTTAACAATATCGAGCGCAGCGATATCCGTATCGGCTTGCAGCACTAGCCCGTTGATCAGCCCCCAGCCTCGGGTGCCAGCGCAAAGTTTCGGATATTTTTGAGCGATCGCCCTCAA
>JBBQAC010000373.1:0-2956 GCA_038315915.1 Phormidesmidales cyanobacterium
CATTGTCGATAAAGAGCTGCCGCCAACCGCTTTTAGCTTTGCCGCTGGTTGAAGCCTCTGCGGACGCAGGTTGCGCGGAACTTTGCTTTTCGAGGTCGTTGTCAGGGCTAGATTTTTTAACTGTCATTTGTTCACCGTCACCCGTTCATGCCCTTTTCGTACCGGGCTATACCATATCACTCTTCTGAGGAGCGGTTATGAAGCGCCTGTTGGATAGGCTGGGCTATGATCGCACTTAGCCTTTGTATGACGTAACGGATTGAGGTTAAGCCAGTGCGCCAGTCTCCTTTTCCAGGAATGGATCCCTACTTAGAATCGCCTGAGCTGTGGAGTGAGGTTCATAGCCGGTTAATTGTGGCGCTGGCTGATGACCTGAGCGAGCAGCTTTCTGATGTCTATCGGGTGGCAATTGAGACACGAACTTACTTCAGTGACTCCGATGAAAGCTTGATGGTAGGCATTCCGGATGTTTCGGTAGTGGCTCAGCCAACGCAGCCTACCACTGAGGCAAGGCTGACAACCGCCGTGATGCCTAGAACGGTGACGGTGCCTATGGCTGAGGAAGTACAGGAGCGCTATTTAGAAATTCGCGATGTGCGCAGTGGCGCGGTGGTGACCGCTTTGGAACTGCTGTCGCCTAAAAATAAGCGAGCGGGTGAGGGACGGCGAGCTTATGAGAAAAAACGCTATCAGGTGCTGGCGAGTTTGACAAATCTGGTCGAAGTTGACCTGCTGCGAGGCGGCAAGCCGCTGCCCGTGAATCGTCCGGGTAACGGTACGGAGCGTCAGGGCTGCTACAGCATTTTGGTGAGTCGGAGCGATTTGAGACCTCGCGCTGAGCTGTATGAATTTGGCTTGCGTCAGGAGATTCCGCCGTTTGCGCTGCCGTTAAAGCCAGAGGAAGGCGCTTTGACTGTGAATTTGCAGACGATAGTAGCAGGGGTTTATCGACGAGCAAAGTACCATTTGGCAATTGATTACCGTAAGCCGATTAAGCCTGCTCTTACATCGGTTGAACGGGAATGGGTGGATGCTTTACTGGTTTGATGCTGACCCGGCTGACTGTTGGGCAGTGATCGCCGCCCGCGCATTTCGCCTCAGCATCTGCGGTTTAATTCGCCTCAGCGCAGAGGCTGGAAACCGCTGATTCCACTCTTCTTCAGTGATTTCAGCGAGATCCGCTAGGCTTGGCGCGACGTTGCCTGGATAGGGCTGAAAGGCTTCTATGTCGCTCTCCTGGGCAAATCGCTGATTCCAGGGGCACACGTCCTGGCAGATATCGCAGCCTGCGACCCAGTTTTGGAGGTTTGACGCGATCGCTTCCGGCAGCACCGCCGCCCGGTTTTCAATCGTATGGTAGGCAATGCAGCGATTGGCATCGACTACACCAGGGGCGCGAATCGCGTCAGTCGGGCAAGCTTCTAAGCAGCGCGTACAGCTTCCGCAGTGGGCCGTGTGTGGTTGGTCAGGAGTTAGGGGTAAATCGGTAATCACTTCGCCTAAAAAGACCCAAGAACCGTAGCGCCGGGTGATCACATTACCGTTTTTGGCGATCCACCCGAGGCCCGCTTGCTGTGCCCAAAATTTGTCCTGCACTGGCCCGGTATCGGCGTAAAGGCGAGCCACTGCGCCCTGATCTTGCAGCCACGCTGCTAACTGCTTGAGCTTTTTGGTCAGCACACGGTGATAGTCCCGGCCCCAGCCATAGCGCGAAATTTTGGCGGATTCAGCATCGTTTGGGCGCTGATGATTCGTGTAGTAGTTCAGCGCGACGCAAATGATCGACTGGGCTTGGGGCATCACCTGCCGAATATCCTGCCGTTTGGCGCTCTCCATCCAGCCCATGTCGGCCTGGAAGCCTTGGGCCAACCATGACTGGAGGGCGTCTGTGGCTCCCTGTTCAGCCTCTGAGGGCTGCGCCGGAATGCGGACAATGCCGACCTGATGGAAGCCAAGGGCCAGAGCCTGCTGCTTCACCGCTTCACTGTCTATCCTTGCCGCTGATTGGCTCATCGTTGGCCGACTCCCAAAGCTCTCGCCTGCACCGTCCGGCACATCACCGCCCTTTTTTTCGTCAAAAAGCCGTAGCGGGCCTCATGCTGCACAATCGCCCTAATCTCCGCAGGCCAGCGCTCAGCGGGCAGCACTTCAAACCCCAAGCTTTGATAAAACGGAATATTCCAGGGGACTTTGCGAAAAGTGGTCAGCGTTACCCGCCTAAAGCCACGAGCCTTTGCACCCCAGCAGCAGGCTTCTACCAGCGATGAGCCGATTCCCTGTCTGCTGTAGTCGGGATGCACGTCTAGCTCGACGATAAAGCAGCTTTCAAACAAAAACTTGACGACCACAAAGCCCACGGGCCTCGTCGCTACGACGGCCACCCACAGCCGATTATCTGCTTGCGCTTTTTGTAAAAAGTTGAGCGTTGTCAGCCCCTCTAGCAAGCTAGCCGGAATTTGCAGCCAGTCCAGGTAAGGGGAAAAGCTTTGAGCCGCAGCGCGCTCTATATCAGGCAAAGAAGCAACCTCTGCCGCTTTGGCCAGTCGAGTGGTGTAAGGTATCAAGCCGGGACTCTCTCAAAGCTGCGTAATCCAATAACATCGTCTCCTATCATCCAGTCTATTTCAACTGCTGAATGTCGCTTGAGAGCGATCGCGTCGAACCCTGAATCTGCTCAAACTGTTCAATCAAAGGGGCAATACTAACGCGCTCTTGCTCCACATAGGCGTAGAGATCGGCAAAGCTGCGGTTAATCTCGGTGTAAATGACGCCGAGCTTGTCGTTGAGCCGCTCGGAGATCGTCGACTCAAATTGAGCTTTGTTGCGGGCTAGCTCGCTGTCCATTTTTTGAATTAGGCTGCGCCGCTTCATCACCAAAACGCCGCCTGCAAACAGCACGCCCAACCCCAAGAAAACGCTGCCCAAAATGTCTAAAAAGACAACCCGCGTAACCGCC
>JBBQAC010000295.1:0-5080 GCA_038315915.1 Phormidesmidales cyanobacterium
AATTTTATATATACACCGCAATCCCGACCGGATTACCGATCATTACGTTTCTATTTGCGAGCTTTAAAGCCAGCAATCAAATCATCCATTCGCTCCTCCAAGCAATCTTCCCATGGTTCAAACGCCCATCAAATCATCTGAGATAAAGGTTTCCAAGCTCGAAGGCATCAAAGAACGCAGTCAGTTCCTGCGGGAACCCGTGGCGACTGAGCTCAAGCAGGACACCACTCACTTTACTGAAGCTGGCATCCAGATCCTTAAGTTTCACGGCTCCTACCAGCAAGATAACCGCGACAATCGTATCCGAGGTCAGGAAAAGGACTATCAGATGATGCTGCGCCTGCGTAACCCGGGCGGGTTTATTCCGCCAGAGCTGTACCTGACGCTGGATGACATCTCTGACAAGTATGGCAACAGCACGCTGCGGGCGACCACTCGCCAGGCGTTTCAGCTTCACGGCATTCTCAAGAAAAACCTCAAGGCAACGCTTGCGGACATCATTCGCAGCCTGGGGTCTACCCTGGGAGCCTGCGGCGACCTGAGCCGCAACGTGATGGCTCCGCCTGCCCCGTACACAAATAAGCCTGAGTACGTCCTAGCCCGTAAGTACGCAACCAACATTGCCGACTTGCTCACGCCGCAAACGCCTGCCTATTACGAAATCTGGCTGGATGGCGAAAAGGTCGTGACCACTGAAGAAGATTCAGATGTCGTGGCGGCCCGGCAGGGTCGTGCGGGCCACGTGGAGGGTGAACCCCATCCAGTAGAGCCGATCTATGGCGTTCAGTATATGCCGCGCAAGTTCAAATGCGCGGTGACCGTGCCGGGTGATAACTCCATTGATGCCTATACTCAGGATGTCACCCTGGTAGTGATGACTGACGACAGCGGTGAGCTTCAGGGCTTTAACGTGATGGCGGGCGGTGGCATGGGCCGCACGCACAATAAGGAAGAGACGTTTGCTCGGATTGCCGATCACATTGGTTATGTAGATAAGGACGATATCTACGACCTGATAAAGGCGATTGTGTTTACACAACGGGACTACGGTGAGCGCTACAACCGCCGGGTGTCGAGGATGAAGTATCTGATTCATCGTTGGGGACTGCCGAAGTTTATTGCTGAAGTTGAGAAAAGGTTTGGTAAAAAGCTGGAGCCCTACCGCGATTTGCCCGAATGGAAGTTTGAAGACTATTTGGGCTGGCATGAGCAGGGTGATGGCAAGCTGTTTGTCGGGGTGCATGTGCGCAATGGCCGGGTGCACAACCAGGGCAAGCTGCGCAATAAGGCGGCGCTGAGAGAGATTGTCGAGAAGTTCAACCTGCCGATGCGGGTGACGCCTAACCAGAGCGTGGTTCTCTGTGATATTGAGCCGGGTGATAAGGCCGCGATTCAGGCGATTCTTGACCGCGATGGGATTACGCCCGACAGCAAAGTAGATTCGCTGGAGCGCTATGCAATGGCCTGCCCGGCGCTGCCGACCTGCGGGCTAGCGGTGACTGAGTCGGAGCGGATTATCCCGAGTATGCTGGAGCGAATTCGCAAGCTGTTGAATAAGCTAGGGCTGAGGAATGAAACCTTTGTCACTCGGATGACGGGCTGTCCGAATGGCTGCGCTCGGCCTTACATGGCTGAGCTGGGTTTTGTTGGCAGTGCGCCTGACTCTTATCAGCTTTGGCTGGGCGGTTCGCCGAACCAGGTTCGGCTGGCGCGGCCCTATATGGAGCGCTTGCATACGAATGATTTGGAAAAGGAACTGGAGCCGCTGTTTGCCTGCTTTAAGCAGAACCGGCAGGCGGGGGAGAGCTTTGGGGACTTTTGCGATCGCTATACCTTTGACTCTCTGCGTCAGTTCAGCGAAACCTACACTCCGGTAAAAGCAGTGGGCTCTGGCCGTCGCCGCAATCGGGTGGGGCTGTCTGACGAGCTGTTCGCCAAGCTGAAGGCCAAGGCCAGCGCCGAAGGAAAGAGTATGTCAGAGGTGCTGGAAGAGGCAGTGGAAGGCAGTTTGGGCTAGTCCATCTGCTTGGCGAAATCCAACTGTTCTGATTTTATGGGGGACGTTCTGCGGGGCGTCCCCTATGCTTTTGAAGGGAGCGTTTGCCGCCGCCTATGATTGAATCCTCACTTTAGAAAACTGTGAAATTTAAAAGCACCCCCAACCGCTGCGTTGACGTTGACGGTCAGGAAATCTGGATCAGCCGCAGCGTAACCGTTTTGCCGGTTCTCTTTTTTGTCAGCAAAAGCGCTCAGTATGTGCCGCTGGGACTGCGGGGAACTGACTTACCCGAAGGCGTGGGCCAGTGGGGTCTGCCCGGCGGCTACCTGGACTATGACGAAACGGCGACTCAGGCCGTTTATCGGGAAGTGTGGGAGGAACTAGGGCTAGATATTCCGCAGCTGATCGAAAAATTTCGCTTTGAAGGCAATTTCGACCACCCTTACGAGGTGTACAGTACGCCTTTACGCAGGCAAAACGTCACGCTGAAATATGCGCTAATGTTTCATTTGGATGACGCTGACCTACCCAAGTTAGATCCGCAGGTGTCGAAAGGTGAGGTGGTCGAGGCGAGATGGTTCGACGTGAAAACGGCTTTGAAAATGCCACTCGCTTTCAATCATCACGAGGTGATGCAAGACTGTTTGGAACGCTGCTATGCGGGCGGCTGTGGGGAGCCGTAGATCCCTCTTTAGCGATAGCCTATCTGCCTCATCTGTCCGATAGGATGAGAGATGATTGCTACTGGCAGCCGCTATGTTCAAGATTCCGTTTGTCGATGAAAAAAGTGTGACGACAACGCTGGGAAGAATGGTTTACTACATTCCAACGTTGCCTGACGGTGCGGTGAATGCACCGTTGGAATCGCGAGAAACGCTGGTCTTTTTACATGGCTTTGGCGGTGGATCTTCTGCCTTTGAATGGTCGAAAGTGTTTCCGGCCTTTGCGGGAGAGTACCGGGTGCTTGCGCCTGATTTGATTGGCTGGGGGCGCTCGGCGCACCTAGAGCGTGACTATACTATTGACGACTATCTCGGCAGCATTCCGGAGTTTATTCGGGCGACCTGTGAAGGGCCGGTGACGGTAGTGGCGTCGGCACTGACGGCGGCTTTTGTGGTGAGAATTGCGATCGCCTCGCCCGATCTCTTCAAGTCTCTCATTCTGATGACGCCAGCGGGGCTCTCTGACTTTGGCAATGACTATACGCGCAGTCCGTTTGCGCAAATTGTAAGTACGCCGGTGCTTGATAAGCTGCTGTATGGAGGGGCGATCGCCACCCGTTTCGGCATTGAAAACTTTTTGAAAAATCGTCAGTTCGCTGATTCCAGCCGGATTTCAGACGACATTGTTGAAGCCTATTTGCAATCGGCCCAACAGCCCCACGCAGAATACACCGCCCTCTCTTTTGTACGCGGCGATTTGTGTTTTGACCTGGCAGACTATATTGGGCAGCTAACAGTGCCAACAACTTTGCTGTGGGGCGAAAAAGCTGCTTTCACCGGGCCAGCGCTGGGGCGCAAGCTAGCGCAGAAAAATCCCGATGCGATTAAGCTCTTTGAGGTGATCAGCTCCACTGGTTTGACACCGCAGCTAGAGCTGCCTGCTGTCACCATTGGCATGATCGCGACCTGTTTGAAAGTGTTGAAGGGTGATCGCGCGCAAGCATTAGAGCCAGCCTGAAAACCGCTCCTCATGAAACCGCTCCTCATGGCAGAAGAACGGTTGGAGATGGGCCCTCCGGCTGTGCCTATTATTTATCGTCGCTCGCCGTAGGCTCTGCATTTGATAGGGCCGCTGCCCCTGGGTTCACAGGCGCTGACGTATTGGCTCCTGCCCCCGGTGCGCCGCTATTGACTTTCTCTATTACTTCAGCTTCGGCTGCTTCTGGGACAGCCGAAGCTTCCTCTGATAGCCCTGACTCAGCCGGGTCGGAGGACATTGTGTTGGTTTCGTCGGACTCTTCTGAAAGCAAGGCTTCGGCTTCGGCAGATTGTGGAGATACTGCGGCTGTCTCAGCTTCTCCACTCTCAGGCTCAGGTGCGGTGAGTTCAGCCGTTTCTTTTTGCGCAGTCTCCACGACGGACGCAGTGATGACAGTCTGAATAGACTTGCTGTTTTTCTTCGAGATCTTTTCAGTTGGGAGTGCTCCTGGAATATCGAACTCAGCCGACCAGTCCTTTCTGTATCTCAGCTGGCGAATAACGCCCGCATCCAGGTTTTGCTTGTCGTTCTGCTGACAGAGTTCGGTAATCTTTTGGCCCAGCGCGGCCCCTACTTTTTCCACATCAGCTTCAGAGTCGAACGGCGCAGGAATGACTTCTTTGATCAGGAAGCCAAGCTCTTTATTGCCGCTGCGAGTGCTGGTGATGCTGCTTTGCGCGATCGCCTGCTTGACACTTTTTGTCAAAATTTTCTCAACCTGACCGGGAGACATCTGCTGGGTATCGACCATTACTGGGCTGCTAAATGAGCTACAGGTACAAGGTACAGTACCCCCTCAGCTTTGCTATGCAGTCCTAAATACATTTGGAATATCAGTGCTTACGCTATTGAGCGCCTGTGCTCACGGCAGGGCGCTGTCCCTTGAAGTATGACTAAACTTGAACGGGGTCGGCAATCAGGATTAAATGAGAAGGCAAGGTTCCTCAGGCAGATAGTATGACCGTTGATCAGCTCAATCAAACATTTGGTATTCCCAGTCAGCTCAAAATAGTAGAAGGTAAAGGCGGATTTCCGGTCGTCGAAATTGACAATCAGAAGGCTAAAGCTAAGATTTCGGTTTATTCAGCTCAGGTACTTTCCTATCAACCCGTGGGAGAAGCTGAGGATCTTCTCTTTGTCAGTGAGAACGCTTATTATCAGCCGGGAAAAGCCACGAAGGGGGGCATCCCGATCTGCTGGCCGTGGTTTGGCCCCGACCCGGAAGGGCTTGGCCGCGCCAGTCATGGGTTTGTTCGTAACCGGATGTGGACACTGCTAAGCGCTGAGGAGACACCTGCTGGTGAAACCCGAGTCAGGCTGGGGGTGACGGCCAGCGAGGAGACTCAGGAGATTTGGCCGCATCGCTTTGAGCTGGTAATG
>JBBQAC010000007.1:0-38455 GCA_038315915.1 Phormidesmidales cyanobacterium
ATAGGTATGGTCGATCACAAGCTGACGCTGCTGCTGCTGGGCTAGCTCACACAGGGCTTTAGCACTCTCAGTATCCAGAGTCAGCGGCTTTTCTGCCAGGACGTGCAGGCTGCGCTTCAGGGCAAACTCGATCAGCTCGTAGTGGGTGGCGGCGGGGGTGGCGATCGCACAACCCTCCAACCCCTCCAAAGCCATCGCCGCCCGCCAATCGCTCATCAGTTCAACTGAGTCATCTAAGTCGGGGGCGATCGCCGCCAACCGTTCCGCCGATGCCTCTACCACTGCCCGCAACCGAATCTGCGGATGCGCCAAAAAGTTACGCAGCAGATGAGTACCCCAGCGGCCCACGCCGAACAGGGCAATTTCTATCGGAGCTGTCTGTCCGGTCGGAGGCGTCATGATTTTAGCGTTTGCTGAAGCTGATTAAAGGCGACCCTGGCAGCGGCTTGCTCGGCCATTTTAATCGAGCGACCTTTGCCCTCGCCCCACCGCTTGGATTGGAACCAAACCTCCGCTTGAAAGCGCTCTTCGTCACCATGAGCTTGGCTGACTTGACTGGCCCGGTACGTCGGCAACGCTTTGTAGTGCGACTGTGTCAGCTCCTGCAAAGCCGCTTTGTAATTTTGCTTGGCTGGATCGCTGCGCAGCTCGTCTGTCAGGCGCTCCATGTGAGCATCCAGCCAGGGACGAATCAGGCTGAGATTGCCCGCACTCAGGTACAGCGCGCCTAAAATCGCTTCAAAGGTATCGGCCAGGCGCGATTCGGTGCCCGCTTTGTCGCCTCTTGCGCTGGCCGAAAGCAGCAGATAGCGGTAAAGCTGATAGTGCTCGGCGAGGGTAGCTAAGACGCGATCGCTCACCAACTGTGCCCTGACTGCCGACATCTCACCTACCGACATCTGCGGATAGCGCTCCATCAAAAACTCAGCCGCCGCCAGCCGCAGCGCCGCGTCGCCCAAAAATTCTAGCTTCTCGTTATTTTCAGCCGCCGAAGCTGAAATATCGACCAGCGCCAGCCGCAGCAAATCCCACTTAACCGCTGTTGCCGGTATCTTAAGCTGAGCAATCAGCGCATCTAGATCTCTATCGATTTTGTCAGAATCAGTCAAACCAGTCGTCATAGAAAAAGGGTAGAGCTGGACCTAAGCCGGGTTCTGTTCTCACAGGAGCTTGCCCTATGAGGTGGTTATCTATCTGGGACGCCTGTTACCAAACGCCTCTAGCGGCACACGTTAGCAGAGCCGGTAAAAAGCCAACCGTCGCTCCTTTGGCCTTGCACCCAACCGGGGTTTACCTGGCCAGCACCTCTCGATGCTGCCGGTGCGCTCTTACCGCACCCTTGCACCCTTACCTGTGAAAGCTCTCCTAAAAGGTATCCCTTTCCATCGGCGGTATGTTTCTGTGGCACTCTCCTCACGGTCGCCCGCACTGGGCGTTACCCAGCAAGTTTGGCTTTTGGGGAGCCCGGACTTTCCTCAGGGATAGTTAGAACCGCGTTTTAGCACAGTTCCATCCCCGCAACCACTGAGCCAGCTCTATATATGTAGTGTATTTGAATATGCAGTGGATCTGAAGATCTAATTGCGATGTGTTGGTATTCAAGTGAGCAAGGATATTTTTACTTCGCCTGTGCTTTTTTAGTGCCCCACAGCCAACTTCCCTGTGAGCGACTGCGACGTCCAAAGTTTCTCAAGAGCCAGCGTAAGGGCGGAAAGGCGGGCTCATCTACCTTGATTTCTAGCGTAAAGGCGAAGGGCATCAGCAGGTTGATCATTTTGCTATCTGGCTCCGAAGTCTTCTTGAGGCGCACCATCAGGTCGAGACCGTAGAGGTCTTGTATGTTCTTTTCTGACTTGGTCGGATCGGTGAGCTGAGATTTTTCGACGATCGCTTTGAGATTGGCGATGGGCATCGGCTGCTTGAGCAGGCCTGTGGCGGGATCGCGGGTATAGTTTCTTTCGATATTGACCTCGAACCGAATCGACTGCCCCGGATTCACCACCCCAAACACTTGCGGCTGCGACAAATCGCGAGAGGCCAAACTAGAGGTAGATCGGATGATTCGATTGCCCTGCCCATACATCGCCAAAGAACTGCGATCCCAGTCGAGATACATTTGGGTATCAGCTGTTTTGTTGGTGATGTCGATAGATACAAAGCGAATTTCTATCACGGGCTGCTTGCCAACCGGCGACACCCGAACGAAAATTCGGGATTTGAGCATCTCTTTGATGTCCTCATTGCTCATCCCGAGCGATCGCAGTTTCGCAACGTCTGGCGATCCCGTGGGCACAGGCTTACCCGAGTCAAACGTCAGGGCAAACATGGAGCGGTTGGATGGCTTGTCTGGCGAACCAAAATTGACTTGCTCAAGCTTGGCGTTGATATGGCTAGCACTGAGCTGAGAGGAAAGCTGCATTTGGGTCTGCTCTTCTGCAAACGCTTCGTCCAAATGAATGAAGACCTTTTCTTCCTGCTGGTCTTCTAAAGACAGCGCCATCTGATACAGGACGTAAAAGACAACCAAAAAGTAAACAGTGAGGAGAAGCGCGTTCATAGCTGCTGGCTAAAGTCCGGGGGCTCGTCAGTAATTGCCCATAGCTTACACCCTTCTTATCAGCGATCGCGCCTACTCTCCTCAACTAACTACACGCTGCCGCCTGCTGCCTGCAAACGAGCCCGCGCTCTTTTCAACGCTTGCCCTGCCTGCATCACGGCTTTACGATCATCATTCGACACGCTGTTCGACTTCGCCTGCGCTTCCTCATAAGCCTTCTCGGCCTCATCGCGATCAATGCTGTCGCCCCGCTCTGCGCCATTCACCAAAATGGTTACTTCGTCAGCTTCCACTTCCGCGAAGCCGCCCATCAGCGCAATTGATGTCCACTCTTTGCTGCCATCTGTCGCCCGCACCCGCAGTACGCCCGTATCGAGCGCCGTCAGCAGCGGCGCGTGCCCGCCCAAGATCCCGAGTTGGCCGGTAGTGCTGGGCAAAATCACTTCTTCGGCCTCGTCATCCCAAACGGTTTTATCAGGCGCAACCACGCGCACGACTAAAGACATAGCTTCCTTAATATAAATAGCATTTACCCCTGACTCCTCCTCGGAGGGGCCAGGGGCGGTTTACTTGCTTACTTCGCTTCTTCTTTCATCTTTTCAGCAGCGGCGACGACTTCCTCAATCGAGCCTTTCAGATAAAAAGCTTGCTCAGGAATGTCATCGAGTTCGCCGTCAAGGATCATGTTAAAGCCCTTGATCGTTTCTTCGAGGGTGACGTACTTGCCCGACATACCGGTAAAGACTTCTGCCACAAAGAAAGGCTGAGAAAGAAACTTCTCAATTTTGCGGGCCCGGGCCACTACCTGACGGTCTTCTTCTGACAGCTCGTCCAAGCCCAGAATCGCGATAATATCCTGAAGCTCTTTGTAGCGCTGAAGGGTCGACTGCACCGCGCGGGCCGTGTTGTAGTGCTCGTCGCCAACAATGTCCGGCTGGAGCATTGTCGAAGTCGAGTCGAGCGGATCGACCGCCGGGTAAATGCCTTTGGAAGCCAGAGCCCGTGAAAGGGTCGTCGTTGCATCCAGGTGGGCAAAAGTGGTTGCCGGAGCCGGGTCGGTCAGGTCGTCTGCCGGGACATAAACGGCCTGAATAGAGGTGATAGAGCCATCTGTTGTCGAGGCAATTCGCTCTTGCAGATCGCCCATGTCAGTCCCTAGCGTAGGCTGATAGCCTACCGCAGACGGCATCCGGCCTAGCAGTGCCGACACTTCAGAACCGGCCTGCACAAAGCGGAAGATATTGTCGATAAATAGCAGCACGTCCTGCTTGTTGATGTCGCGGAAGTACTCTGCCATCGTCAGCGCTGACAGGGCAACCCGCATCCGGGCTCCGGGCGGCTCGTTCATCTGACCGTATACCAGCGCCACTTTGGACTGGCTCAGGTCGTCGGCATTGATCACGCCCGACTCAATGAATTCGTTGTAGAGGTCGTTTCCTTCGCGGGTGCGTTCGCCCACGCCGCCGAAGACCGATACACCGCTGTGCTCTTTGGCAATATTGTTGATCAGCTCTTGAATGAGAACGGTCTTACCAACGCCCGCACCGCCAAAGAGACCGACTTTACCGCCTCTTCTGTAGGGTGCGAGCAGGTCTACTACCTTAATCCCAGTTTCAAATACGGCAGGCTTGGTTTCCAGGTCAATCAGCTTGGGGGCGTCGCGGTGAATCGGCAAAGTGCTTTCTGCATTCACTGGGCCTCTTTCATCTACGGGTTCACCTAAGACATTGAAAATCCGGCCAAGCGTGGATTTGCCGACGGGGACGCTGATGGGCGCGCCCAAGTCTTCGACTTTCATCCCGCGCACGAGGCCGTCAGTGGCACTCATTGACACTGCCCGGACTTGCGAGTCGCCTAGTAGCTGCTGTACTTCACAAGTGACGGAAATTTCTGCGCCAGCGGGGTTGGTGCCGGTAATTTTGAGGGCGTTATAAATCTGGGGTAGCTCGTTGCCCGGAAACTTTACGTCTAAAACTGGGCCGATCACTTGAGTGATATAGCCGGTGCTTGTTTTCTCTACGGTGGAGACCATTCCTGCGCCTGTCCTACGGTTTAGCTGATGCGGCGACTGAGTAACTTATCTAAGGATGACGTGCTCAAAGTGCCGTCTTCAAGGTTATCACTATTTGATAACGATGAAGTATGAAGGATGAGCGAGAGGACGCGGACGCGACACATTGAGCGCTTAGTTCGGGAACCCGTACCGGATGGCCTGTTGCGATCGCCCGCCCAATTCGATAAATTAGCACTCGGCAGCAGAGAGTGCTAACGCTTGCTGACAAGCCCTGCAAAATAGTTGCTCACGGCTATTGCTTGGGCGCACTCTTGAGACTGTTTCGATATCACTCAGTATTTTTTGATTCATTACGGAGAACGTAATTCATATGGCAGCTATCTCTCTAGGAACTTCCAATCTCAAGCCCTTGGGCGATCGCGTTTTTATCAAAGTCAGTGCGTCTGAAGCGCAGACCGCTGGCGGTATTATCCTGCCTGACGCCGCGAAAGAAAAGCCTCAGGTTGGCGAAATTACCGCTGTTGGCCCCGGCAAAGTAGATGATGGCGGCACCCGTCGCGCGCTCGATGTGAATGTCGGCGACAAAGTGCTGTATTCCAAGTACGCTGGCACCGAAATTAAGCTAGGCGACGAAGAGTACATCCTACTTTCTGAAAAAGATATTTTGGCGACTGTTTCCTAATTCCTTTTAACCGTTTAATTCTCTACCCCTCACCCAAATCACTATGGCAAAACGCATTATTTACAACGAAAATGCCCGCCGCGCGCTAGAGCGCGGGATGGACATTTTGGCTGAGGCCGTGGCTGTCACCCTCGGCCCCAAAGGACGCAACGTCGTCCTCGAAAAGAAGTTTGGTTCGCCTCAAATCGTCAATGACGGCGTGACCATCGCCAAAGAAATTGAGCTGGAAGACAACGTTGAAAATACGGGCGTTGCCCTGATTCGTCAGGCCGCTTCTAAGACCAACGACGCAGCGGGCGATGGCACCACGACAGCAACCGTGCTGGCTCACGCCATTGTCAAAGAAGGCTTGCGCAACGTGGCGGCAGGGGCCAACGCGATCGCCCTCAAGCGCGGCATCGAAAAAGCCACTGGCTACCTAGTACAAAAGATCGCTGACCAGGCGCAGCCAGTGGGTGACTCTAAGTCTATTGCTCAAGTCGGCTCGATTTCAGCGGGCAACGACCCTGAAGTCGGCGAAATGATTGCCAACGCCATGGAGAAAGTGGGCCGCGAAGGCGTCATCTCCCTTGAAGAAGGCAAGTCGATGTTCACTGAACTCGAAATCACTGAAGGGATGCGCTTCGATAAGGGCTATATTTCCCCTTACTTCGTCACCGACCCTGAGCGGATGGAAGCCGTTTTCGACGAGCCTCAAATCCTGATTACCGATAAGAAAATTGGCCTGGTGCAGGATCTGGTTCCTGTGCTGGAGCAGGTGGCCAGAGCCGGTCGTCCGCTGCTGATTATCTCTGAAGACATTGAGAAAGAAGCGTTGGCTACGCTGGTGGTGAACCGGCTGCGCGGCGTGCTGAACGTGGCGGCTGTGAAAGCGCCTGGATTTGGCGATCGCCGCAAAGCCATGCTCGAAGACATCGCTACCCTCACTGGCGGTACCTTGATCACTGAAGACGCGGGCCTCAAGCTCGATACCGTCACCCTTGATCAGCTCGGCAGTGCTCGCCGCGTTACCATCACTAAAGACAGCACCACCCTGGTGGCCGAAGGCAATGAAGCCGCTGTAAAATCTCGCTGCGACCAGATTCGCCGTCAAATCGAAGAATCTGACTCCAGCTACGACAAAGAAAAGCTGCAAGAGCGACTAGCTAAGCTCTCTGGCGGTGTCGCCGTGATCAAAGTGGGTGCGGCAACCGAGACTGAGATGAAGGATCGCAAGCTGCGTCTGGAAGATGCTATCAACGCGACCAAAGCAGCCGTTGAAGAAGGCATCGTCCCCGGTGGCGGCACTACGCTAGCGCACCTCTCCCCTGGCTTGGTGGAATGGGCCAACAGCAATCTGGACGGCGAAGAACTCGTCGGGGCGCTGATCGTCACCCGGGCGCTTACCTCGCCGCTACGACGCATCGCTGAAAATGCCGGTCAAAACGGCGCGGTCATTGCGGAACGTGTCAAAGAAAAAGACGCCAGTATTGGCTACAACGCGGCAACCAACGAGTTTGTCAACATGCTGGAAGCGGGCATTGTCGACCCTGCTAAGGTCACCCGCTCTGCCTTGCAGAACGCGGCTTCGATTGCCGGTATGGTACTCACGACCGAGTGCATTGTCGTAGATATGCCGGAAGGCGATGCGGCTTCTCCTGCTGGCGGTGGCATGGGCGACTTCGACTACTAAGCCAACTGAGCCAAGTGCCATGAGTATCTGTTAATGCTCGCGGTTGCTTCAAAAAAGGCGATCTGTCTATTGGCAGGCCGCCTTTTTTTGGCTGGGCTGCTACGCTCAATAATATAGAGACACCGCTAATACTTTTTTGCCATGACGCTCGATGACATCACCGCCACCCTCGACAGCCGGTTTGGGGAAGGCGCTTGCCAGCATGTGCCCCCTGATGCTTGGCAGGTAGAGTCTGGCGATATGCGCTTGCTAGCTATTTCTCCCGGTTCTTGGATCAAGCTGATGACGCCAATTATGCCGATTGTTGAGGCGCAGCCCTTCATTCAGCAGATGATGGAGGCTAACTTCGACCAAACTCAAGAGGCCCGCTACGCCTTTCATCAGGACGTGGTATGGGCGGTGTTCCAGTACGATCTAACGGCGCTTGAACGCCCTCAGTTTGACAGCGCTGTAGATCGGCTGCTGGCGCTCAATCAAGACGGAGCCGGTGTCTTTTTCTCGCGGATGGTCGAAGGGCAGGTGAGCCAAATTATTGTCGCCTCTAAGCGACAGGGCAAGTCTTTAGACGATACCTTAAAGACGCTTGATCGCTTTTACGCAGAGGGCATGATGGGCGATATGGACAGTACCAGCGGCTATCAGCAGGATGCTCTGGAGGCTTGGCGACGGCAGCTAGAAAAGCTGTGGCCGGTGGTCGAAGTGGAGGAGGCCGGTAGCTAATGGCTGAAAATGCTGACAAGCTGGCGCTAGTCGAGCAGCTGAAACAGGACTATGCACGCTTCCCTAACGATCAAACCTACAGCCTGTATGCAGAAGACGTGCATTTCAAAGATCCGCTCAATGAGTTTGAGGGGGTAGGTCGCTATCGTAAAATGATCGGCTTTATTAGTTGGTTTTTTGGCGATGTGCAAATGGACTTGCACGATATCCGTCAGATCGATCCGACGCTAATTACCTTGCGCTGGACGCTGAATATGACTGCGCCGCTACCCTGGTCCCCTCGCCTCGCTATTCCTGGGCATACCGAACTGGCGGTTAATTCGGCTGGACTGATTGAGTCTCATGTGGACTATTGGGAGCGATCGCGGCTAGCTGTCCTGAAACAAGTCTTTGCGCGGTCTCGCTGAAAATAATCCGTAAAGCAGTTGATGCTCTCAATTCTGATGAGCTTAACCAGCGCGTTGTTCCAGGTATCCAACCCGGCTATTTAACTGGGCTAGCTCAGCGAGCATGGCCTGAGCAATCTGCATTTGGGCGTCAAAGCGCCTGTTATTTTCAGCGCGGTCGGCTTCAGCGCTGGCCTGCATCGCTTCGAATCTTTGAACGATGGCTTGGCGGTCTGCTCTGGCATCGTCTATAAGATTTTGAATGCGCTGGCTCTGCTCATCATTCAGCCGACGATACTCGGCGCGAGCAGCGTCTTCCCGCTCTCTAGCAGCCTGGTTATCGCTCACCAGAAGATTGACAGCTTCGGCATTGATCGCTATTTGCTGAGCATTGGCGTCGACGACTTCTCTGGTAGCCTCTATTCGCTGAGCGCTGGCATCCACGGTTTCTCGGGTGATGGCCAACTGCTGAGCATTAGCATTCACGGTTTCTCGGGTGATGGCCAACTGCTGGGCATTAGCATCCACGGTTTCCCGGGTGATGGCCAACTGCTGAGCATTAGCATTCACGGTTTCCCGAGTGATGGCCAACTGCTGGGCGTTGGCGCTGATTATCCTTTCTATTTGGTCTAGTCTTTCGGTCATCGGTTGACTACTAGGTGAACTTAATAGCTGTTGTATTTTTACGGCATCGCAGTTGACTTATCCACCCTCGGACTCGAAGCAGATTCACAGGTTAAATCTTTGCCTCGCAAAACGGTATGACCTAACCACTGAGCGTCGGGTGTAGGATAGTCGCTGCGATAGTGGCCACCTCGGCTCTCGGTGCGAAAGGCGGCGCTCTTGAGGATGAGGGCAGCGATCGCCAGCAAATTCCTCACCTCTCCCCACAACCGAATGTGATTGCCAGTTACCTGCTCAGGCAGCTCAAGCGTTTCTCCAGGCTTGAGCACCAGTGCTTGGCTAATTGAGAGCCCATCAAACTGACTTTGCCACTGGGAAACTTGAGTGAGCGCCTCGTCCAGCCGAGACTGCTGACGGCAGATGCCCGCACTTTGCCAGACTCGCTGAGGCAGTTGAGCGCGCCAGTAAGTAAGTGCCTTCAGCCAGTCATCACTCAGAGCAGGCGCATGAGTAGCGCCTTCAGGAACAGCCGCTAGCTCACTGGCAAGCTGAATATGCTTAAGCTGCGCGCCATAGACCAGGCACTCCAGCAGCGAATTGCTCGCCAAGCGATTGGCCCCATGAACGCCCGTGCTGGCATTTTCGCCCACTGCATACAGATGAGCAATTGTGGTCTGGCTGTTCAGGTCGCAGGTAATGCCGCCCATCCAGTAATGCGCCGCTGGCGACACCGGAATCGGCTCGGCAAATAGATCTATGCCCCAGTGCCTGCACACCCGGACGATGTTGGGAAACCGATAGCGAATGCGCTCAGGATCAATCGCACTGAGATCGAGCCATACCCGTTCTCCTGGCACCTCATCTTTTTGTAAATGTAAGAAGATCGCTCGGCTCACTACGTCTCGGGGGGCAAGTTCGCCATCGGGATGATAGTCAAAGGTGAAGCGATCGCCTCGATCATCTAGTAAATGCGCCCCTTCCCCCCGCACGGCTTCACTGATCAAAAAGCGAGGCGCTCCCGGCTTGGTCAGCGCCGTTGGATGAAATTGAAAAAACTCCAGATCGCGCACCTGAGCGCCAGAGCGCCATGCCATCGCCACGCCGTCGCCTGTACTCGCGGCTGGATTCGTCGTTTGTGCAAAGACCTGAGCGCCCCCGCCGGTCGCCAGCACGACGGCGCGGGCAGGAACCCAACGGATTTTGGGCGATCGCAATAGCGCATTCTCTGGCTTACTCTGAGACAGGCACACCCCCAGACAGGCTCCGCCCTCTACCCACAAATCGAGGACAAAGGTTTGATTGAAGACCTGAATATTTTCTCGATTGAGTACCTGCTGAGCCAGCGTCGAGATGATCGCGCGGCCAGTAGTATCGGCTGCATGGAGCACTCGCTTACGAGAGTGGGCAGCTTCGAGGGTCATTGCTAGCTGCTGATTGGAGCGGTCAAAGGCGACGCCTAAGTCAACCAGCGATTCAATACAGGTGCGGGCTTCTTCTACCAGGAGCTGAACGGCATCGGTTTCGCAGAGTCCCGCGCCCGCGCGGAGGGTATCGGCAACGTGGAGCTGGGGCGAGTCATCGGGAGCGATCGCCGCCGCAATCCCGCCCTGCGCCCAGTCGCTTGCAGAAATAGTTAGATTGTCCTTGGTGACCAGCGCTACCTTGAAGTGAGCCGGCAGGCAAAGCGCCGAATACAGCCCCGCCGCCCCACCGCCCACCACCAATACATCAAAGCCTTCAGCGCTGTCAGCAGATGAGAAATACCCCGAAGCAGCCGGGGAAGATGAGTTAGCCAACCAAAAACGCTCCTGCAAAATAAGGTAAAACGGTCATCCGTAGGCTTGCCTTACTCTATCAGGAGCGATAACTTCAGCGACGAACGCGAGCAATAATCAGATGCGTCGCACAGCTACTGGCCTCAAAGAGAGGAGTGCATTACTTGTAAACACCATTATTAAACCGATCAGCCCCTTCTACCAGCGCAGGATCAGGATCTGAAATGGTAAAAACATCAATGTTTTGTTGGATGCGGTCTTTTTCTACTTGCTTGAGACCTGGAATCTCTAAAATTTCTTCAACAGAATCGTAGGGGGCGTTGGAAACAACCTTTCCAGCGATGGTGGGGTAGAGTCCTCGGTACTTTCTAAAAGCAGCAATATTGGTGTTATTCACGTCAATTTTGCTGCCATATTCTGTCGCTAGCTTGTCATCAATAGAGTTGCGCAGTTCCCGACCACCCGCATTCGCCAATAGGCTCATCCCGCTACCAGCTATCAGATCGCTCCCGATCCCTGCCGCCGCGACAGGTTGCGCACTGCCAAACAGCAAAGAACTTACCAAAACTCCGACGGCGATCATTGCGCCTAGCGCCTTTTTCATGCCCTGTTTCATCTGCTCAAACCCTCTTTATTAAATCTACTCTCAGCATATGCCCAGCATATTTACTTCGAGGATATCATTTTTGCGGATAAGCAAGGAATGCCTCTGGGACAACAGCGCTATTAACTAAGCGGCAATCGAGGCGTCAATCTAACGTTTCCTGACTGCTTTGGGTTTGTATGGGTAGAGGGTCTCGCGGCTGCTCGCGGGCATTCAGAAATCTATCTAGATCTGAGAAGGCACAGCCGTGAGTTATTAAAGGACGCTCATAGCCTTTCATCTTCACAGAGTAGCGCTTGAACGTTTGCTCGCCAGCGCCTAGCTGTGCTAGTGCAGCGTAGGCCATTTCCCCTACAGCAATATCCAGTCCTAGCTGCTTGGTTGAGCTTTCAAATCGGAAGGCGGCATTGACCGTATCCCCTAAGGGGGTGTAGTCAGGATGGTCGCTACTGCCAGCATTGCCTACCATGGCATGGCCAGTATTGAGGCCAGCCCCAATTCGGAGCGCGAAGGGCAGTGCAAACCCTTTGTGAAGCTGACCGGTCATTGAGTTGAGTTCGCTCATGGCCTGAGCGATCCGATACATGGCTTGGGGGATCGTTTTTGGCTGGCCGTGAATCCACACGGCCATGACCGCATCGCCAATGTACTTATCTACCCAACTGCCATGCCTGCCGATGATGGTACCTGCTTCCCGAAACCAGGTACCAATTGCCTCAGAAAGGACTTTTTCGTCTACCTGACGGGTCAAGACAGTGTAGTCGCGAATGTCAACCACCAATACCGAGATTAGCTGCCGGACATGTAGCGTATCCGTTGCAGTGAGAGAATAAGACTGGTCGAGGTCGTTTGGCCCGGTCGATTCGAGGGGCTTCGGCGGCGGACAGTAGAAGATGAATTGGGTCTGCCCAAAGGTGATATTGTCTCCATTTCGGAGCGTCACTGGCACGCTCACCCGCCGACCGTTGATAAAGGAACCATTGCGGCTTCCCAAATCGATTAAGTAGTATTCGCCAGTGTCCATATACTGAAGCATGGCGTGATTACGTGAGATCCAGCGATCGCCCAGTACCAAATTGTTATCGTCGCTACGACCGACCGTCCAGCAGCTACTCCCTGCTAGCGGCAAACAGGGAGGCCCCTTTCCTGCTTTTAGCACCAAACGCGGGCCTACTTTTGAGATTGTCTCGGGCATTGACACAGCGATCCATCGAGAAAGTGGTTTTCAATGGCTCAGCAGCAGGGCTGACAAAAGCTACTGGCATCAGCCTATAGCGATTACAAAGCCGGTACCAACGTATTTTTACTGAGTTCCACTAGATACCAGTAGAACTCAGGCAGCAGCACCAGCCTTGAGCCGTATATTCACTTGTACGCTCAGATAACGGTGTTTTCGGAAAAAAATGAGACTAAGCGAAAATAGCCGCCACGAAAAACAAGCTATCGACCACGATTGTGCTGAGAATAGCGCCGCTAAAAACCCACCACTTCGTACTGGTCGACCTCATCGGAATCGTGCCCAGCATTACCAACAGGGTCAATAAAACGATCGCATAGCCAACGCCTTCGTAGGTCTCCATCCGGAGCAGGGCGCTGTGCAGAACCTGGCCAGCCTCTTCGGGAGGGCCTACCATGACCTGTCGCCAGTAGGGAATCAGCCCGACACAGTAAAAGTAAATATCGGTAATCGCAGTGCCAATCAGAGAGCCCAAGTAAAAATAGTTGCCGATTTTGGCTCTTCCCTGGAGCAGCAGCAGTAACACGGCAGGCAGACCAATGGCTTCTATCGGTAAATGAATATAAGGATTGGCACGAAACCAGCCCCAGTAGATAGAGCCCGCTAGCCAGGTCCAACTAAAGCCGACCATCAGATCGCCCCAAAAGAGATTGAGGGCAGGCTTTTTCATCCAGCTATAGCCCAGTGACAGCCACAGGGCAGTGATGGCCAAGCTCAAAGCAGGGGCCATTCTGACCAGCGGTGCTTGGAGAAAGACCGGGAAAGCAACCAGAAAAGCCGCTGCGGCAAAGGCTCTCAGCCGATTGGCTTGAGAATCTTCGACGCTCTGGCTGACGAAGTGATAGTTCTGGCGCAGATAAAGGCCCGCGCTGACAATAGCGGAAGGTTCTGATGGCGACACCCGCAGAGTCTCGGTACTTTTAACTTTTGGGTAGGGCCGTTTGAGAACTTGCAAGGCTTTTCTGAAATTGATTAACCATTCTTAACATACCACATTTTTGGGTTTGCCACGCCCTACGAACGGTATAGCTCAGTGCCATGCTCTGGGAATATAATGCCTGACGGATGCCTTTGAAGACTGTATGAAATCTAGACATCCGCTTTGACCGATGACAGAATCGCTCGCTGAATAAACTTGGAGTGTACCGATGGTAATACCTGCCTTGATGGGGCAATTGACCTGGCTAATAGCGCAGGTGGCTGAGTCCGCACAGTCGGTCGCGCAGCCGATCACGCTGTGGCGGGCGATTGTGATTGGCGTTGTGCAGGGGCTGACTGAATTTCTGCCGATTAGCAGCACGGCGCATGTCAAGATCGTGCCGGTGCTGCTGGGCTGGGGCGACCCGGGAGTTTCGTTTACGGCGGTAATTCAGTTGGGGAGCATCGCCGCAATTATCTGGTACTTTTGGGACGATCTTTCTTCAGTGACGATTCAGTTTTTACGAGCATTGCTGAACCGTAACTTTGACTCTTTTGATTTTCGGTTGGGACTTGGCATCATTTTGGGGACGGTTCCGGCTGTGGTGGTGGGCCTGTTTGTCAAGCTGTTTGTGCCGGGTTACGACAATTCGATTGTGCGCTCTACCGGGGCGATCGCGCTCACTTCTATCGTCATGGCGCTGCTGCTGGGCGTGGCTGAATTTGTCGGCAGACGCCAGCGCGATTTTACCAAGTTGAGCTTGAGAGACGGCATCCTGGTGGGCTTTGCGCAGGCGCTGGCGATCATTCCAGGGGTGTCACGCTCGGGCTCTACGCTGACGGCTGGATTATTTCTCGGGCTCAAGCGGGAGACGGCGGCTCGGTTTTCCTTTCTGTTAGGGACGATCACGATTACGCTGGCCGGGTTGGTTTCGCTACCGGATATGTTTGGCGTCAACAGCGAAGTGCGGCTGATCCCGCTGCTGGGCGGTCTGATTGCGGCGGTGGTGTCTTCTTATCTGGCGATCGCCTGGCTAATCGAATTCCTCAAAAACCACTCCACCTGGATATTTGTCTGGTACCGACTGGCCTTTGGTGTGGTGCTGCTGCTGGCGATCGCGCTGGGCAGGCTAGAGAACATTTAGCGACCTCATTCAGCCGTATTCAATAGAAAAGCGTTAGTGTGAAGAACGGACAACATCTGTATTCCGACTTCTGCATTCTGCCCTTATGAAGAGCGCCTCCCTCTCACCCGCTCGCATCACCAGCATTGCCCCCGGTTCTATTGCTGAGGAAATCGGCTTTGAAGCGGGCGACCAGCTCGTGGCTATCAACGGTCAGCGTCCCCGCGACCTGATTGACTATCGCTTTCTCTGTGCGGACGAACTGCTGGCGCTCGAAGTGCTCGATGCTAAGGGCACCGCTCACCACGTAGAAATCGAGAAAGACTACGACGAAGAACTCGGCCTGGAGTTTGAAACGGCCTTGTTCGACGGGCTGATTCAATGCGTTAACCGCTGTCCCTTTTGCTTTATTGACCAGCAGCCCCCCGGCAAGCGCGAAACGCTGTATCTCAAAGATGACGACTACCGCCTGAGCTTTTTATACGGCAGCTATCTGACGCTGACCAATATTCCCCCGGCTGAATGGGAGCGGATTGCCCAAATGCGGCTGTCGCCGCTGTACGTATCGGTACATGCCACCGAAGGGGCGGTGCGATCACGCCTGCTCAAAAATGACCGCGCGGCTCAAATCCTCGATCAGCTCGCCTGGTTTCAACAGCATCGGCTGCAAATTCACGCTCAGGTCGTCGTTTGCCCCGGCATTAACGATGGCCCTCACTTGGAGCGTACCCTGCGCGACTTAGCCGCCTTTCACACCGGAGAAGTGCCCGCCGTCGCCTCGGCGGCAGTGGTTCCGGTCGGACTCACCCGCTTCCGGCCTGAGCAAGACGCGCTAGTTCCGGTCACAACAGACAAAGCTCAGGAAGTGATTGTGCAGGTGCAGGCTCTCCAGGCAGAATTTCAGCAGAGGCTGGGTACGACCTTTGCCTGGTTAGCTGACGAATGGTTTTTGATTGGCCGTCAGCCTTTACCGGCAGAAAGCCACTATGAGTCATATCCGCAAATTGGCAACGGCGTTGGTTCTATTCGGCTGTTTCTTAAAGAATTTGAAACGTTAGCGCGATCGCTGCCTGAGCAAGTGTCGCCGCGCACCTTTACCTGGGTGGTCGGCAATGCCGTAGAACAAGCCTTCGCGCCGCTGGTTGAAAGGCTCAATCAAGTCGACGGGCTCACAGTTCATATGGCCCCGATTAACAGCGACTACTGGGGTCAGGAAATTACAGTCACCGGCCTGTTGACGGGCCAGGACATCGCCACACAGCTGGCTGGAAAAGACTTAGGCGATGCCATTTTGATCCCTTCCTTAATGCTCAAACAAAGCGATAGTAAGCGCCCAGAAACGACGTATTTTTTAGACGATATGTCGGTGGCTCAACTTGCAAATAAACTAAACTGTCTAGTACTATCAGTCGAAGGATTGCCTGAACTGATGGCGACCTGCAGTATGCCAGCATCGGCCTGAGCGCTAGCCTATCAGTCCTAATCTCAGGCGACTCACAGCAACGGCAACGGGATGGTAAACTTCTGGCTGTTTGCAACGTTTGCTGTGCTGAGTAAAAGCTGGCTCTTCAGCGACAGAAACAGCCGTGCTTGTGACACTTCCTTCTGCTGTATAGTCGGCCCACGAGCCCGGAAAATTATCGATATTTATGATCGATAATCTATGCAAGTGGGGAACAGGCGGTTGAGGTGTCTGGTCTATGAGTTACGCATTTTCTAGAGTCAATCGAATCCAAATCCATTGAAGTCATCAGCCCTATGCGATATCTCAAGTCTGCTGCTTTTCTGCTCCTTGTAATGGGTAGTTCGCTGTCGCTGCCCCCTGCGGCGATCGCTTCTACTGAAAAAAAAGGCGATCTGATCCAGCCAGAAAAACAGCTAGAAAAACAGGCCCAGAAACCCGGTGGCAGTCTGCCAGTGCTAGAAGAAGCCGACCCGGCAGACGTTCCTGCGCAGGAACCGGAAGCGCAGGAGCCAGAGGCGCAGGCACCAGAAGAACCCAACCAGCCCTTACCTGAAGAAGTCTTACCGGTTAATTCTCCTGCGGCTGACGATCTGCCGACGCCCGCTGCCGATGTGCCTGCACCGCCCGAACCAGAGATTGGTGAACTTCCCGATAGTTTGTTTGCCGATCCCAACCCGCTGAATGTCCCGACCGTAGCAGAAGAGGTCGACATTGAAAGAAACCCAGTCATTACGCTGGAGCAGGCTGTGGAACTGGCCTATCAGAACAGTCAGGCTTTGCAGGCTGCTTTGCTGACCCTGGAGCAGTCAGAGGCTGCGGTGACAGAGGCTCGTGCTGCCTACCTGCCCTCGCTATCGACAGGGGCTGATATTACTACCCAGGAAAGCGGTGGCTCATCGATTCCCGGTCTGGGTTCTTTAGGTGGCGGCGTCAATACCACCTTGGGTGGCTCGTTAGACCTCAGCTACGACGTCTTCACCGGTGGGTCGAGGACTGCTTCTCTCCGCGCAGCGGAGTTTCAGCGGCAGGTGAACGCGCTATCAGTAGAGGTACAGCAAGAGCAGATTCGTCTGGATACCTCTAATTTGTACTACACGTTGCAGGACGCGGGTGAGCAAATTCGAATCAATCAATCATTTCTCCAGGAAGCTGAGCGCAACCTGCGGGATTCCCAACTGCGTCAAGACGTGGGGGTCGGCACCCGGTTTGATACACTGCGAGCCGAGGTGCAGTTTGCCAATGCTCGTCAGTCGCTGATTCAGTCACAAAGCCAGCAGCAAATCGCTCGTCGAGATATTGCAAGACTGCTGAACCTGCCGCCAACAGCAGGCATAGAGGCCACTCCAGTCGCCGTCGCTGAGAGCTGGCCTCTGACGTTAGAAGAGAGTATCGTACTGGCCTTTCAAAACCGGGCCGAGCTAGAGCAGCAGCTACTTCAGGCAGACATTAGCGAGCAGCAGCGCCGGATTGCGCTAGCGACCATCCGCCCGCAGGTAAGCCTATTTGCCAACTACGGCATTCAGGGTCAAATAGACAACGGCGACAGCTTTCAAGATAACTATTCGTTTGGCGCTCGCTTTAATATGACGCTGTTTGACGGCGGCGCGGCTCGGGCTAGAGCAAGGCAGCAAGAACTGGGTGGGGCGATCGCCGAAGAGCAGTTCTCGCAGAATGTTGACCAAGTTCGCTTCGATGTAGAGCAGGCTTACTTCAACTTGCAGGCCAACCAGGAAAATATCGCCACTTCCGAAGTCGCCGTCGCTCAGGCCCAAGAAGCCCTGGATCTGGCAAATCTGCGGTTAGATGCAGGCGTCGGCACTCAGCTAGATGTGCTCACGGCCACGAGCGAACTGACTCAGGCGCAGGCAAACAATGTCAGCGCCATTTTGGGCTATAACCGAGCCCTGGCTGCGATTCAACGGGCGGTGAGCAATCTTGGCCTGCTAGCGCCCTAGGGCTGGCTGTATTGCTCTGACCCAACCGCTGTTTCAGTAGCGTCAGCCGTTTTCGGGAGCGCAGAGGATTCGCCAGGACGGGCCGCGTGACTCTGAGCGTAGAAGCTGTCTTCCTGACACAGCCGCTCGATTACCTGGTCGGCGGTGAGCAACCGCTTGAGGACGACCTGCCCAATAATAGAATCGGCCACCTGCTCAGGCATAACCTCTACCATTAAGACGGCATCTTCGGCCTGATAAAGATACAGCGTTTCGTCGTTTTCTTGAATGCAAAGCGATTGCTTGGTCAGAATGGGCTTGCGGCGTCTGGCCTGCTCATTCCACAGCCCCCCAAATTCCCAGACTCTGCCCGTGGTCCAGCTGTCGGACAAAAAGAAATATTTCACAGCGCCACCATTAAGTTACATGAGCTACAAACGACCAGACTGAGTATGGGGTCAGTCGGCTTATTATCACCCGAAAGCTCAACTATTTGAACGTTTCGGAAGCGTTTTCACAGTCACTTTTTACGCTGAGATCGACGGTTTTTCCCGGATTAGCCAGTTCATTTCAGAAGACATAAGTGGTAGATGCACCCTGATCAAACGCTTGAGAGCCTCATTTACGAATGAGATCTTGAGCGTTTTTTTTGGCTATGGCTTCCTTGCAATTAATCCTGCGTCCCATTGGGGATTGGTCTCTGGCCCGTGATAGGCTATCGCAAAGCATTGGATGTGAAGGCTATGGTCATGCGGGTGGGCTTGCTGTTTGGGGGACGTTCAGGAGAGCATGAGGTCTCTATTCGCTCGGCAGGGGCGATCGCGCCAGCCCTCACCACCGGCCCCAATGCTGAAAAATACGAAGTTGTCCCTGTGCACATTCGCAAAGATGGCGGCTGGGTCAGCGGTGACATCGCGCAGCAAGTCCTCGATTCTGGCCATTCTTTGGCAGGCGGCGATAGGGACGATTTGCCTGAACTGGCCAGCCGTCAGGAACGACTGCCTGACCTGGCAAGTATCGGCGCAATTGACATTTGGTTTCCGGTTTTGCACGGCCCCAATGGCGAAGATGGCACCATTCAGGGGCTGCTAGAGGTATTGCAGATGCCCTATGTGGGCTCGGGGGTGCTGGGATCAGCGCTGGGAATGGACAAGCTGGCGATGAAGAGTGCCTTTGCCCAAATTGGCCTGCCCCAGGTGAAGTACAGGGGAGTCAGCCGCGCCGAAATTTACTCCAATCCCTGCATTTTTCCGAAGCTGTGCGATGACCTGGAAGCTGATTTGGGCTATCCCTGCTTTGTCAAACCAGCTAACTTAGGATCTTCTGTCGGTATTGCGAAGGCGACTAATCGCCAGGAGCTAGAGGCTGCTCTCGATAGTGCGGCTAGCTATGACCGCCGGGTGGTAGTCGAAGCGGGCGTTGTGGCTCGTGAGGTGGAATGCTCGATCCTGGGCAATGACTATCCTAAGGCTTCGGTACTGGGCGAAACTCGTTTTAGCAGTGACTTTTATGACTATGAGGCGAAGTACACCGAGGGCGGCGCGGAGCTGTTGATTCCTTCGCCAGTGCCGGATGGGGTGCGCGATCGCATTCAGGAAATGGCCATCCGCGCCTTCCAAGCCGTCGATGCTGCCGGGATCGCTCGCGTCGACTTTTTCTATCTCGAATCCACCGGCGAAATTTTGATCAACGAGATCAACACCATGCCCGGATTCACTGCGACCAGCATGTACCCGATGATGTGGAAAGCTTCCGGCGTAGACTTTCCAGAACTCGTCGACAAACTCATTCAGCTAGGATTGGAAAGAACGGCGTAGATTAGAATGAGGCTATATGAGATCATCTGGAAAGATACCTTCGTTGAAAAGTTAGCAGCCAAGCATCAGGTATCGACCGAAGAAGTAGAGGCTGTTTTATTCTCGCGTTCTCATTTTCGCAAGGCCCAGAAAGGACGAATGAAAGGTGAGGATTTATATGCTGCCTATGGCAAAACGAATACTGGTAGATTTTTGATCGTTTTATTTATCCGCAAGTACGAAACCTCTGCGCTGCCTATTTCAGCCCGAGATATGACGCCATCGGAGCGACAGTATTATGAACGTCAATCAGACTCCCGCTGATCCTTTGCCAGAAGAATTTGACAGCTACGAAGAAGTAGCTGCCTTTTGGGATGGTCACGATACAACTCAATATCCGGTGGCTTTTGAAACGGTTCACGTCGAGGAAGCAGAACTAAGAACCCGACGCTTTGATGTGGAAGTAGAAGCTGACTTAATTACGGTTTTGTCGGAACAAGCTAAGCAGCAAGGCGTTGCAGTGAGTCAGTTAGTTAACAAACTGCTGAGAGAGCAGCTCTCAAGTGCCGCGTAAAATAATTCATCTGGTTAAACCCGATGCTGAGTCTTAAAGTTCTATACGATACCGATTTCAACCTCTGGGTTGAAACGCAAGTCACAGCGCTTAAAGAGCAGCGATTAGAGGATATTGATCTTTCTAATCTGATAGAGGAAATAGAGGACTTGGCAAAACGCGATAAAAAAGCACTTCGCAGCCATTTGAAGGTGCTGCTAATGCACTTGTTGAAATGGCAGTTTCTGCCAGCTAAGCGCTCGAGTAGTTGGAAGGCTTCAATATCCAACGCCAGGATTGAAATTGCCGATATCTTTTCAGATAGTCCAAGTCTTAAAACCTATTTACCTACCGTGGTTGACAAGGTTTATGCCAACGCCAGAACTTTAGCCGCAGATGAAACCAGTCTGGCAATTACCCTATTCCCAGACAGCTTCCCTTACTCGCTGCCACAGGTCTTAGATCTCGATTTTTTGCCGTAGCGCTACCTGCAAAGAATCAATCTCTCTGGCTACAAATCAGCGCCCATCGCGCTTTCTTCAGGAACTTCCTTCTCACCTGAGGTGACAAAGTCTTCGGACTCGTCATCTTCGTCAAATTCTTCCTGGCTGAGGGCCATAGAGCGGGTAAGCCAGTGCTCGTCTAACTTGCAGATGAGGCGGGCATTGTTGTAAGCCTGTCGCATGGTCAAAATGGTGTGGCCGATGTATTTGTCGGAGGGTTCGCGCCGGACAACCAGGGCCAGGTCGGCAGTGTTTTCGTCGGCCAGGCACATCGGCAGCAGCAAGTCGATGCTGTTGATTTTTGGATAGTAGGTAGGTACTGCCGTCTTGTAGTTGATCTGGATTCTTCTAAGGGTGCGATCTAGGGCTTCTTCTAGCTTGTTGACGATTCTCCGGTAGCCCGCAGGATCAGCTTCTAGCGCTTCTACGAATGAGCGTTTATAGTCGAAGAATTCTGGAGTAGTGAGCCCCTGGGTGCTGCGAGGGAAAAAGCCAGCAGGCGCGTACTGCACCAGAAAATCCAGGGGCAGACGGGCCATGTTGTCTTTGACGACATGCTGCCAATCGACCTGCGGTGCTCCCGATGCCAGACGGTAAAAAGCTTGATCTGCGTTGCTGAGGTAGTTCGCTGCGATGGGTAGCTGCGCAAACTGTGCCACCAGCATTTTCCCGGCGTAGCCTTCACCCGCGATGCAAAAGTCCAGTCCCCACTGCCGGTCGGGAAGGCCGGATTTGGGCTGGGTGAGCAGGGCGTAAATTGGGCGCAGCAGCGTGTCGAGCAGGCCGGTATTAAAGGCGCGGTACCTGCGGTCGGGGTTGGTTATCACCTTGCCTTCATGCTGCAATCGAATGAAGGTGTAGCGCAGATAGCTTTTGAGGATTGGGTAGGCAAAGTCGGGTGGCGGCTGAGGGCCGAAGTACCAGTTTTCGGGCAGGGCAATCACCGCCAGTTCACTGACCTTTTGCTGAAGCGTTTCCGGCGAAAAACCGGCAAATTTTGACAGGGGCTCAATGCCGTAGCTGCTGGGCCTGCTGACCGGGCGAGTAATAGCCGCGTTGCCGTTGGGACTGTCGATGCGCTTCTTGATGGGGGCGGCGCGTCTGGGTTCGGCGACAGTGCGCCGGGGTGTAGCGCCTGTGGCTGAAGATGGCGCAATCCTCACGTAGCCGGGGCTGTCTGGTTTAAACTCGATCAGATCGGGTCTGCTTTCGAGAAAGGTTTTGAAGTCGGTAAATCCGTATTTTTGACTGGAGAAGGACGGATCTCGCTGAGCGATCGCTCCCTCCAAACTCTCCAAATGCACCCAGCCATCGGTACTGTCATAGCCGTTGAGGGTATCTATCAGCAGCCGTCTGGTATTGGTGACTGGCCGCACATAGTACACAGGCGCGGAGCTGGGATTGCCCGGATTGGGGTCGACCCTTTCCATTTCCACCAGGTCGGGCACTGCTTCTAGCAGGTCGATCAGCTTGGTGAAATTATATTTTTCGTAGGAAAATGAGCGATCCTGTTCCCGCAAAAGTGCGCCTACCTGCGCAGCGTGAGTTCGCTTTTGCCGAGGCAGGCCGTAAGTCGCCTGGTAGACTAGCTGCCGAAGCGGTGCCGTCTGGATAAACGTATTGGTTTCGGGATCAGAGGGACGCGCTTGAAGGCGTACCGGTGGGGCAATATCACTGCCAGCGGGGCGCGGCCTCTGCCTGGGCGCATCGCCCAGATTAAACAGGCGCTGAAAAAATCGGGAGATTGATTGAAGTAATGATCTCATCTGATAGGGAATGTGCGCAGATGGCGATTCTGGGCTAAGTAGCAGATCGCCGACTATGACGAATTACCTTGAGCTTAACGAGAAAAGGGCGCGATGGCAGCGCTCAAGGGGGAGATGGGAGCGGTTGGTGTGGTTTTGGTAGCAGGTGATACTAGCTTCTTTTAGCCGCTACTGTGCCAAAAAACGCGCAGTACTCCCGGTGCCCGCCCGGAAACGCCACGTTTAGCCTGAGGGGATCAGCCGCGTCGCCGGGGCCGCTAACCACTCGCCGCACTCCGTTTTCAGTGACTAGCTGTAGGGGCTTGCGGTTTTTAAGTTCGCCGCCGCTGCTGTCTACGTAGACGGTCAGGTTGCCGCTGTCGAAGACGTCGTTGAGATTTTGAATGAGCTGAAGGAAATTGCGATCGCTCCCCCCTCGCTTCACATCGCCGTCTTTTTCCTGCGCGGTGACCGTATCGCCCACGCCGACAATCATCGGCATCAGGGCCGGATCAAACTTAGCCTTGGCCAGGTCAACCAGTTCGGTGAGTGAGTGCGGTGCCTGACGCGCGCTGAAGCTTTTTCCCAGAGGATAGCTGCCCGTGCGCTGAAACAGATAGTGATTTAGCAGGGCCAGTACGCCCGCTTCCTTGATGGCCCCGCGCAGCATGAACTGAAAATCTGTTGTTCCTGATTCTCCTGGCTGCGCGAACCAGACAATTTCCGAGCCTTCAGCGTCTCTTCCCAGGTTGGGCGCATAGTGGATGAAGAAAGAGTCTTCTAGTCCCTGGTCGGTGGCCTGAGTGAGCAGGCTTTCGAGGAGCGTTCGCAATCTTTTTTGCAGTGCGACAAACGTATCGTTATCCTCAGCCAGCGCCGGGTACAGGCTGTTTAGATTGGCGGTGGGAGAAGCAATATTGTCTAAAACGGTGGCGGCGATGTAGCGATCTAAGTCTTGCTGAAGTGCAGGCGCTGGCTGAGCTTGAAAAAGATCTTTAAAGAAATCTCTCAGGCAGGCTTCCATCTGCGCAGGCACCTGCTTTAAGAAAGCCAGTTCTGCCTCACTGACGCCGGGATGAGAGACTGAGCCGTCACGGTGCTGCCACTGCACGCCCCCGGCGGCAAGCCCTGGTAGATAGCCCGCTGGCGCTACCGCCTCAAACGCCTTCTCAATAATGCCGTTGACCCCCCGTTTGCCAGTATGTTCACCGTTGGTGAGGACGTAAAAGTGGGGCCCAAACGCCTGCGTCGCGCTCACATAGTCCGGGCTGATACGGCGATTCAGCGGGTCATTAACCAGGCCCATGCAAACGCCGTCGAGATCTTGAATGATCAGCAGGTTCTCGGTGGTGGCTAAGGTGCGCGCAAAGGCTGCGTGGTCGAGAGAGAGCGTTTGCTCGTGCAGAGGCAATGACATAAGCGATCCGTAAAGAAAGTCAGCAGGGCTTAAAGGAGAAGCGATCTAGATCCAGTCTTTGGCCCTGGACACTGCCTTTTCCCACTGAGCAAACTGCTCGGGTGCTACCGCATTTTCCTGCGGCTCAAATACTCGGCCAACCTTGCGAGTCGCCACTATCGCCTGATAGTCGTCCCAGAAGCCTATGGCCAATCCTGCTGCAAAGGCAGCTCCCTGCGCTGTCGCGTCTAATACTTCGGGGCGCTCTACCGGAATGCCGAGTGCGTCTGCCTGAAACTGCATCAAGAAGTCATTTTTACAGGCTCCGCCATCTACCCGCAGCAGGCCGACGGGCGTGTCGGCATGAGTATTGGCCGCGTTGACCACTTCTTTGACCTGAAAGGCGATCGCTTCCAACACTGCCCGGACTAAGTGCTCTCTCTGCGCCCCGGCAGTCAGTCCCATAAAGGCTCCGCGCGCCGTCATATCCCAGTGAGGTGCGCCCAATCCGCTCAGCGCTGGCACAAAGTAAACGCCGCCGCTGTCGGCCACCTGCTCAGCCATTTGCGCGGTTTCCCCGGCGCTCTCGATAATTTTCAGACCGTCTCGCAGCCACTGAATGCAGGCTCCGCTGGTAAACATTGCCCCTTCTAAGGCATAGCCCACTTTCACGGAATCGCCTTGATCCTCGCTCCAGGCAATCGTGCTGAGCAGGTCGGGCGCTCTGACTACTTCGCTGCCGGTGTGGGTGACCAAAAAGCTGCCGGTGCCGTAGGTGCATTTGAGCAGGCCGGGGCGATCACACCCATGCGCGAACAGTGCCGCCTGCTGATCCCCCAAAATTGCCGTAATCGGAATCTCTACCCCTAAAATGCTTTTGTCCAGCTTGCCAAAGTCACCTAGGCTGGGCCGCACCTCTGGCATCAGGCTGGCAGGAATGCCGAATAAATCGAGCAGCTCGCTGTCCCATTGATGCGTGGTCAGGTTCAGCAGCATGGTGCGACTGGCATTGCTGTGGTCGGTGGCGTGAACGTTGCCGCCGGTCAGGTTCCACAGAGCCCAAGAGTCTATGGTGCCCGCCAGCACATTGCTCAGGTCGCTGACGCCATTTTGCTTGACCGTATCCAGCAGCCAGTTCAGCTTAGTTGCCGAAAAGTAGGCGTCGAGGATGAGGCCGGTTTTGTCAGCGATGAGATCCGCTTTGCCTTCGGCGCGGAGGCGATCGCACATCGGCGCAGTCCGTCTGTCCTGCCACACGATTGCCTTGTGCAGCGGCTCGCCAGTTGTCTTATCCCACAGCAGGCAAGTCTCTCGCTGTACGGTCAGGCCGATTGCGGCAATGTCAGTAGCGGTAATGTTGGCTTGGGCGATCGCCTCGTTCATCGCCCAGCGCACAGCCTGCCAAATCTCCGTCGCATCGTGCTCTAGCCAGCCCGGTTTGGGATAGTGCTGGGTCAGCTCTTTGTAGGCTTGGCCAGCGATTTTACTGTCGCGGTCAAACAAGATGGCGCGGTTGCCGGTAGTGCCCAAATCGAGGGCCATGATGTAGTCAGGTTGGCTCATGGCTGGTTGTTAAAGTGATGAATGGCTATATATCGACTGTAAGATCGCCCGTTGCCCAATCGGGCCGTCAAGCCGTGATTGTGCCAAAAGTTAACAGCCCGCTCAGGCCACGATTGACTTTTTCTCCAGCAGGACAGCCTGCCCATCTTCTATCACCAGTCCTTTGAGATCGGTGGCTTCAGCGACGGCAAGGCCGGGGGAAGTGATGACAATTCGCCACTCGCTCGGGTCGAGCTGTAACCAGTCGAAGGGGGCAATTTGGGCCGGAGTGCCGCCCATATGAGCCACCATTGCCACCTGCTTATATTCCACAATTGGGCTGGACTCAGAAGGATTGTGCTGAGTGCGCACGCCGTAAAACAAGGTGTGACCCTGTTCGCTGATGCGATTGAAGCGGTCGGTGCCCGACAAGTTGTCTGCTAGCCACGGATTGGCCTGACGGTATTGGCGCAGGGAAAGATTGAAAGCGACCCGGTTCCCGTGCAGACTGTAGGCCGTGCTTGGGCCTTCGTCTGAGCTTTTGTCTGGGCTGGCGGCGATCGCTGTCTCTTCCGCTTCTGCCTCAGCAACCGTAGCCACCGGCTGATCTACATTTGCCTTGTTCACTTCCTCAGTAAAGTGAGAAACCCGGCTAAACTCGTGGCTATCCTCCATAAACGCCAGTGCAAACGCTTTGAGCTGAAAGCCTTCCAGGTTTTTAAAAAAGTCTGACAGTACCGGAAAATCTTGCACCAGTCCGTCCGGTGCCAGACACCACTCGCGGCAGGTTTCTGCCACCAGCTCAATGTCATACTCAAACTTTTCCATTGCGGTGGCCAGCACCTGAGTGAAGCGCTTCAGCCCTGCCAAATCTTCAAAGCCTAGTTTTTTCAGCGATTTAAAGAACGCAGGCATAGCGTAAAATTCTGGCGTCACTTGCCAGTACAAAAAGCCAATTTCTTCAGCGGCTACCTTCACCCCGTAAAACTCATCGGTATTGCGGAAAAATCCCCAGCCGCTGTGCATCAGCGCATTGAGAAAGTCCATCGGCAGTCCTGGGCTAAAGCCGTACACCCACAGCATTGTGGCCGGATTGTCGTAGGCGTTGTTAATCACCTCGGGCAGGGTCTCGCCCAGGTTCCAGTTGATGTCGGCGGTATCAGCAGCGATTTGGTTGCCGCGCCGCACCGTATCGTGGTTGCCGCAGCCGGTAATCCAGCGATCGCCCTTCTGCATCACCTCCTGCACCCGAGGCCACTTATAGTCCCAAAAACCCTTGAGCGCGGGCGTATTGTGCGCAAAAATCAGCGGCCCCCATTGATAGGAATCAGGTCGCAGGTCAATCAGCTCGTGGTAAGTGGAAGTGGTCTCCCAGCCTTCTTCTGGCCAGGGGCGACCGTCTTCAAAAATGGTGAACATCAGCCTCTGATCCCCGTTGATCTCCTGGATCACGTCGCTCATGGCCAGCAAGTAGTTATCGTCGTACTCCAACCTGCCTGAGAACGGGTTGAAAAAGCGAAAGTCCTGACCGCCGTCAATGCGGATACCGTCGACGCCGGTATTGATTTTGCGCCGCTGAATTTCGAGCAGAGTTGCTCGCACCATCGGCAGCGTATGGCTGAGATCCTGACCGTACATATTCGGCCCGGCTAAAAACTGACGGCTGAGCAGCTCTAGCGCCTGATTATCCGAATGGCCATAGACTAGGTCGTAAATGACCTTAATGGGCTTCTCTGGAAAGTTGTGTAGCTCGCAAACGAAGTCGATCACCTCGTCTGGCCGCAGGCTGCTGAGCAATGATGGGTTCGTCGTCGAAGAGCCCAGGATAGGAACGTCGTAACCCCAATTTTGGGTATCTGGCTTGCGGAGGGTGGCCGTGATCGGGGCATCTGTACAGACGCAGACCGGGCCATGGGTGCCATAGCCATCGGGATCGATAGTAAAAAAGTCGCGGTGGCCGTCTTCTGAGCGATATTCAATTGTGGGCTCCGTGGGCAAGAGCTGAATGGCGTCGTAGCCAATATAGTTTTGCTCGGCGGGAGTGAGCGGTTCGCCCTGCCTGATTTTGGTGGCAATCTGCCGGTATATCCGCGTGAGTCCGGCCAGGGTGCCTTCAGCAGAGGCGGTCGGGACGTGCATTTGCAAAATATTGCTGGGAGCCTTTTCTCTGGGCAGGGCCGGTTCATTCCCGCGCTCGGCTGGGATCACAGGGTCAGCCTGGGCCATCCGGGTGAAGTAATCGCGATCGCTTCTCTCCTGCTGCAACTGCTCAAAGTCGTACAGTTCTGCCGGGGCAAACACGCCGTAGGGCAGCGAATAAGGAGCCGGATCGCGCACCGTATACAGCCTGCCGTCATTGAAATTGCGGTAGCGCAGCCAGTACAGACTGCCGAGGCGATCGCGCGATCCCACCTGCATCCCGCTCACCACCGCCCAGACAAACTCCCCTTGTAGCGGCACCTCTACACATTCGTAGCGAAAGGGCACCTGCTGCTGCGGCTGGCTGAAGTCCACATCCACTAAGGGCGTGAACACTTCTAAATAGATGTAGCGCTCAGCCGGTAAAATTTGGCCGGTGAGTTCTGGTACCCAAAAGCCCAGCTCCACAAGATCCCCGGCTTCTGGACGCTTCCTCACATGAGCGCCCAATCGCCGCGCAAGCTGCTGTCCAATCTCAAAATAAGTCGCTTTAGATCCGGCGGTGCTGACAGCCCAAGCTAATAAAGCTTCAGTTTCGGGCTCTTGCAGCTTGACAACCGGCGCAGAAGCGGGCGCTGAAAGAATGGTTTCAGTGGGGAGATGACTCATCAAATAATCCTGACGTTCAAAAGGGTTGTCTTCATTTTTGCGTAACTTTTGCGTCAGCTCTGCTACTTGTGAACCCTAGCAGATGCTGTAAAAATGAATTCTTTTCGCTGTTCACCACTCTAAACCCAATGCCGTTTTTTTACCCTTTGAAGAGGCGCACAATTGAGGCGCGATCGCACTATCCACCGCTAGGAGGATTTCTCAACTATGCCATTAGGCTTATATTAAAGGCGGTTTAGCGAACGAAAAAACGTTCCAGTCGGCAGAACATAGCTGAACGCGAACCGGGCGAATTTACAAGTTCAGTCTACCTGAGCTATCAGGCATTTCTGATATCTGCAAAGCCTTTGCTCAAGCCGACGATGGTGGCCTTTTGTATTTGAAGGGTATTTGGATATCTTTGCGTACAATTTGTACGCTTGATCGTCCGGGATCGGGTGCTGCACCTTTTTCTACCAGATGCTTCGGCGGTTTCTGTGTGCTGTCGGTTGGGTCGAGTGCGGACGTTAGTTGAGCGTTTGCTCTATTCATCGCCCCGGTTTAGTGTGACTATGTGACAGAGGGGCAGCAAGCATAATTTATCTGGCGGCGAACCTATCGAAGGTTGTCAGCCAGCCAAGCCTTGTTCGCTAGACCTCTAGCAAATCTTTAAAGAGGTCTTTAACTTTATGAAGTCATCACTCGTCATTCTCTATCACCGCGAGCCATACGATGAGGTCATTGAAGACGGCAAGACCTACTATCGGGAGAAGAAAAGTCCCAACGGTATTTTGCCCACGATTAAAAGCTTTTTTGCCAGTGCCGAACAGAGCACCTGGATCGCCTGGAAACAGATAAATCCTAAGCAAAAGAACAAGTTTGAAGAGCGCATGAACTTTGAGGGGAACGAGAACGGCACTGTACGCCGGATTCCGCTCAGCGCTGAGCAGGTGAAAAACTTTTACCACGTCACCTCCAAAGAGGCTTTTTGGCCAATTCTGCATTCTTTCCCCTGGCAGTTTACCTACGAGTCTTCTGATTGGGAGAACTTTCAGGATATTAATAAGAGATTCGCCGACGCCGCCTGCGAAGACGCCGCAGACGACGCGCTGATCTGGATTCACGACTACAATTTGTGGCTGACTCCTTACTACATTCGGCAGCAGCGGCCCAACGCCAAGATTGTTTTCTTTCACCATACTCCTTTCCCTGGCCCGGACGCTTTCAATGTACTGCCCTGGCGTGAAGAGATTGTTGAAAGCATTCTCTGTTGTGACGTATGTGGCTTCCACATTCCTCGCTATGTGGAGAACTTCGTGGCGATCGCTCAAGGTCTCTGCGATATCGAGATCGTCAAAAAAGAGCCTGTCGCCAAAGAATTCACCCCGCGCGGCACTGCTCTGGCCGTCCCCGAGATGACAACTCAGGTGCGCTACAAGGGGCAGCTTGTCCACCTGGGCGCTTTCCCTGTCGGTACCAATGTGGACTTTATTCGCTCTGTGGTCGAAAAGCCTGAGGTGAAGAAGCGGGTGGAAGAGATTCGCTCAGAAATGGGGGGCGATCGCAAGCTCATCGTCTCAGCCGGACGGGTGGACTATGTGAAAGGCACTAAGGAAATGCTGCTGTGCTACGAACGGCTGCTGACGCGCAGACCGGAGCTGCAAGGCAAAATCAACTTTGTGGTCGCAGTCGCCAAGCCCGCTACCGGCATGAGAATTTACAAGACGGCTCAAAGCGAAATCGAGCGCCTAGTCGGTAAAATCAACGGTCGATTTGCCAAGCTGAGCTGGACACCGATTTTGCTGTTTACTTCAGCGCTGCCCTTGGAAGAGATTTTGGCGCTATATGCGGCAGCCGATATTGCCTGGATTACGCCACTGCGAGACGGCCTGAACCTGGTGGGTAAGGAATTCGTGGTGGCCAAAGGCGGCGGAGATGGCGTGCTGGTCTTCTCGGAATTTGCTGGGGCGGCGGTCGAGCTACCGGACGCGGTGCTGACTAATCCTTACGCCGACAGCAGCATGGACAAAGCCATTGATCAGGCGCTGGCGATGGAACCTGAGGAGCGCAAACAGCGGATGGCCCGCATGTACGCAGCGGTGAAAGCCTACGATGTAGACCGCTGGGCAAAAGAGCTACTCGGCGCGGCGGACAAGATAGAAGAGAAAGTAGGGAAAGAAGCGATCGCTGTCTAATCCGCTACTTTTGAACCTGAAGAACACCCCCAGTCCGTAGAAGCATAGCGCTTTGCGATCTGGGGGTATTTGGTTGGACTGCCTCTCCTACGCATCTGGCTCGGCTGGGACGGAGATACGATTCCACTCAATGTTGGGAAAGTTGCGAGAGGCTTTCGAGAGCGTTTCTTCCCAGTACTGGCGCATTTTCAGCAGGTAGGGGTCGCCTTCTTGCAACTGCACGCGGCGACGAACTTCGAGGGCATCGGTCTCGTAAAGCACCATGTCGATGGGCGGGCCGACTGAAATATTGGAGCGCATGGTTGAATCTATTGACAGCAGCGTGGTTTTGGCGACGTCGTCTAGTGGCGATTCGTAGCTGATGGTTCTGTCTAAAATGGGTTTGCCGTACTTGGTTTCGCCGATTTGTAAAAAGGGCGTTTCCGGCGTAGCGGCGATAAAGTTACCCTGACTGTAAACGAGATACAGCCCCGGCGCTTCGCCTGCAATCTGTCCGCCGACGATGAACGTGCTCTGATAGTCGATGCCGTCTTTTTCTAGCCAGGGACGTTCTTTGTCCTGGATTTGGCGCATTTTTTCGCCGATGTGGGCAGCGACTTCGTGCAGGGAAGGTAGGTTGTGCAGGTTGACTTCAGCGTTGGATGTGATGTCCCGCTCGATCTGGTGGATGACTGACTGGGAGGTGGAGAGGCTACCGGCAGTACAGAGAATAATGACGCGATCGCCCGGCACCGAAAAGTCGAATAGCTTTTGATAGGAAGAAATGTAGTCTACGCCTGCATTTGTCCGTGAGTCAGCGGCCAGTACCAGTCCTTTTTCGACCACTATTCCAAGGCAATAGGTCATTATTTATAGCAGCAGTTAAAAAGTACATCTGAGGGTAGCAAATACCGGCTCAATTTTCTGCTCATTTAAAGGTAGTGAAGCTAGTTTAAACCCCAAAAAGTGAGCTAGCGCAGGCCAGCCTAACTATACTGAAAGGAACGCCCGACTATTTTTTGCAAGGAGAGCGATGGCTGACGCTGCGGCTTATAGATGCGAACTTGGCTCCAATCAACGGCTGTACCTGAGCAATGAAGGCCCGGTCACGACGCTTACCCTGCTGAGCAGCGGCTCGGGCCAGCAGCAGCAAAGTAGCAATCGCTTCTCCACTGGCGAGTGGACAGCCGAGCCCACGCTATACCGTCTGGGCCAGGGAATGCTGGTCGTAATTTCAGCAGATTCCACTACTTACTATCTTCAAATTCAGGGCGGTCAGGCTCAAGTGCTTTCTGGCCCGCTCTCCAGTCAAGTGGCTGAGCAGATTGAGCGATCGCAGCCCGTGGCCATGCAGCGCGAAGAGGATGCAGGCGATACGACGATACTAGATTCGCCCATGCAGCCGATGACGCCGATGACGCCGATGCAACCCATGCGAATGAACCAAAATCCCATGTCCATGTCCGTGGGCAATATGGAAATGACGATGGGGGAAACTGGCATGGGGAAAATGAAGCTAGGCGATATGACACTGGGTAGCAAAACGCCGTCCGCTCAGTCAGAATCTGCCGAAAGCAGCCCTACACAAGCAGCCAAGGTAAAGCGATTTTGTTCGCAGTGTGGAGCAGCGGTGGCGGCGGGCGATTCTCCTGCGGAGAGACTGCGCCATCGCTTCTGCGCCTACTGCGGTACTAGCCTCACCTGACTCAGCTAAAACTCACGCCCGCCTTGTCCGGAACGGACGCACTGCAAGCTGGAGTCTTAGAAAATCGAGCACATCTGAAGTATTGTCACAGTTCAGCCGACGGCGATCGCAATACAATTTCTATGATGGAGTGACCACAGCACCTACGTATCATGAAAGATAAAACAGTCGCTGCTTTGCTAGCGTTTTTCATTGGTTGGGCAGGCATACACAAATTTTACCTGGGCAAATCAGGCGCAGGCGTCGTTTATTTGCTCTTTTTCTGGACGGGCATCCCAGCGCTGATTGCCTTCTTTGAATGTATTTTTCTACTGATGATGTCTGAATCAGACTTCAATGCCAAGTACAACCGCCGCTTTCAAGATACGGCTCCTACCTCGCGGCTAAGCCATGAATCTTCCAAAGACAAAGCCGGGACGCTGCAAGAACTCAGACAGCTCTACGAAGCGCAGATCATCACTGCTGAGGAGTACGAAGAAAAGCGCCGTAAAATTCTCGACTCGATTTAGCCGCTCAATTTAGCCACCGCAGAAAGATTCAGGATATGGGGCCATGACCAACGCAAAAATCACCGCCGTTAAATCGTCTCAGCTATCGCCGAACGCATTCTGGCTGTCGTTTATTCCGGTGTTTGGCAGTTTGGCCATCGTCCGTGAAGGTAATCGCCTCAGAGACAACAAGTTTACACAGCTAGGCTGGCTGATCCTTGGGCTTTCAATTGTGTTGGCCTTGGTTGATGGGCTATTTGTAGCCTGGTTGCTACAGATCGGAGTGGCCTTTTGGTTTAGAAATCAGTACATCAACGTCCCGGAGCCGATCATACAGGTCGACTTCAATCGCTGCTCCAAGCACGATTTGGTGAGAGTGCTCGATTTGCCCATTGTGTACGCCAATGACATTGACCTTATTCGGAATGAGGGCTACTTGTTCACCCACGCTGAAGAGCTTACCGAAATTGCAGGCGTGCCCGAAGATCAAGTTCGACGCATTGCGCCCCGCCTGATTTTTTCCTACAGTGCCATGCAGGATGAAGGCGCTTCCTGGCGACGGGTCAACTTTTTCTCCGCAGATGAGATGCAGACTTGGGGGATCGCGCCCGAGGTGGCGCAAAAGATTGTTGAGGAGAGAATTCAGCGCGGTGACTATCGCTCTGCCGTAGCTGTAAAGACTCGTACTGGCATTCCCTTTCGTGACTACAAGAGACTGGTATAGAATGCACATGAAAAAGATAAAGACTTCCAGTAAGAATATTGCCCTGCTATTGGCTGGCCTGATTCTCTTTTCTCAAATTTCTAGCACGCATTTACCCTACCTGGTTAGAGAATATGTTGTTTTGATTGTCATTCAGATGTATTTTGCAATTGATCTAATCATCCTGCCGAAGCTGAAAGCAAACCGGTCAGACGCACAAGAACTCAAAGAGCTGTAGAATTTTTTAGCGTTTGGAATGTAGCGACAAAACGGCTGCTAAAGTGGGAAGACCTCAGGTGAAGCGCACCCACAAAATCCTAAATTTATGACTAATCTCAGTGTGAACCTTAACAAAGTCGCAATGCTGCGCAATGCTAGGCCCCTGGCGATTCCTAGCGTAGTCAAAATGGGCGAAATTAGTATTGCTGCTGGCGCGCAGGGTTTGACGGTACACCCGAGGCCGGATGAGCGCCATATCCGGCGAACCGATGTTTACGATCTAGCGAAGCTGCTAAAGGAGCATCCTACCGTTGAATTCAACATTGAGGGCAATCCTTTTGAGTCGCCTTTTATGGAGATTATTCGAGAGGTGCGGCCTGACCAGTGCACGCTAGTGCCGGACGCCCCTGACCAAAACACGTCTGACCACGGTTGGAATGTACCTGAGAATGCAGCGCGGCTAGAAGAGATTATCAGCGAACTGAATGAGTTGGGCTGTCGGGTAAGTTTGTTTATGGATCCAGATGTAGAACAGATTAAGCAGGTACCGCCTTTGGGCTGTAGTCGGATTGAGCTGTACACCGAGCCCTATGCAACCGCGTACCGGGAAGGAAAAGGTGAGGAGAGTTTTGAGATTTATCGCAAAGCGGCTGAGTGCGCTCAGTCGTTAGGCATTGGGGTAAATGGTGGACATGATTTAAACCTGGAAAATCTACCGCTGTTCAAGAAAATTCCGAACTTGCTGGAAGTGTCAATCGGTCACGCGCTGACAGCAGATGCGTTAGAGATGGGGTTTGCGGGCGCGGTGGAGGCATATTTGAAAACATTGGATTCTTAGCGCGTATGACTGTGATGGAGCGGGCGTTGGCCCGACAGAGATAGAAGAGGATATTGCGACTAGCATTAGATCGACTCTGGATCTTCGCCCAAGGCTCGGAGGCGAGCCGCTAACCGGTTCGCTTTTTCTTCTGCGGCGACGACTTTTTCTTCTGCGGTCAGAATGCGACTACCGGCCTCTTCAAACCAACCAAGCAGCTCAAGCGGAATGTTGCCAACAGTGCCTTGATATCGCCCGAGCCCAAGCCCTACTTCAGGCATCCAAAAGGGTTCGCCCAACTGTAGCTGATACCGGCCCTCGATGAGCTTATACACTTCAAAGGGCTGGTGCCTGTCTCGCTGCCAATGCTTAGGGTTGTAGACGATGTAGTAGAGAATGCCTAGCCTGCGATAGATTTCGAGCTTTTTGTCGTACTCACCACCGGGCGACCAGGAGATGACTTCGATGGCTACAGTAGGAACAACATCTTCTTCTTCCCATACGACATAGCTGCGCCGCATTTGCCCGGCTCTATACCGAGGGACGCCCAGGCTCAAAAAAGCATCGGGCACGATTGGCACTCTAGGATGCGCGCTGGTCGCATGGTACACCCCCATATCTACACCAAAGAACCAATCTTGCCTGCTGGCCCAGAGCGCGTTTAGCACAAACAACAAAATGTTTGGGATTAAGTTCTGTTCTTCATTGTCCACAGGAAGATCATCTGAGTCAGGTAGCTCAGTACCAGAGGGAAGCGTGGTCTTGATGTCGGACTGAACCATAAGTTAAAAGGCTGAGTCGGGATGCTTCCATGATATGTGATTCGCAAAGTGGTATCGCATTTAAAGGGTAGGGCATTTCAAAATTGTAAAATAGCTGTTATCCATTTCAGCAAACGGGTCAAATCAGTGAGTAAGCGATCGCGTCAATGGCTATGGGGCGTAGGACTGATGGGCTGGGTAGTGGCCGCGCCTGCCTGGGCTAACTGCGCTGGCCAGCCGGGGAGCTTGGCCTGGTATGAGCCGGTGATGAGCGCCCATTTGCAGCGGATTCAGAGTCAGCCGACGCATTCCTGGAGCACGGCGCAGATTGTTGATCGGCTGGAAGGCGATCGCATTTTCCTGACAGAGGCTTTCGAGTCGCTGAGCGGGCCGCAGAAAAGTCAGGCGCTCAACGACCTGCTTGAGATTAACTTTGAGACCGAAGTTACGGCGGAGCAGCTAGCGACTGTGGACGGGCCACCGCCCTACAAGGTGGTCGCCCATGACGGCAGGCTGCTGTCGGCTCCCTATGACGGCTGTACCCGAAATACGCTGCTGACTGAGCAGTCCCGCTTTAGTTGGTACTACAACGAGCAAGGCCGCTATCTCCCTCCTAACCTACCTCCAAGCGAGCTGCGCAACGCCGGTCAGCCGAGCTGGAGACAGATCAGGTTTCCGATAGGAGCAACGGCTGAGAAGCAGGTGCGCCTTGGGTTTTGGCAGTCGGTAGGGTATCAGAACGCCAACTGGTGGATTGCTTGGGTGCCGGAACGAGGCTATTTTGAGGTCAACGTGCCGGTTAATTTTGACTATGACCGGCTACAGCGGTATTGGCGGGTCGCTGATCGCAACTATCGCTATGCGGTTGTTCGTGCAGACGGCACGCGGTTGGGAGAAAAGAGATTTTAGATAGAGCGATCGCCCAGACGACATCCCCCTTAAGCTAATAGGGGTAACTGTATAATTTGTCGCGATGCAAACCCTATCTCAGGAGCAGGAGACCGCCTCTACTTGGGCGACACTGCCTACGCTGTGTGTAGCGCTGCTAGCCGTTTCCTTCGCCCCGATTTTCATTCGCTTCAGCGAAGTAGAGCTGGGTGCGAATGCGACGGTCTTCAACCGACTGGCAGTCTTTCTGCTGTGTTTTGGCTCAGTTCGTTGGGGTCAGCGGCGGTTGTCTCCGGACATAGACGAGGAGACGCCAGTGCCGATATCGCTGCGTCAGTGGTGCTTGCTCGTGGGCGTGGGCGGAAGCGCAGTGATTTCCTTGGTTCTGTGGGCGATCGCGCTGCAACACACAACGGTTGCCAAGTGCATGTTACTGAATAACCTGACGCCTCTCTTCACGAGCTTGGGGAGCTGGCTGCTGTTGGGACGGCGCTTTGATCGCCGGTTTTTGATGGGGATGGCGATCGCGTTGGCTGGCGCAGTTGGGCTGGGGATGGAAGATCTTCAGGGCGCGGATGGCTTTTTGCTGGGGGATGCCTATGCCTTTCTATCAGCGGTGTTTTTGGGTGCCTACTTTTTGATCGTAGAGCAGTTGCGCAGTCGGTTTTCGGCGACGACTATTTTGCTCTGGCGCTGTGCGATCGGCAGTGCGGTGCTGTTGCCGGTTGTGCTACTCACTGAGGGCCAGCTCTTGCCTACTACGGCGACGGCGATCCTGGCGGTGCTGGGCCTGGGATTGATTAGCGAAGGCTTGGGACAGCGGCTATTAGCTGACTGCCTGGATAAGGTGAGCCCCAGTTTTGTGGCGCTGTTTTTGTTGTTGGAGCCGATTGTGAGTGCTTTGTTGGCCTGGGTAATTTTTACGGAGCAGCTCAGCCCGGTGACCTGGGTCGGGTTTGCCATCGTTTTGTCGGGTATCTATTTGGCGCAGTCTGGGCAGGGGGCAGTTCAGGTTGCTGCTGGTGAGTAGGGTTGGATTGTGTTGCTGCGATGGTGGATGTGCGGAGATGGGGAGTGCGATCGCAGTGAAGGTATATCTAAAGGCTTTGGGTCGCTAGGCCAGAACAGCATCTAAAGGAGACAGCTTTTTTCTATCGAAGCGCTGTCTGGCGTGCCAAAGAGAATATTGATTTTGCATGGCGAGCCAGCTTTCGGGGGTACGGCCTAGCACAACATGCAGTCGTAAGGCCATATCTTCAGTGACGCGGCTTTTCCCAGAGAGTTAAGCGAGTCACAGTAGAAGGGTCTACGTCTAGCTTTTGGGCGAGGGTTCTACCGTTGCTGGTGCATCCTCTCCGATGGCAACCGGCTTACCGTCCTGCCAAATGACAGCATAGTGTCCCAAGCGACGTTTTTTATCCAATTCCTGCGCAACCGCTGCTTGTAATGCGTCTAATGCTCTTTGAGTATTTTCAGGGATAGTGGTCATAGTCCAGCACCTTGCCTTAGCCGTTCAAATAGCTCTGGTTCTAGTATGTTTCGCACCTCGCCCTCCTGAGTAAACACAGGCTTTGGTACTTGGCCATCATTCATGAAGCATTGGGTATAGTCTGCAATGCCAACAAATTCAGTCAACAAATTTTTCAAGCTCCGTGGAAATCGCCGTTCGATATCTGCCAAAGGGATGTCGTGACCGCCATGTGCCACCCGCTCCGCTACTCGCATTCGCGACATTGCTACGCTGGATAAAGCCAGATACGTCAATTCTACTCGCCACCCGTCGCTGCGGAGCCGTCTGATCAGCTTGAGATAACTCCGCCCAGCCAGAGTTGTTTCAAATGCAAAATCTTGCCTTGCCTGAACCTGGTTCTCAATCTCTTCTAAAAATAATCGGCTCGCCGCTCGCAGCCTCGTACCTGGGGACAGCGGGGACAAGCCCGCCGCAATTGAGTCAGCGTTGATGAAGTTTCGGCAGTTCGCCACATCGGGCAGATATCTCAGGGCAAACGTTGTCTTGCCAGCGCCGTTGGGGCCTGCAATGATCCAGCAGGTTGGCTGACTCACTCTTCAGAAGCCTCCACTGGCTCATGCTGAGTAGAATTGGCCAGGGCAGTCGCGATCGCATCCACCACTCTCCCCACCTCGATCACCTCCATCCCCAAATCTCCGCGCTTTTGCCCCTTCGGTACCAGTGCTCGCTTAAACCCCAGCTTTGCTGCCTCCTTTAGCCGCAGTTCCATCTGCGACACCGGGCGAATTTGCCCGCCTAAGCCTACTTCGCCAATCAGCACCAGTTCGGGGTCGATAATGCGATCGCGAAAACTCGCTGCCACCGCCACCGCAATCCCCAAATCCGCTGCGGGCTCCCCCACATTCAGCCCGCCAGAAGAAGCAACATAGGCATCTAGCTTAGAAAGGGGAATGCCCACTCTCTTTTCCAGCACCGCTAAAATTTGCAGCAATCTGTTGTATTCAATCCCGGTTGTTGACCGGCGAGGAGAACTGTAGCTCGTTGGGCTTACCAGAGATTGTAGCTCTACCACCAGTGGTCTGGTTCCTTCACAGGCCACAATCGTCGCCACTCCCGGCACATTCTCCTCCTGGCTGCTCATAAACAGCTCCGAAGGATTCAACACTTCCTCTAATCCCTTATCCACCATTTCAAA
>JBBQAC010000022.1:0-29291 GCA_038315915.1 Phormidesmidales cyanobacterium
GATAAACAACCGCCAACCCTGCAATCATCCATATCAGCCCAGTGAGATTGCCCGGACGAATCAGATTGTCGATTGACCAGCCGATGAGAAAGGGGCCGACGGCTTGAGTAAATGCGCCAATGATGACCGCGCCGATAGCAATCGGTAGCTCTTTTTGGTAAGGCTTTAGATAGCCTAAGAAGCGGCGAGAGGTAGAAAGCTGTTGATCAGCCTTTTGTTCGGGAGCAACCGGGGCACTGCGCATGGTTAAAGAGGAGTAGGGGACTATTTCACTGAGGCAGCAACCGGCTGCTGCATCTGCGATTCTAAAATGGCACCGTAGAGCGAACTGGTACGCATGAGCTGTTCGTGGGTGCCGTGGGCGGCGAGCTTACCTTTATCAATTAGCAGAATACGGTCGGCGCTTTGGATGGTGCTAATGCGCTGAGCAATCACAAAGGCGCTACAGGTGCGCTCTTGCATGAGCTTGTCTAAGTCGGTTTGAATTTGGGCGGCGGTTTCGGCATCGACCGCCGAGGTGCTGTCGTCGAGAATAAGTATGTGGTAGTGGGTAAGGAGAGTGCGGGCGATCGCAATCCGCTGCTTTTGCCCGCCCGATAGCCCTACCCCTCGCTCCCCGACAATCGTATCGTAGCCCTCTGGCAAGCTCTCGATAAAATCGTGAATATGCGCTGTTTTTGCCACTTCGATTACGTCTTCTAACGCGGCGTCTGGCCTAGCGTAGGCGATGTTGTCACGGAGTGTGCCTGAGAACAGAGTAGTCTCTTGAAAGACGATACCGATACGCGATCGCAAACTCTCCAGTTCAAAATCGCGCACGTCTCGCCCGTCAATCCGCACCGCGCCCTGAGTCACGTCATAAAATCGCTGCAACAGATTTACAACCGTACTCTTGCCCGAACCGGTCATGCCCAAAATCGCGATCAGCTCATTCGGCCTGGTCTCAAAAGAGACGCCCTGTAGCGCCGGAGCCGTCGCGCCGGGATAGCGAAACCACACATCTTCAAAGGTAATGCGACCGCCACAGCTTCCAAACGGCACTGCATTAGGCCGGTTTTGAATCTCTACTGGCGCATCGACGATCTCATACACGCGCTCAGCGGAGGCGGCAGCTTGAGCAATCACGGGCGCGGCAAAGCCAATCAGCAGCACCGGCTGCAAAATAAACAGCAGATAAGCGTTAAATGCGACCAGTTCGCCGATTGTAAAAGTACCTTCGATCACCTGAGCGCCGCCATAGCCCACCACGGCCAGCGTAATCAGGTTACTCAGCAAAAAGATAAACGGAAACGTATTGCGAATGGCGCTGAGCGTTTTTATATAAACCGCGACCAGGTTGTTATTCATCTGTGTGTAGCGCCTCAGCTCGACGGGTTCGCGCACAAAGGCTTTGACCACGCGCACGCCCAGCAAATTTTCGCGCAGCACCTCGTTCAAGTCGCCGAGGCGCTCCTGAACCTGGCCAAACAGGGGCTGATTTTTACTGAAAAAGCGAAACAGCAGCGCCCCAGCCAGTGGCACGACGGCGAGTGTCACCAGCGCCAGCCGCCAGTTCATAATCAGCAGAATGGTGGCAATCGTCACCAGCGTCAGCAGCGAACTGATCACCTGGATGAGGCTAGTTCCGACAAACGTACGAATTTGCTCAATGTCGCTGGTAATGCGGGTGAGGAGCTGAGAGGTCTGCGCCTGGTCGTGGTAGCTAAAGCTGAGGGTTTCTATTTTGCGGAAGACCTGGCCGCGCAGCTCGTAAGCTACGCTCTGGGAAATGGCCTCGGCCCAGTAGCTTTGGCCAAAGTTGAAAAGGCCGCGCGCGATCGCCACCCCCACCATCAGCGCCCCGGTCACTAGCACCACCTGCAAATTCTGCGGCGAAATGCCTTGATCGATGCCGCGCCGAAAAAGCTGTGGGGTGACCGCATTCGCCGCCGTCAGCAGCAGCACGCTTACCGTTGCGCCGATGGCCAACCAAACATAAGACTGTAAAATTCCAAGTACGCGCTTGAGCGGTTCCATCGGCAGCAGCCATCCTCATGGTGAATGACCAAAGGATACCAGTAGAGTGGGCGATCGCTGCTCGTCCTGCTGTCAAAATATCGTCGAAAACATTCCATACAAAGCGCTCGGTGATAGCGCGGTAAGATACCTCTTGTAGTCTCTAATACTGCACGCTTGGAGGCAAACGCCGTGCAATCTCTCATACAAGTCGCTCGTCGAATAGACCGCATCACCCATCTTATTGGCAAGCTTGCTTACTGGCTGGTGCTGGTGATGATTGGCGTTGGTGTCTGGAACGTGCTAGGCCGCTACATTGGCAACGCTGTCGGTCAAAACCTTAGCTCTAACGCACTGATCGAAACTCAATGGTACCTCTTCGACCTAGTTTTTCTGCTCGGTGCTGCCTACACCCTTCAGCACAACGAACATGTCCGGGTTGATGTCTTTTATGCCCGTTGGAGTCGCCGCCGCAGGGCGATCGCCGATCTGATCGGCACCCTCTTTTTCCTCCTGCCCTTTTCCGCCCTGGTGATCTGGTTCTCATGGGGCGCAGTAGCCAAGTCATGGGCCGTCCGCGAAACTTCTCCTGATCCCGGCGGTCTCGCCCGCTACCCGATCAAAACCATGATCATCATCAGCTTTGCCCTGCTAATGCTGCAAGGCATTTCAGACGCGATTAAAAATTTAGCCATCATTCAAGGCCAGCTACCCGCAGAGGAAGAAGCATGATCACTGACTGGCTCGGCCCCGCTATGTTCGCAGGAGCCCTGGCGCTACTCTCTCTGGGCTATCCGGTCGCTTTCTCTCTTGGCGGCGTTGCTATTCTCTTCGGTCTTATCGGTATTGTCTTGGGTGTTTTCGATCCGATTTTTCTCACGGCCATGCCCCAGAGAATTTTCGGTATCATGAACAACTTTACGCTGCTAGCGATTCCCTACTTCATTTTTATGGGGGCCATGCTGGAGAAGTCGGGCATCGCTGAAGATCTGCTAGAAACCATGGGTAGTTTGTTCGGTCGCATTCGCGGCGGGCTAGCCGTAGCTGTTGTAGTTGTCGGGGCACTGCTGGCGGCAACGACGGGCGTTGTAGCGGCAACGGTTGTGACCATGGGATTGATCTCTTTGCCCACCATGCTGCGCTATGGATACAATAAAGATCTCGCCAGCGGCGTGATCGCGGCCTCCGGCACTCTCGGGCAAATTATTCCGCCGAGTATTGTACTCGTAGTCCTAGCCGATCAGCTCGGTATTTCTGTTGGAGATTTGTTTTTAGGCTCGGTGATTCCAGGTCTGATGATGGCGGGGGCATTTGTAGTGCATGTGCTGGCGATCGCTTTTTTCCGCCCCGATTTGGCCCCTGCGCTCCCTGCCGAACTTCTCGCTATTCGCGGGAAAGCTCTCTTCGCCAAAGTTATCAAAGTTATGGTGCCACCCTTGGCCCTGATTTTACTCGTACTGGGCAGTATTTTCTTTGGGGTAGCGACACCGACAGAAGCAGGAGCGCTCGGTTGTTTGGGCGCAATCGTGCTAGCCGCGCTGAAAGGTCAACTGAGACTCAGCGGATTGAGAGAGGTATGCGACCAAACCCTTCGCACGACCAGCATGGTGATCTTCATCCTGATCGGGTCGACGGCATTTAGCTTGGTATTTCGGGGGTTGCGGGGCGATCGCTTCATCTTCAACGCGCTTACCAATCTCCCTGGCGGCGAAATCGGCTTTTTGCTTGTTAGTATGGCCACCATTTTCATTTTGGGCTTCTTTATCGACTTCTTTGAAATCGCCTTTATTGTGGTTCCTTTATTCGCCCCCATCGCCCAGCAAATCGGCATCGACATGGTCTGGTACGGCGTCATTATTGGCGCGAATATGCAAACGTCCTTTCTCACCCCGCCCTTCGGCTTTGCTTTGTTCTACTTGCGCGGCGTCGCCCCTAAAGAAATCACAACCGGCAATATCTATCGCGGCGTCATCCCCTTTATTGCCCTACAGCTTATTGTCCTAGTTGCCATCATTGCCTTTCCGCCGCTAGTCAACTGGCTCCCATCTATTAGCCAATAGCTGCTCAGCAATCAAATCTGTCAAAATCTGGCTGGCGAAATCGACCCATGAGTTGTATATTCAACTTCAGGGCTCTATAGCTGTCGTTCATTTACTCTTTACCCGCTGTCGTGATGGTTTCCGCCGCAGAAAATGGTCAAAATCAGGCCAGAGAAATCGCCCAGCAAATGTCACAAGAATGCGTGGCTCGAAGACTTCGCCAGGTCAACCGCACCGTCACTCGCCTGTATGATGAAGCCCTCCGACCTTATGGTCTCACGGTCAACCAGCTCAACATCTTAGCCGTCATCCTCAGCGAACAGCAGATTCGCCCCGGTGAGCTTGGCCGAGCCCTCGGCATGGAAAAGTCCACCGTCAGCCGCACCGTAGATCGCATGGTCAACAAAGGCTGGCTGAAAATCACGCCCGGAAAAGACAGCCGCACTCAGCTACTGAGTGTGACAAAAAAGGGGCAGCAGCTTTTGCTGTCGGTTACACCCATATGGGACACCCTCCAAGCAGGCGTTCTCACAGCCAACAGCGGCAACAACATTCTACAAATGCTCGCCCTCAGCGAAGAACCCACCTCTGTCGAAGCAGACCCACCCCTCTCAGCAGACGACTTTTACAGCTAAGATTGAGCTGAGCTGATGCTTTTTCAAACGACGCTCCCATAGCAACCCTGCAACCAATCGATATCGCGGTAGGATCTTACGCCCTCAAACGCTGGACGGTAGAGACATACCATCGCATGAGTGAGCTAGGCATCCTCGACCCCGAAGAGCGCACCGAATTAATCGCAGGACAATCATGCTCATGGCGGCCAAAGGGACTCCGCACGTTACGGAGCTACCGAGTATTCATGGATAGCCTACTTGTTGACGAACTGCGAGAAGCTCAGCTCATTTATCTTGTTCCAGCTTTGTACAGAGTCGCGGAATTGCTTCCAGCCGTCATAGACCGCTTTAAAGGTGCCATCTTTGCCAGCGTTGTCTTCCAAGAAGTCGGTGGAGGCAGCAGCAGCAGCGGTGAGAATTTCATCGCTGTAGGGCGTTAGCTCGGTGCCTTTTTCCACTAAGCTCTGGAGCGCTGCGCCATTGAGCGCGTCGTATTTGGCCAGCATGTTGATATTGGCTTCGTAAGTCGCTGTTTTAAAGACTTCTTGGTACTCTTCTGGCAGAGTGTTCCAGGCATCCAGGTTTACAGTTGCATCGAGCGTGGCACCCGGTTCCCACCAACCGGGATAGTAGTAGTACTTCGCCGCCTCTTGCAGCCCGAGCTTTTCATCGTCATACGGGCCAACAAATTCTGCCGCGTCGATTGCGCCGCGATCTAGCGCCAGGAAGATCTCGCCACCCGGCAATACCTGTACATTTACACCGAGCTGCGACATCACTTCACCGCCTAAGCCCGGAATGCGCATTTTCAGACCCTTCAGGTCGGCGGTAGATTGAATTTGGTTTTTGAACCAGCCGCCCATCTGTGCGCCAGTATTGCCCGCCGGGAAGCTGATTACGCCAAAGTCTGCGTATAGCTTGTGCATTACGTCCAGGCCACCGCCATAGTAGTACCACGCGTTTTGCTGCTGAGCGTTAAGGCCAAAGGGAACGGTGGTGCCAAAGGCCAAGGCTGGGTTTTTGCCAACATAGTAATAGGCGGCGCTATGACCACATTCGACGGTGCCTTCCTGTACAGCGTCGAGTACCTGTAAGCCTGGGACTATTTCGCCAGCGGCGTAGGGGTCAATGGTGAAGCGGCCATTGGTGAGGGCAGAGATGCGATCGCACACCGTCTGTGCCCCGCCATAGATCGTGTCGAGTGACTGCGGCCAACTCGTTGCCATGCGCCACTGCACCCGAGGCAAATCGCCGCTGGCGGTGCTGCTGGCCTGCTGACTACAGGCGGAAAGAGCCGTAGTTCCTAGCGAAACCGCCCCATATCCCAAAATTCGTCTACGTTTCATCCGCTCAGACCCGATAGATCGCGTATTGTCTGATACTTTTCAAACAATCCCTTCATTAAATCATTCAGCGTAGAAACATCGCCTCACTATTTACAGTCAGTAACTTACAGTCAGTAATGACCTGCACACCATCCTTGATCAAGAGGTGATAGAATTTAGCAGAGGTTGGTTCTACACTCTGTGTAATATGCCAATACTCAAAGCACCAAGGACATGTAGCTCAGTTGGATAGAGCATCAGATTCCGGTTCTGAGGGTCGGGGGTTCGAATCCCTCCATGTTCGTTGAAAGAGATGTCCAAAAAATGCCTACAGTAGCGGGCCATTCATATCGTCGTCTTTGTTGCGCACTCCCTGTACAATACGCGATAGCTCGTTCTTTTCGTTTGTCACGACTCGCCTGGGCGAACCGCTGATAATGCCTTCCAGGTTGCGGAAGGACTCCTGAATCTGCGGGCCACCCTTGCTAATGGTGTACTCCCGAATGGCCTTATCGTGCCAGGAGCCGCGCATTTTAAAGACATTGATCGCCCGCGACATCTCACCGCGAATCTCGACATATTGCAGCATCAAGATCGTATCGGTAATCGTCGAAATATGGGAGTCCGTGATGGAATGAGAGCCCATGAACTGCTCGGTCGTGTTGGTAAAAAAGCCGGTGATTTCTTCCTGCTTGGCAAACCCCGTCACCCCGATTACAAACTGCCTGAAAGCATTGTTGCTCACACCGCGATCCAGCGCCGAGAGCGAATCTATGGCAATGCGAGAAGGCTTGAACTCGGCAATCTGCGACTTAATAATTTGCAGGTGATCTTCCAAGCCAGCCGACTCCGGGTAGGCACAAATAATCTTAAGCAACCCCTTATTCTCTAGCTCTTCAAAATCAATCCCCCAGGAAGACGCATTCCGCGAAAGCTGCGACCTCGACTCCTCATAAGCAAACAGAATCGAACGCTCGCCATTTTCACAGGCATTTGCTAAAAAGTTGCTGACCAGTAAGGTTTTACCCGTACCTGTTGCCCCGGTCGCCAAAATAATCGAATCTTTGAAAAAGCCGCCGCCGCACATTTTGTCGAGTGTTTCTACACCGGAAGACACCCGCACGTTGGAAGACCGCTGAGTCAGTCGCATCGCTCCTAGCGGGAAAATACTGACGCCGTCGTCGGTAATTGTGAAGGGATACTCCCCTTTCATATGAGTCGTACCTCGCAGCTTTAAAATTTCTACTGTGCGTCGTCGCCGCTCACCTTCCAGCGCATTTCGCACAATCACCACATTGTCGGAGACAAATTCTTCTACGCCAAAGCGAGCGACCGGCCCGTATTCGTCTATCCGTTCAGTCGTCATCAGTGTTGTCGCACCCATTTGCTTGAGCCGGGCAAGCAGCCGAAAGATCTCCCGCCTCACGACTTCTGCCGCATCGTACTGGTGAAAAACCGCTGTCACCGAATCAATCGAAACGCGCTTGGCTTTGTACTTACGAATGGCGTACTGAATGCGCTCAATCAAGGCAGAGAGATCGAAGTTGCCCACAACCTCATGGCCTTCAGGGTCCGGACAAGCATCCAGGATGAAAAGCTTACCGCTGTCGATCAGCGCCTGTAAGTCCCAGCCAAAGCTATAGGCGTTGGTAATAATGTCAGCAGGTGATTCTTCAAAGGTAACAAACACCCCGGGTTCGTCAAAGTAAGTTATGCCGTGATACAAAAACTGCACCGCCAGCAGAGTTTTGCCGGTACCTGAAGTGCCGCTCACCAGGGTAGATCGCCCCACAGGCAAACCGCCATGACTGATGTCATCGAAGCCTTCAATCATGGTGCGAATTTTCTGCACGCCCTTGGAACGGGTAAGTGTTTGGGTCTCGGCTGACGGTGGTTTCATGACTGCTTATTAAATGTTTAAACTGGAAAAAGTAAATACTAAAGCCACTGCTAGCCTCCACCCAACTAGCTCAATAGCCCGTTCTCTCGTAGTTCATCATAGAGAAGATCGAGGCCAATCAGTACCCTTTCGCGATCTGAGAGATCTCCAATAATCTTCCGCACGGGCGGCGGCAGTATTTTGGCCAGGGTCGGGGTTGCCAATATTTTATCTTCCTCCGCTAGCTGAGGATTTTTGAGGACATCAATGACTTTCAGAGCGTATATCCCCTGAAACTCCTCTTCTAAAATGGTGTTTAACATTTTGAGTGCCTTGGCAGAACTCGGCGTGTTTCCGGCCACGTACAGCTTCAGAATGTAGGTGTTTTTAGAGGCGCTCATAGTTGTTGCTAAAAGTAAAAAAATATCGAGTCATATCGGCTATATATTCCTGGGTAGCGAACGACGATATATTTCACAGAGGTGGGCGATGACATCTATTAGGGTGAGGCGATAGTCGGACAGGATTTCTTCATTACGGCCTTCTAACTGTAGCTGTTTAGAAAAATCATCTATTAGCTCCATGTGAATTTCGACAATTTTGGGTACTGACATATCGGCGAAAAAAGCGACGTTTACAAAGTCGTCGATTCTTTGGTTGATCGTATCGTCATTCGCGAAGTAATTTAAGATGATGAGCCGATAGTCTTCACGAAGCTTGTCTAAGAACTCCTCTCGCTCAGAGACGCTCATGTTCCGCAAAAAGTTACGCTGGTTGCGTCTGTAGTAAACTCCGGCATAGCCTAGCCGCTCCCTGAGTTTTTCGCTCAGGCGCTCCTGCTGTAAGCTTAATAGAAACAGGCGCTTATCGCGATCGCTCTCCCCCTCTTCAACTGGCTTGCTCTTAGCCTGAGTAGGCAAATGTAAGTAGCGGTCGACCGCCTGACGAATAGCTTCATCAATTTCCTCTAAATTACTGATGTCCAGACAGGTAACTGCTTCGTGATAGGCAGATGTGTCTTCGCAAGGAGCGCCGACGGTCAGGGTAGGCAGTAAAATATCGCGCTGCTCTAGATTGCTCAGAGCCTGAAAAGCTGTCTCTGAGGACTGAATGACCAGGCAGTCGATGCGATGCCGGTTGCTGATAACCCAGTCTATAAAGTCTGACGCCGTCTGGCTCCAGCTTACTGCAAAACTTTTCTGAGAAAGCAGCCGATGCAGCGGATCGGCTAAAGACTCAGAGGGAACAAATACACCAATGAGAAACTGTGCAGACAAAAGACTTGCTTAAAGTATTGCGAGTGTTAAATCAAAACCGCTGTGATTTAGTCAGGATTCGATGATATTAAAATAAAAGTAGTCTATAGCAAGCTGACTGTAAAATTAGATAGCCCTACGCTCAAATAGTGCTCAAATGGCACTTGGCGCTGAGCCACTGCTACCTTCACAAATCGTGACTTGACTAAACATTGCTTCTTATATCTTATGGCTAATCTATCTATTTTCTCATAAATTGTATCTTCCAGGCGGCTGATTCAAACCGAAGGGTCACAGATGGTGCTCATCAATCGTTACAAAAAGCTCAGGCCCAGGGCCGTTTTCAGGATCATTTTTTCGGTTTGTTTTGCCGCGATCGCGCTAATTTGGATTGCTTGGCCTAGCGACGCCCTGGCCCAGGTAGCCCCTGCGACCAGTCCGGCGACCGTATCGTTAGAGCCGACAGGCGCGTCTCTTTTTAGCCTCAACTGCGCGGGCTGTCACGCCCATGGGGGCAATATTGTCCGCCGAGGGAAAAATTTGAAGCAAAAGACGCTGGTGCGCAATGGTTATGGGGAAACGGCGGCGATCGCCAGCCTCATTACTCAAGGCAAAGGAGCCATGCCCGCCTACGCAGGTCGGCTGACGGCTGAGGAAATTGAGGCGATCGCTACCTACGTTTTGCAGCAGGCCCAATCTGGCTGGTGATCAGGCGCTAAAGTACTTCGCCGCCGGATGATACGTCACAATCGCCGTCGTCGACTGCTCAGGGTAAAGCTGCTCGCTCTCATCCATATGCATCCCAATCTGGCCCACGTCTAATAGATCAAGCTGCTTAACCTGATCGCGCATATTCGGGCAGGCCGGATAGCCAAAGCTATAGCGCGATCCCTGGTAGCGCTGCGCCAGAACATTGCGAATGCCCTCCGGCTCCTGGTTTGCGTAGCCCAGCTCGCAGCGAATTTTCATGTGCATCCACTCGGCCAGCGCTTCGGCCATTTGCACCGCTAGGCCGTGATAATACAGATAGTCGGTGTAGTTATCTTCAGCAAAGAGCTTGGCCGCGAATTCGGTGGCAATGTCGCCCACGGTCACCGCCTGCATCGGAAAGACATCGTACTCACCGGGCTTTGCTTTCTCTTTTGGCAAAAAGAAGTCAGCAATACAGAGCCGCCGCATGGAGCGCTGACGCGGAAACTCAAACGAAGTTACCGGTTCGCTGGGTTCGCCCTGCTGCGCCGCCTGCCAGTCGTACACATACAGCGTATTGCCCTCTGCTAAGCAGGGAAAGTAGCCATACACTAGCTTCGGATCTAGCAGCTTTTCGTCGATAACTCGCTGCTTCCAGTGCGTCAGAATCGGCGCTACCTTTTCAGTGAGGAAGGCGTCGTACTCTTCGCGGGACTGACCCTTTGGCTTGCGAAACTGCCACTGTCCGGCGACCAGCGCCTGCATGTCCAAATAGTCAAACAGTTCCTCAACTGGAATATCTGCCGCTGTCAGCACCTTTGGCCCCCAAAAGGGTGGTGCAGGCCGCTCAATATCAATCGCGACATCATCGGAGCGGCGAGCATCAATAACTGTAGGCTCGGTGGCGGCGATTTCCGCCAGCTCGGGCGCATTGTTGACTGCGACTTTTGCCACCTTGCTCATCGGATGATCTGCCGCAAACCCTTGGAGGTTATCCCACTGCTGCGCCTTTTTCGCAGGCATCAGCGCATCCATAAAGTGCAGGTCAGCAAAGGCATCCTTCCCATAAACCACCTGCCCGTTATACACATTCTGGCAGTCCTCATGGACAAACTTCGGCGTCAGCGCCGCCCCGCCCAAAATCACCGGCACATCAATGCCATGCTCATTGAAAGTAGCCAAGTTGTCCTTCATAAAGGCAGTCGATTTCACCAGTAGGCCGCTCATGGCAATGCAGTCTGCGCCGTGCTCCTGGTAGGCCGCGATGATATTATCCACCGGCTGCTTAATGCCGATATTCACCACCTTGTAACCGTTGTTAGAAAGGATGATATCGACCAGATTTTTGCCAATGTCGTGCACGTCGCCCTTTACCGTCGCGATTACCACCGTGCCCTTGCCGCTGTCGTCCGATTCGGCTTTGTCCATAAACGGCTCTAAGTGAGCCACCGCCGCTTTCATGGTCTGCGCCGATTGCAGCACAAAGGGAAGCTGCATCTGCCCCGAGCCAAATAGCTCACCCACCACCTTCATGCCGTCAAGCAAAAAGGTATTGACAATTTCCAAGGGCGGATACTTCTCTAGTGCCTTGGCAAGCTGATCGTTCAACCCAATGCGCTCACCATCAATAATGTGCCGCTTCAGCCGTTCTTCCAGGGGCAGGTTTTCATCCTGCGTGGTTCTAAGCTGCTTGGTGCTTTTGCCAGCAAACAGCGTCGTCAGTTCGCCCAACGGATCGTAAGTGCAGGCGTCCCCGTCAAACTCCCGTTTGTCATAAATCAGGTCGCGGCAAATTTTCTGATGCGCGGGGTCAATCTTCGCCAGCGGCAAAATTTTACTGGCGCTGACGATCGCCCCATCCATTCCCACTGCCATCGCTTCGTTGAGAAACACCGAGTTCAAGACCACGCGAGAGGCCGGATTCAGTCCAAAAGAAGCGTTAGAAACGCCCAGCATGATGTGGCAACCGGGCAGATTTTCCCGAATTAGACGAATGCCTTCCAGCGTTTCTCTAGCATTCACCCGGTCTTCTTCAATGCCGGTAGAAATCGGCAGCACCAGCGTATCGAAAAACAGCTCATAAGGCGGAAAGCCATATTCCACCCCATCCCGATAGGCCCGCTGCGCAATCTCAAACTTCTTTTGAGCGGTGCGGGCCATGCCATCTTCATCAATGGTGCCGATTACCACGCCTGCGCCATAGCGTTTAGCAATCTCCAGCACCTTGAAAAAGCGATCATCGCCATCTTCATAGTTGGTGGAGTTAAGAATGCACTTGCCGCCTGCTACCTTCAGGCCCGCCTCCATTTTTTCCCACTCTGTGGAGTCGAGCATCAGTGGCAGGGTGATGTTGGTGACCAGCCGCGATACCAATTCGTGCATATCGCGCACGCCATCGCGCCCCACGTAGTCCACGTTCACATCTAATATATGTGCGCCCTCTTTCACCTGAGACTTGGCCAAAGCTACCAGGCCGTCCCAGTCTTCAGCGTTGAGCATTTCCCGGCACTTTTTAGAGCCGCTGGCATTCAGCCGTTCGCCGACAATCAGGAAGGAGTTGTCTTGTTCGTAAGGCTGCGGGCTGTAAATAGAGGCGGCAGCGGGCACATAGGGCAGTTCGCCATAGGGGGGGAGTTGACCGCGCGTTCCTACGGCCCTTTCCTTCGGAGTCAAATCCTTTGTCAGCTCAGCCAACTGCTCAATATGGTCAGGCCGCGTCCCGCAGCAGCCACCGATGATCTGCACACCCAAATCTTCTACAAAGTGCATCAGCGACATCCGCAGCTCCATCGGCGTCAGTCGGTAGTGCGCCTGACCGCCCACGTTCTCAGGCAGTCCCGCATTCGGCACACAGGAAATAATAAAAGGCGAATTCTCTGAAAGGTACTTGATGTGCTCCTTCATCTCAGCTGGGCCAGTGGCGCAGTTCAGCCCCAAAATATCTATCGGGAAAGGCTCTAAAATGGTCAGCGCCGCGCCGATTTCTGAACCCACCAGCATCGTGCCCTGCTGCTCTACGGTGACTGAGACCATCACCGGCAGGCGAGCTGGCTTACGCGCAAAGACTTCCTCAATCGCGTTTAGCGCCGCCTTAATTTGCAGCACGTCTTGACAGGTCTCGACCAGCATCAGGTCTACGCCGCCGTCGTAAAGCCCTTCGACCTGCTCGATGTAGGCGGATTTGAGCGTGTCAAAATCTACATGGCCAAGGGTGGGGAGCTTAGTACCGGGGCCGATGGAACCGGCGACGAAGCGAGGTTTTTCGGGGGTGGAGTAGTCGTCGGCTGCTTTGCGGGCAATCGCCGCCGCTTTCCGATTCAGCTCATAAGCCCGATCTGCCAAATCATACTCAGCCAGCACCAGCGACATGCCGCCAAAGGTGTCGGTCTCAATCACATCTGCGCCGACTTCCAAAAAGCCTCGGTGCACTTTTTCAACAGCATCGGGCTTGGTTTCCACCAAATATTCATTGCAGCCTTCGTAATCAGCGCCGCCAAAGTCTGCTGCTGTGAGTTCTTGCATTTGCAAGGAGGTGCCCATTGCCCCGTCAAATACTAGAACTGGACGCTCAGGACTTTTCAAGCGATCTAAAAACAGGCTTTTCATAGCGGCGTTACGATACTGATACGGCAAGGCAGATGAGCAGTAGCGCGTCAGAGACTGGCGAAATCTAAAGCTCTTATTATTATTACTAAAAATTCCCTAGCGGATAGCACGGTGTCATGAGGGCGATCGCTTCTAAAGCATCAACGTCTCTCATAAGCGCCGCTCCTTGGCCCTTTCATACTCCTCCCTACTATCATGACACTCTCTTCACCCAGCCTGACGACTGCCGCCCTGAATACCCGCTCAGACCGTTCAAGCGGCCTGCTTCCTGGAATGCTGCGCAGCGTTCACCATATTGCGCTCAACGTGCAGGACATGCAGGCGTCCTGCCATTTCTATGGCGACGTTTTAGGGCTGCACCGCCTCACTGGCGACGAAGTTCCCACCACGCTGATCAAGCTGGTTGCCGAAGGCAAAGTCACTAACTTCAAAACGCCCGATGGCACCATACTCGACCTCTTTTGGGAGCCGGAGCTGACCCCACCCGACCCTGACCCCGACAAAGGATTCACCCGCGCCAACCACCTGGCTTTCGATATTGACCCTGCTCAGTTCGCTCAGGCTATGGCGTTACTCCGTCAGGCCAACATCGATTTCAATGGCCCTATTACCCGGCCCACCGGACAAGGCATCTACTTCTACGATCCAGACGGCTTTATGATCGAGGTGCGCTGTAATCCGGCTTAGTTTGGCCAGGGAGAGATTTCTGAATACCCCCGCTTTAAACCAATCGCTCGCGCCGCTCGTCAGCGCCCTGCAAAAATGTGCTGACCGTAAAAACGCCGCTTTTCATACGCCTGGACACAAACGCGGTCAGGGCATTTCAGCTCTTCACCGTCAGCTTTTTGGCGAAGCTGCCTTTCGCGCAGACTTGCCGGAGCTGCCTGATTTGGACAATCTTTTTGCCCCAGAAGGGGTAATTGCTGAAGCTCAAATCCTCGCAGCAGATGCCTTTGGCGCTGAGCAAACCTGGTTTTTGGCCAATGGCTCTACCTGCGGGATTGAAGCGGCCATTTTGGCAACTTGCGGCCCCGGTGACAAACTGATTTTGCCGCGCGATGTGCATACTTCCGCTATTTCTGGTTTGATCCTGTCCGGCGCTGTCCCGATTTACGTATCGCCTGACTACAGCCGCGAGTGGGATGTTTCACTCGGGGTCAGCCCGACTGCCATTGCTCAAGCCCTGGCAGATCATCCTGATGCTAAAGCTGTCTTACTGGTCTCGCCCACTTATCACGGTATTTGCTCAGACCTGGCGGCGATCGCCCCCCTCACTCACAAGCACAATATCCCGCTGATCGTTGACGAAGCCCACGCCCCCCACTTTGCCTTTCATCCCGAATTCCCAATGTCTGCCTTAGCTGCTGGTGCAGATATTGCCGTGCAGTCAGCTCACAAAGTGCTGAGCGCCTTCACTCAAGCCGCCTTGCTCCATGTACAGAGCGATCGCATCAACCGCCACCGCCTCACGCAATCCCTCCAACTCACCCAGTCCTCCAGCCCCAGCTACCTACTCTTAGGCTCCCTCGACGCCGCCCGACAGCAAATGGCCACCGCTGGCCACACCCTGATGGAACGCACGCTAGCCCTGGCAGATCAATCCGCCCAAGCTTTAAGCCAGCTTCCTGGACTGCGCGTTTTGCAGCCACAGCAGGCAAAAGGAGAAGCCGGGATTTGGGGCGATCGCACCCGCCTCACCATAGATATTTCAAAGCTAGGAATAACGGGCTTCGAGGCCGATCACCTTCTGCATACCCGCTGCGGCGTCACCGCTGAGCTACCTGCGCTGCGCCACCTGATGTTTATCATCTCTCTCGGCAATACCGAAAACGACATTACCCAGCTAATCACCGGATTCAAACACCTCTGCCAGCGTCATCCCACTACTCTTCCACTTCCCCACTTCCCCACTCCTCCGGCGGCTGAGCATAGCCAAAGTCCCCTCTCTCCCCGCCAAGCTTTTTTCGCCACCCAATGCCGAATCCCAACCGCCCAAGCCATCGGTCAAATCTGCGCCGAAACGATTTGCCCTTACCCACCGGGCATCCCAGTACTGCTGCCCGGAGAACTGATTTCCGCAGTAGCGATCGCCTCGCTCCAAACCACCCTCAGCGCTGGCGGCTTGCTCACCGGCTGTAGCGATCCCAGCTTAGAAACAATCCTAGTAGTGAAGACCTAACTCGCTGCCCCTGCTAGGATTCTGGTTGTCAGTACATTGCTCAAACTACCCAGCGCAACCCCTGTATGTCTGCACTTTGGCCCTATGCGACACCGGGCATTCCGGATCGCCTCTTTCAGCAGCTACCCGGCATCCCGCTGACTAAGCGCGACGTTCGCCTGCTCGTCATCGGTTACCTGCGGCTAAGAGCCGATGACCATCTCTGGGACATTGGCGCAGGGACAGGAACCGTTGCGATTGAAGCAGCGCTGCTGTGTCCCAGTGGAAAAGTCACCGCCGTCGAGCGCGATGAAGAAGTCGCTGCGCTAATTAAGACCAATTGCGATCGCTTCGAGGTCAGCAATATTGACGTGATCGTAGGCAGCGCCCCCGAATGCCTCAACGCTATCAAAGGGCAACCTAGCTGCATCTTAATCGAAGGGGCTCCGCTCAAAACAACGCTCAAAGCCGCCTGGGAAAAGCTCACCCTCAACGGGCGCATCGTCGTCACAGCCAATAATCTAGAAGCCCTTTACACCGCTTCGGAGACGTTTGCCGCGCTGCACATGCGCAACATCGAAGTCGCTCAGCCAGCAGTCAATCGACTCGAAACCCGGGGCAACCGCCAGGTCTTTGCCTCGGGCGATCCCATTTTTATCATTAGCAGCGATAAGCTCGAATAGTCCGTCAGATCGTTTGCTGGACTCTCTAACCAGATATCACCACGCTATCAATTGTTCCAAGCCGCTTGCGGAGACGAGCGCACATCAGCGCATCTTCCATTCGCTGCTCTTTGTAGCTGCGCTGCCACACTGGCAATCCAGGCTGATTGCGAACCAAATTGATTCGCTTAGCCGTGACCGCTTTAAACCCAGCAATAAAAGAGGTCAGCAACCGAGGCTTGCCGGTCTTGGCATCGCTATCAGCGCGATCTTGCAGACACACCAGAGCGTGCAGCGCATCTGGCACAATTGCCCACTGTTCCAGTCTCACTCCAGGGTGATCCGCAGCAGAGAGCACCAGCTCGTCAGCCACAATTTTCGCAGGGGCAGATATTAGCACCGACAGCTCTGACTGTTCAGGCTGAAGGTTTTCTGACAGTTCAAACAAACGGCTACTACCGTGCGTCTTCAGCCGTACGTAGTAAAGCGCTGTCTCAACGGATGATGGATAATGGGACTGAGAGGTATTGATCAACGGATACCCTAAACCCTTGCAAAGTCTATGCTGTTAGACTGCCCAGCCAGGTGGCTAAAGTCGCGGAAAACTGCGGAAACAAACTGGGTAGAATAAGGCCGCAGAAACAGATGCTGACTACATAGCAGTGAGGGGTGTGACCCTCCACCGTTACTTATATAAACATAGAGAGTAACCCTTCATCCGGTCATCTTTCGAAATTTATCAAGTAAATCCAAAAAAAAAGAGGCTCTTTGAGCCTCTTCCTTTTTGATTGAGTTTTCTGCGGAGTCATTAATACCCGCCTGTAGCCGCTTTCGCAGTCGCTTTTGCCTTTTCATGTACTGCCGCGCTTTTGCAGAACCTCCGCGCCCTTTCTGATTTCGACCTTCTCGGCGTGGCGACTCCCAGCGCTTGAGCTGTTGAGCCATTGTAATTATCCTTGTGCTGTACTGACACTATAACAACCCCACAGGGGTAATGGCAGCGCTGCGAAATTCTCTAGATGAATTCAGAACTCATCTAGAGAATTAATTAAAACAAATCGCGATGGGCAAGGAGAGACTCGAACTCTCAAGACCGAAGCCGCCACATTTTGAGTGTGGTGCGTCTACCAATTCCGCCACTTGCCCGTTAGTAGCTCCTTATTGTACCGGATTTTCTGCCCTTGGTAGCGAAAATTTAGAAATCACAGTCCAGAAATCACAGCACTACCAGTTGCGCCAGCCACCTGGATGACTGCCAGATTCTGAAGTAACCAGAGGTCGGCTGTTCAGCAAGTCCTGATAGTCGGGTGTGCTAGCCCAGCGGTCAATTTCCCTGGCCCGTAAGACAGGTACGGGGTGGCTGAGTTCGTTGGTCTTAAGCTGCTTGAGCATTTCGCCCATGTCGCTGTCGCTGATGGCATCGTAAGAGCGGGCCTGATCAATGAAGGCGTCTAAATTGAGCTGCGGAGAAAGGGTGGGAGAACCGCCGGAGAGCTTCATCAGCACAGAGGCGACGGTGCGAGCGTCCTGAGTAGCCAACAGCGCCGCTCTGTCGCAGGTGAATTCGGCGCAGCGAACCCATTCCATGATTTGTGACTGCCAGTTTTGCATCAGGATGCTGCCAAAAGGAAGCTGGCTGGTTGCCAGTGTCAGCAGGTTTGCCAGGGTGAGATACACGCCGTGGTCACATTTCAGATGGCCAAGTTCATGGCCAATAACCGCCTGCACTTCCTCGGGCGTCAGCAGCTCGATCAGGGCGGTATGGACGACGATAAAGGGCTGCTTGCCTCGCATCGCAAAAGTATAGGCATTGGGCACGGGGTGCTGCTTGATGTAGAGCTGGGGAACTTCCAAATCCAACACCTGACAGGCTTCTACCAGTGAGTGGTAGAGGTCTGGCAGTTGACGGGGGCCGACCAGCACGCTGGCAGCAATATTGTCGAGGTAGAAGAACTGCTCGCCCATCGGCCCTAGCAGGCTGCGAATGGCCACATCCAAACCGGGCAACCGCTTTAAGGATTGAGTGGCCTGCCGATCTAGCGGGTGGCGAAAGTGGTCAGCACTCAGACCGGTCAGGAGAGATTTGGAAATGGCCATAAAGAATAGCTAGCCTCTGGTTTGGCATTGGCAGCTTGCAGCAAGCGAAGCACCGTCGTCGTAATGAGGAGGGGAGAGTATCTCGCCAGTATAACGAGATTTTCATCCCCCTATTCCCCCATTCCTTATCTCCCTGATGATCGCAACACTTCCCTTTACCCGACAGCCCCCTTAATTCGCTGCGTTTACCGGTACTGCGGTAGTCGCTAGCACCTCATGACTGCTCAATATCGGCTGGGCCGCATTATCTGCTTCACTGAGTGGGATGCGCCTGAGCTGGGCACCGACGTTACGAAGCTTTTCTTCGAATTTCTCGTAGCCCCGGTCTAAGTGGTGCAGGCCGTGGAGGGTGGTTTTGCCCTTGGCGGCCAGGCCAGCGATCGCCAACGCTGCTGAAGCCCGCAGGTCGCTGCCTGTAACAGGTGCGCCCGATAGGTGAGTGACCCCGCGCACAATGGCACAGTCGCCTTTCACCCGAATATCAGCGCCCATCCGATTGAACTCAGCGACATGCTGCAAGCGATTTTCAAACACGGTTTCCGTCACCATGCTGTTGCCGTCGGCGAGCGTTAGCAGGGCCATGAACTGAGCCTGCAAATCTGTCGGGAAGCCTGGGTAGGGTAGGGTCTGAATGTCGGTGGGGATGATGCGATCGCCGGGAGAAAGCCGAATTGTGCTGCGGCCTTCGACTTCGACTTTAGAGCCAGTCTCACGCAGCTTGGCGAGCAATGGGCTGAGATGATCCGGGTTCACCGGGCCGACGGTAATTTCAGAGCGGGTGAGCGCCCCAGCAACCAGGTAAGTGCCTGCTTCGATTCGATCTGGAATAATGGAGTAGTCTGTCGCATGCAGACTGGGCACACCGATAATCGTAATCGTATTAGTGCCCGCGCCCCGAATTTTAGCGCCCATTGCCCTGCAAAAGTTAGCCAGATCAACAACTTCTGGCTCTTGGGCAGCATTTTCGATGACGGTTTCACCCTCTGCCAGGGTCGCGGCCATCATTAGCGTCTCGGTTGCACCGACGCTAGGATAATCCAGATATATTTTGGCTCCCTTGAGCTTGCCCCGCGCGCCGGGGACATAGGCATGGACGACCCCGTGATCCATATGAACATGGGCTCCGAGCGCCTGCAATCCTCTAATGTGTAGCTCAACCGGCCTGGCTCCAATCGCACAGCCACCCGGCAAAGGCACCCGCGCGACTCCCAAGCGAGCGAGCAGCGGGCCAATGACAAAAAAGCTGGCTCGTAGCTTACTAACAATGTCGTAAGGCGCTTTGGAATGGCTGACGTGGCTAGCGTCTACATCTAGCATGTTGCCGTTGCGGGAGACTTTGAGCCCCAGTGCATGGAGCACACTGGCCATACGACCAATATCCATTAGGTCGGGAATGTTGCGAATGCGGCAGGTTTGTGAGCACAAGAGCGTCCCGCCCAATACCACTAGCGCCGAATTTTTAGCGCCGCTGATAGGGATGTGGCCGCTGAGCGGTTGACCGCCCCAAATTTCGATTACAGAAGGGTTGCTTGAATCCGCTTCCGAAGTAGGCTGAGCTTGAGTAGAAAGGAGTGGAGTGATGATAGGAGTGACCTCCATAAGTGATGAACCTAAGAACTTTGATAGAATTTGGTATGGATTCTACCCGAAACTTCCGGGTTTCTTCCGGTTGATTTAAAAGCCGCCATTGTTAACGGCGGCGATTGATGAAGGTCAACAGCCTCAATCGCAGAGATTACGCACAGATTTGAGCGGATTGACTGGGCTTCGGTAGGCGGCGGCTGTTGACGAATGATCCATACTGCTGGATTATTGTTAATCGCGGCTGAGAGTGGGTTGGTTGGACTAATGTGCTGAAAGCTAACAGGCGGGACTGGCGAAATTGGTAGACGCGCTAGATTCAGATTCTAGTGTTCGCAAGGACTTCCGGGTTCAAGTCCCGGGTTCCGCATTGAGATTAGGTTGAGAAATGAGCGTTTCAGTCTCTACCGGCTGAAGCGCTTTTTTGTGTGATCGCACCCCCGTTCACTGAATAGCGACGGAATGATCGCCCGCCTAATCGCAAGCAGCCGGTATCAATCACAACTTTCTATCTTTCAGTAGAAACACATAGCAATTTAAATATATGTATTGTCCTATGCTCACCAGCCTGCAAAATCAGACGGTTAAGCAGTTGCGAAAGCTACAGCAGCCTAAAGAGCGGCGCAGTCAGGGCGTCATGCTGCTGGAAGGCACCCACTTAATAGAAGCGGCCTGCGTAGCCAATTACCCCCTGCAAGTGCTTTGCTACACCGAGGACTGGCAGCAGCGATATCCCGAGATTTGTCAGCAGGCGCTGGCCCAGTGTGAGCAGGCAGAGCTGGTCTCGGGGGATGTGTTAAAGGCGATCGCCAGCACCGTCACACCCGACGGCGTTGTCGCCAGCGCGCCTCAGCGTAACGCCTGGGAGGAAGCGGCGATGCAGCCAAGCACCGCTATCAGCTTGGGCGTGATGCTAGAGACCCTGCAAGATCCAGGCAATCTCGGCACGATTATTCGCACAGCGGCGGCGGCGGGCAGCGATGGGCTGTGGCTGAGCGCTGACAGTGTGGAGCTGAGTCACCCTAAAGTGCTCAGGGCCTCGGCTGGACAGTGGTTTCGGCTGCCGATGGCGACGGTGGATGTGGCCGAAAAAGCGCAGCAGCTACAGCAGGAGGGCGTTCAGGTCGTGGCGACGGCAGCGACGGCAGATTTAGACTACTGGCAGTTGGATTTGCTGCGGCCCACCGTATTTGTCATGGGTAATGAGGGGGCAGGGCTTTCAGCGAGTCTGATGGACTGTACTTCTACAGCGGTCAAAATTCCGGTAGTACCGGGCGTAGAATCGCTGAATGTGGCCGTTTCAACCGCGCTCCTGCTCTACGAAGCAAGGCGGCAGCGGCAGGGCGAGTTGTCTAAAACCGCCGCTCTAGTTGAAAATAAGTAGGCCCCCCGGATAAAACCGGACAAAAAGCAAGGAGAGAGCCGTGGACTCAGCATCTGACAGTGCATTTGACTATGATTTGGTGATTATTGGTGCCGGGGTCGGGGGGCATGGCGCGGCCCTGCATGCGGTGAAGCGCGGCCTCAAAACCGCCATCATTGAAGCGGGTGATATGGGCGGCACCTGTGTAAATCGGGGCTGTATTCCTTCTAAAGCGCTGCTAGCTGCTTCGGGCAGAGTGCGCGAGATGAGAGACGAGCAGCACCTGAAAGCGATGGGGATTAGTCTGGCAGGCGTCGGCTTCGACCGGGCTGGCATTGCCGACCATGCAAAGAATTTGGTGAACAAAATTCAGGGCGATCTCACCAACAGCCTGACCCGTCTGGGCGTAGAAACCATTCGCGGCTGGGCCAAAATTGCCGGTAGCCAGAAGGTTTCTATCAAGGACGACAGCGGCACTCGCACGGTCACAGCCAAAGACATTATTCTCTCTCCCGGCTCAATTCCCTTCGTGCCCAGAGGAATTGAGACTGACGGCAAAACCGTTTTTACCAGCGACGAAGCGATCCGGCTAGATTGGTTGCCCGAGTGGGTGGCGATTATCGGCAGCGGCTACATCGGCCTGGAATTTTCCGATGTGTATACGGCGCTGGGCTCTGAGGTGACGATGATTGAGGCGTTGCCGCAGCTTATGCCGACGTTTGATCCCGACATTGCTAAGCAGGCAGAGCGCGTGTTGATCAATCCTCGCGATATCGAAACCAAAGTCGGACTGCTCGCTAAAAAAATTGTGCCGGGGTCGCCAGTGGTGATTGAGCTGGCCGATCCGAAAACGATGGAAACCGTCGAAGTGCTTGAAGTCGATGCCTGTCTGGTGGCGACCGGCAGAATTCCTGCGACTAAGAATCTCGATCTCAACATGGTGGCCGTCGAAACCGATCGGCGTGGCTTTATTCCCGTGAATGACCAGCTTGCGGTGCTGCGCGACGGTAAGCCAGTGCCTCATCTGTGGGCGATTGGCGATGCCAACGGCAAAATGATGCTGGCTCATTCGGCTTCTGCTCAGGGCATTGTAGCGGTCGATAATATCTGCGGGGAGGAGCGCACAGTGGACTACAACGCGATCCCAGCAGCGGCCTTTACCCATCCGGAGGTGAGCTTTGTCGGACTGACAGAGCCTGCGGCTAAGGAAGCGGGTAAGGAAGGCGGATTTGAAGTGGCTTCTGTGCGCAGCTACTTTAAAGCGAATTCAAAGGCGCTGGCCGAAGGAGAAACAGAAGGGTTAGCGAAGGTAATTTACCGGAAAGATACGGGCGAAGTGCTGGGGGCTCATATCATCGGTCTCCATGCGGCTGACCTGATTCAGGAGGCGGCGAATGCGATCGCCCAAAAACAATCTGTCACCGAACTCTCCAAATTTGTCCACACGCACCCGACTCTCTCGGAAGTGCTCGACGAGGCGTACAAGCGAGCGGAGGTGACAGCATGAGCGACGCGATCAGAATCCGCCGTCGTCCGCCCAATCCAGCGATCGCCGTCGCCAGCCTCCAGTACCAGGTCACCGTGCCCGACGCTGAGCCACGCAATATTCTGGAAAAAATCGTGTGGCACAAGGAAGCCGAAGTTAGCCGGGAGCGCGAGCAGGTACCGCTGAAAGCGTTGCAGCAGCAGGTTCAGTCGATGCCGCCAACCAAAGGGTTTGTAGAGGCACTGAAACGACAGGTGGCTGAGCAGAGCCCTGCGATTATCACTGAAGTGAAAAAGGCATCGCCGAGTAAAGGGGTGATTCGGCCTGATTTTGATGCGGTGGCGATCGCCCGCAGCTACGAACAGGGCGGAGCGACCTGCCTCTCTGTCCTTACCGACAGCGAGTTTTTTCAGGGCAGCTTCGACTACCTTCGCCAGATTCGTCAGGCCGTAGCGCTGCCGCTGCTGTGCAAAGAGTTCATCATTTACCCCTATCAAATTTTTCAAGCACGAGCTGCCGGAGCCGACGCGGTACTGCTGATTGCGGCCATTTTGTCCGACCAAGACCTCACTTACTTCACGCGAATTGCCAAAGCGCTGGGTTTAGATGCCCTCGTTGAGACCCATACGCCTGCGGAGTTTGAGCGAGTTTTAAAGATAGAGGGCGTTCAGCTCATTGGCATCAACAACCGCAATTTAGAAGACTTCAGCGTCAGCTTAAAAACGACTGAGCAAATTTTGGCGGTCTATAGTGAGGACATTGCTCAAAAGCAGGCGCTGATTGTCAGTGAATCGGGGCTGCATACGCCGCAAGATGTGGAGAGGGTGACCGCTGCGGGGGCTCAGGCGATTTTGGTCGGCGAGTCTTTGGTCAAACAGCGCGATCCTGGGGGGGCGATCGCCCCCCTTCTGGGCCGATAAAATCCAGATCACCTGCTGTTGAGAGCGTACAAAATCACATACATTCCTGCTGCCAACTCGTATGGATATAGATCGTCGCCCCCTCCCGCTCCCTTCTCATATTCACTATGAGCTATTGCTACAGCTATTAGAACGACAGACCGCCCAGGAAATTCCGCAGCAGCATCCCCAAAAAGAGCAGCTCCGAACGCTCATTGGCACGCTGCGAAAAGCCTTTTCGCAGCAAAAACAGCTAGAGGAAAGCTGTCACCGGCAGCAGATCCCCATTGAGTATCATTGGTCGCTCAATTCAGGGCCAACAGACCCAATCTGAGGCTTATACTAAGAAGTGTATCGTCAGTGAAAATACAGTATGAGTCGTAAGAAAGCCATCATCATTGGCTCCGGGATCGGTGGGTTGTCCTTGGGCATTCGATTGCAGAGTTTAGGATTTGACACCACGATCTTTGAAAAGTTAGACGCGCCCGGTGGACGAGCCTATGTGCGTAGGGCCGATGGCTTTACGTTCGACATGGGGCCGACGGTGCTGACGGTACCGCACCTGATAGAAGAGCTATTCTCGCTAGAGCGAGATGCCGCCGCGCTGGCCGGGCCTGACTTCCCTGCCGAAATTATGGATCCCAAAGACCGGATTCGATCGGGTATCAGTGGCGGTCAAAATACGTCAAAATACGTCAAGATTGTCCCTGTTCTACCGTTTTACCGCATCTACTTCGACGACGGTACCTACTTTGACTACGACGGCGATCCCGAGAGCACTCGCCGTCAAATCGAAGCGATTGAACCTGATGATTTGGAAGGCTACGAGCGTTTTCACGATGCGGCTAGAGCGATCTTTGATCGCGGCTTTATCGAGCTGGGCTACACCTATTTTGGCGACGTGTTCTCGATGCTCAAAATCGCGCCCGATCTGGTAAAGCTAGACGCCGTTCGCCCGCTGTTTTCATTCGTCAAGCGCTACTTCAAGAGCCCTAAGCTTCAGCAGGTATTTAGCTTCGAGCCTTTGCTGGTAGGCGGCAACCCGCTGACGGTACCCGCGATTTACGCCATGATTCACTTTGTCGAAAAGACCTGGGGCATTCACTTTGCCATGGGCGGCACAGGTGAACTGGTACGCAGCTTTGTGCGTAAATTTGAAGAACTCGGCGGCACGATGCGCTACAACAGCGAAGTCGCCAAAATTGACGTGGAAGGCTTTTTGTTTGGCAAGAAGGTGGCGCAGGGAATCACCCTCGCTGACGGCACTCAGCACAGCGCTGATGTGGTGGTCTCTAACGGAGACTATGCCAACACCTACATGAAGCTGATCGATCCTAAATACCGGCTGATCAACCAGGATTTAAAGGTGAAACTAACCCGGCAGTCAATGTCGATTCTGGTCATTTACTTCGGCTTTAGAGCAGATGGCCTGGAAGATTTAGATCTGCGTCACCACAACATCATTCTGGGGCCACGCTACGAGCCGCTGCTCACAGAGCTGTTCGATAAGAAAATTCTCAGCCCTGACTTCTCACAGTATCTGCACGTGCCATCGTTGACCGATCCCAGCATGGCACCGCCAGGACACCACGCAGCCTATACCCTAGTCCCTGTTCCGAACAACGCTAGCGGTATTGACTGGGATGTGGAAGGGCCTAAACTGACTGAAAAGGTTTTGACATTCCTGGACGAGCGCGGCTATATCCCTGACCTCAAAGAGCGGCTGGTGTATCAAAGCTATGTGACGCCTGACTATTTTGAAGGGACGCTTAACAGCTACTTAGGCAACGGTTTTGGGGTAGAACCTGTCCTGGTTCAGAGCGCATTCTTCCGTCCGCACAACAAGAGTGAAGACATCTCCAATCTGTACTTGGTGGGGGCTAATACTCAGCCTGGGGGCGGTACCCCGGCGGTGATGATGTGTGCCAAGATGACGGCCCGTGAAATTGCTAAAGATTTCAAAATTTCACCCGAAGTCGTTAACGGTGTCGCGGTCTCCCCAGTCCCGGCTAAGGTATAGGCGATGCTGCCCAGAGAAGACATCCTCAAGCGAGCCGAGAACCCCGAAGCGCTCGCTCGCGTCATCGACCGGGCGGAGCAGGCAATTCGCACCTGGGAACCAGTAGCGACCGATTTTCTGTCGCCGCCCGAGCTGTTTGAAGCGCAGGCCGTCTTTGAGCGCCTTACCGAAGTACACACGGTCGCTAGCGGCGGCTACCCGCAGGCTGAACGTCAGCGGCTGATGGTCGCTCGGGCGGAAATTCCGTTCGATGAGCAGCCGGTACCGCTGGCGGCACTGAGCATTGCTGGTAATTTTTTGTTCGATACGGCGTCTCACCGTGATTTCTTGGGATCGCTGCTGGGCACTGGATTAGTCCGTGACAAAGTGGGCGACATCATTGTGCTGGGTGAGCGCGGGGCACAGGCGATTGTGGTGCCAGAGCTGGTGGAATTTTTGACGGGTAGCCTGACTCAGGTACGCTCGGTGCCGGTAAAAACGCAGGCGATCGCCCTCACCGAACTGCGCGTCCGCGAACCCCGCAAAAAAGAAATGACCACCGTGGAAGCCTCAATGCGCCTGGACGCGGTCGCTTCAGCAGGCTTCGGCATGTCGCGCAGCAAAATGGCCGACATGATCACCGCTGGCGACGTGCGAGTGAACTGGAAACCGGTGGCTCAGACAAGTCATAGCTTGCAAACCGGCGACCTTGTGGCTATTCGAGGTAAAGGGCGGCTGGAGATTGGCGAGGTAGCAGTGACGAAGAAGCAGCGGTATCGGGTGCAGTTGACGCGGTTGGTTTAGAAGATAGAGGATAGAAGGCTTTACTAAAAACTGCCGGGTGCCGCTGCGTTTTTTGCGTAAGAAGAAGGGATGCTTCTACACAACGCATGGATCTGGGATTATGCCTCGTCTGAGCGATCGCGCCTTTCATCTCCTTAAAGCTGAAGTTGACTGCCGATACCACGCTGGCCTTGAAAACTCGATAGAGCGGATTGTTTTACTGGCTCGCCTGGAAACCTTGCGCGCCCGCGAAGGCAAGCCAATGACTCAAATAGAAATCTGGAAGGAAGTCGGCGATATCGCCCCCGACTTTAGCTCGGCTATTTTGGAAAAAGCTAGTGCAGGTACAGGCTTTCCTCTGTTGAGCGTTTCGGTGAGTGCAGGGGCGATCGCCGCGCTGTCCCTTATTACGCTTAGCGTAGACGCCGGTCAGCGCGATCTGGTGGCAATGCCTTCAGGCTCGACGACACTAGCGCCAAACAAGCTCAGCAGCGCCCCGGCCCCAATAGATTTGGCAACCAATCGCCTTCAGCCAATCGTCTCGCCGTCTTTGACCTGGGAAAACCCAGATGAAAGCGCCTTTGGAATAGCTCAAAGCTTTGGTTGGCAAGCCGCACTGAAAGGTAAAAATCCCCCTCACAGCGCCCAGCAATGGAGCGAGGCGGCAATGCTGTGGCGGCAGGCGATCGCTCAATTGGATCAAGTCTCTGATCAAGACGCTGACTACGGAGCCGCCCAGAAAAAAAAGGCACTCTATCAGCAAAATCTTCAGCAGATTGAGGCTCGCCAGATTGCGGGATTACAGCCCGCACCCACCACCGTCCAAGCGCCGCAGTTTTCATCGCCGCGCGAAGACTGGCTGGCCACTGCCAAAGACTATGGCTGGCAGGCCGCTCTCGCTAGCCAGAATGCGCCCCATCCAGCTCAGCAGTGGGCCGAGATTGCTGAAGTTTGGAAAATCGCTTTGTCAACCCTGGATAAAATCGACAGCGCCCAGCCTCAATACGCCGAAGCTCAGCAGGTCAAAGCCCGCTATCAGCAAAACTTGAGCGCCATCCATCAGCGCTATCAGCTAGAGCAAACCGCCGGTCAGCAACTGCAAGCACTACAGAGCAAAATTATCACGCTGAATCAGGCGGCAGTCTCCAACGCCGTCAGGCACAGCCAGCTTCAGAACATTGCCCAACAGCTCAAAACCATTCCGGCGGGCACCCAAGCTCACCCCGTCGCCCAGCAGCTCACGATCCAGATCGGTGCTCAAATGAGCAGCCTGACCACTCATCCTCTGAGCGATTCTACGGGCGGCGTTGTGCTTTCCTCAAACGAGCAGCCTTTATGAGCGGTCACAGGCAGTTGGCCTAGAGCGATGAGGTGAGCGATCGCCACCCCCCATGAAATGTTTTTATTTAATTAAAGTTTATATTTTTTAGCATTCTCTCCCCAAAGCGACACGGCGAGAGGAACAGGTTGTGTCAATATAAAGGCGGTTTGCCAAATTTGCCTGACCCTACGAAGCGGGCAGATGGTCTGACCATATTGGCAGGAGATGGAGTAAGCAATGGAATCCGTAGAGGCCATTTATCAATACGCCTGGATCATACCGGTGCTACCGCTGATGGGCGCGGCACTCGTAGGCACAGGTCTAATCAGCTATAACGAGGCAACCAATAAGCTCAGAAAGCCGGTTGCCGCTTTCATCGTCAGCCTGTTGGGGGCGGCGATGACCCTATCTATTTTAATACTGGTGAGCCAGCTTCAGGGCCATGCGCCCTACACCTATCTGATCGAATGGGCATCGGCTGGAGACTTCACGATCAACATGGGCTTCACCGTCGACCACATCACCTCGCTAATGCTGGTGATTGTCACAACGGTGGCCTTTTTGGTGATGATTTACACCGATGGCTACATGGCGCATGACCCTAGCTATGTGCGCTTTTATGCCTATTTGAGCCTGTTTAGCTCGTCGATGTTGGGCTTGGTAATTAGCCCGAATCTACTTCAGGTGTACGTGTTTTGGGAGTTGGTAGGCATGTGTTCCTACCTGCTAATTGGTTACTGGTATGACCGCGATGGTGCAGCAGATGCCTGCCAAAAGGCGTTTGTGACCAACCGCGTCGGTGACTTTGGCTTACTGCTTGGGATACTGGGTTTGTTCTGGGCCACAGGCACCTTTGAGTTTGAGCTGATGGGCGATCGCCTCAGTGAATTGGTCAGTACAGGCGTCGTTTCGGGCGGTTTGGCTGCACTTTTTGCAGGCTTAGTCTTTATGGGGCCGGTAGCGAAGTCGGCTCAGTTCCCGCTACACGTTTGGTTGCCAGACGCGATGGAAGGCCCGACGCCAATCTCGGCGCTAATTCACGCAGCTACGATGGTCGCGGCTGGGGTATTTCTCATTGCCCGTATGTACCCGGTATTTGAGAATATTCCGACGGTGATGAGCATCATCGCCTGGACAGGAACAATCACCGCCTTCCTGGGTGCATCGATTGCCATCACTCAAAACGATATTAAGAAAGGGCTAGCCTTTTCGACCATGTCGCAGTTGGGCTACATGGTGATGGCGATGGGTGTAGGCGCTTACACCGCTGGCCTGTTTCACCTGATGACTCATGCCTATTTCAAGGCGATGCTGTTCTTGGGATCGGGATCGGTCATTCATGGGATGGAAGAAGTGGTTGGCCACGATCCTGCCCTGGCGCAGGATATGCGGCTGATGGGTGGCTTGCGAAAGTACATGCCGATCACCTCGATTACTTTTTTAATCGGTACGCTGGCGATTTCGGGCTTACCCCCCTTCGCTGGCTTCTGGTCAAAGGATGAAATTTTGGGCTCTGTGTTTGCAGTTAACCCGGT
>JBBQAC010000098.1:0-14279 GCA_038315915.1 Phormidesmidales cyanobacterium
ATACGGTTTTGTCTTTGAGAAGCTACGGATAGATAAGCTGCTTAGGGCGCAGCTCAGCATAATCGAATGCGTTGATGAGGCTATTACGCTGCATCAATGAGCGCAAGCTTGCTGGACTGAGATACCGCAGTTGATGGGCAAGCGATCGCTTCAGTTCATCGAAGTTCGACCACTGGCGATTAGCCAGCTTACCTTTCAACTTTGACCAGAGTTGCTCAATTGGATTGAGTTCAGGGCTATAAGCAGGCTGAAAGCAGAAGGCCACATTCTCTGGAATAGTCAGCTTTGGGGTCGTATGCACTGCACTACGGTCGAGCTGAATGATGTGCATATCGTCGGGGTACGCCTCAGCAAACCTAGCCAGGACATAGCCAAAGCAAACGTTGTCGAGGCATGAGAACTCCCAGAAGAATGAGTCACCTGTAAGCGGTTCAACTAGACCGTAAAGCCAAAGCCATTCGAAGCGCCAGCACTCAAGCGCAATCGGTGCAACGCCGCGAGCCGTAATCAGACGACGGCGAATGGGCTTGAGGCCGAAGCGACTCTCGTCTTCTACCCAATAGCGAAGCTGTAGGTCAGGGGCGACTCGGACGGCTTTCCTCAACTGGGACATCAGTTTATGAGGAAACTCATCGACTGCCTGAGTATCTTGCTTTTGATGGTTTGGCCTGGGGCGTTTGAGCTTCGCGCCCCAACGCTTATGCACCAAGTCGTAGACCACCCAGTAACGCACCTGGACAGCACACTCGCTCGCGAACCAGTCAACAATTGCGCCATAGCTAGCAAATCCTCGTGGTTGCTGCAAGCGCTTCTTGAGTTTAGTTTGTGCCCAAGGGGGGATAGTCGCTTGGCGACCACCATGGGCTTTAGGGGCAAGCAAACCCTTGAGGCCGCTTTGCTTATACTCACTCAGCCACCGTTGAACGGTAACGCGGTTGTGCCCGAGGATTCGACCAATATGGGCAATCGAGTCAGCTTCCTTGCTCTTCAAGAGATACAAAGCCTGCACCCGCTCGCGCATCGACAGCTTTTTCTGCTGCTTCATCAGCGCTAACAGCGCCTCGCTGCTCTCGCGGATTTCTATTTTACTGACGCCGCTCATGACGCATAACCTCATTGCTATGCGTCTATTCTATCTGTAGCTTCTCAGTCCCTAAATCGTATAAAGCCTCAGAATAATGATCGAAATTGGGCTTATGAATATGTTGACATGCCAATTCGGGAAGCCAAGATATTTTGTCTTAACTGGCGAAATCGTGAGGACAAGGCCAATGCTGAGAAGCCTCATAAAGGCGAATTAATGCTTCTACTCCAAAATGCAACTGTTACCCATTTAATCGAGTTCCTTGATTCTGATGTATATGAAAAAAATGCCCCTAGTGAGTGGGGAATTTACAGAGTTGCGAAAGTGCTATGGATGCCGCTCAAAGGTTTCGACTGGTCTAGATTACCGCACCAACGAGAATTCTTTGGCTTCGACTATGTCGTAGCAGATGGTGCTGCCCATGACTTATCCACCGACGGTAAAATGCCCCAATTCCACAAACATTGGGATGAAAAAGGTGGATTGGAAGCATTTCAAAAGCATCTGAGCAATCTGCTGACAGAAATATCGTCTTTGTCAATTCCGGCATAGCCTGCTCTGCTGCGGCTCAGTGCAACTATAATGATTGTCAACAGATCTAAAACCCATACCCTGATTTTCCTGAGAAAATGCAAATCACTCTCAGTTCGCAGCAAAGTAAAGCCCTTGAATTGCTCTCTCAGCAGGGTAGATATGCCTCCTTAGAGGAGGCTATTGACACAGCCCTTGTATTGCTTGCTGATGAAGTAACGCAGCAGAATTCAGCAGAATTCCCAGAGTATTTGGCTTGGGTAGAACAAACGCGACTGAAGATTGAAGAAGGCGTGAGGGCCGCAGAACAGGGGAGCATTCTGGAAGCGGATGATGTGCTGACTCGATTGCGCAGCAAGGTAGAAGCGGCTAGATCTGCCTCGGCATGAGGGTTCTCCGTATCACAGTTCCAGCGAGCCAAGACCTGGAAGAAATTTCTGACTATTTCTTAAAAAAAAGCATCGATGCAGGTGACCGCTTTGTGCAAGCGTTCAGTCAGAAATGCCAACACATTGCACGTTTCCCTTACCTCGGAAAATCCTACGACAGAATAAGACCTGGTTTGCGAGGTCTTTTGCTAATGGATTACATCGTCTTCTATTGCGTCTCTGCAAACGATGTCAAGATTTTACGGGTAGTTAGCGGGTATCGCAACTTGCAGAATGTTTTTCCTAAGTAACACTCCTCAGACCGGCATTCTTGAAATACGCTCTATGAGACCGAGCCTCAGTGACTCCTCTCAAGTCAGCCTCGTTGAAACGCACTTTTGAAAAAAGTTAAATCTTTGGGATCTGGGCAGCGCTCAAAACACAGAATACAGCTTTGAGGCTACCGAAGGCTTAGTGACAGCTTTTCGCCTCTGATAGACATGTCTAATAGCTGCATTGGGTGCTTGAGTAAGACAGTTTCTCCTTTTTTCTCTAGAGCCTGTTTTATCTGTAAAGAACAACCTGGATTAGAGGATGCAATCAGCGTTGCTCCCGTATTCAGTAGGCTGGTCGCCTTCATTTTCCCAAGTTCTTCTGCAATCTGCGGCTGGAGCATGTTGTACACACCCGCGCTGCCGCAACAGAGCGCGGCGTCTAGCGGTTCACGCAGGGTTATACCCGGAATTTGCTGAAGAATCTCGCGGGGCTGGCGGCTGATTTTTTGGCCGTGAAGGAGGTGGCAGGCGTCTTGATACACGGTGATTAGCGGCTCGTCTTGTAAAGGCTGCAATTCGGTTGTGAGGCCCACTTCAGAGAGAAATTCTTGCACGTCGCGAACTTTGGCGGCAAAGGCTTTAGCGGGCTCAGCATAGTCGGGGTCATCCGCCAATATATGGCCGTATTCCTTCAGCGTATGGCCGCAGCCCGCCGCGTTGATGATCACATAGTCAACCTCAGTGCCTTTGAAGCTGTCGATCATCTGACGAGCGAGCGCCTCAGCCTGGGCCGTCTCTCCCTGATGCGCGGGCAGTGCCGAGCAGCACCCCTGCGACCTGGGCACCACAATCTCACAGCCATTAGCGCTGAGTACCCGCGCCGTTGCCTCATTCACCCCGGTAAAAAAGACCCGCTGCACGCAGCCGAGAATCATTCCAACCCGATAGCACTTTTCGCCCTGCGCAGGGATAAGCTCAGGCAGGTTGTCGCTAAAGCAGCTTGCGGTCACTGGCGGCAACAGGCTTTCCATCGCTGCCAAATTAGGCGCAAAGCGCTTGAGCAGTCCGCTCGATTGCACCAGTGCCGATAAACCCAGCTTTTGGTATAGGGCCAAAGGCGTCAGCAGCAGGCGGATGCGATCTGGATAGGGGAATAGGGAGAAAATGAGCTGGCGCAGCGCTTTTTGGGGGAGCGATCGCACATGATTGCGCTGAATTTGTGGGCGGACGCTGGCAATGAGCTGGTCGTACTGAACGCCAGATGGGCAGGCGGTGGTGCAGGCCAGACAGCCCAGACAGGTATCGAAGTGTTCTACAGAGGCGGGGGAGAGTGGCGCTTCGCCTTTGTTAATCGCATCCATAAGATAGATGCGACCGCGCGGGGAATCGTTTTCTTTGCCGATCACCCGGTAGCTTGGGCAGGTGGGTAGGCAAAAACCACAGTGAACGCAGGCATCTACCAGGGATTGCTTGGGCGGCTGTAGCGCGTCGAACCCGGCATCATCGGCAGTCGGAGCGGCGTCTGTCGAGAGGCCAGTATCTAGCTTGAGCGGGCTGTTTGAAATTGTCATGAATCGTCCCAGCGAATTCCCCTGGCCTTAGCTTAGCGCGTAGGAGACAGAGGAGAAATCGTTTCGGGCAGGCTTTACGGAATGCGATCGCTCCCGGCTGTAGCCAGCTAAACAGCGGCGCATCTGTCAATACCCACCGCCCTTTTTGGGAAACTTGAGTTAGGAACGTTGAGAGAACCCATGAACCATTTTTCAGTGCTTATTCGACTGCTGCGCGATCGCCGCAAGTTTTTAGACGAAGTCCGCAGCGCCACCAAGCTAGAAACCAAAATTGCCTCGCTCTTAGTCGCCAGCAGCTTTTTCTTTTCGGTATACGGTGCCATTATCGGCGCTTACAGCGGCGGCTTACAAGTTATCTCCTCGGCGATTAAGCTGCCGGCCCTGTACTTGATTACGCTGATTATTTGCTTACCAACGCTCTACTTTTTTGATATCTTATTCGGCTCCAAGCTGAGCTTTAAGCAATACGTCACAATGGCGCTGACCTCGGTGGCCGTAATCAGCGTCTTACTGTTCAGCTTTGCCCCGGTTGTTCTGTTCTTCTTTATCTCAGTTAAGGGCTACAATTTCTTTTTGCTGTTGAATGTGCTGGTGATGGGCATTACCGGCGCTGTCGGGGTTCGACTTTTTTACAAAGGAATGCGTGACATGGTCGGAGCAGAAGCCATTGAACAAAAACTGCGACGCCGATTGCTGCAAGGCTGGGTGGTTTTATACGGCTTAGTCGGCTCGCAGCTCGGCTGGACTTTACGGCCCTTTTTCGGCGCGGAAGGCGAGCCTTTTCAAATTTTTAGACCCGAAATTGACGGCAATTTTTACGCTCAGGTGGTTCGCTCTATCGGCTCCATGCTGGGCTTCTACTAGATCTAAAGATATGAACGACGGGTTAGCCAACTTAGACGGCTTAAGAATCAGCCAGCGCGAGTTAGACAAAATCACCGGGCTCGATATCAGTGAGGTGACGATGGGCTGGGCCTACCGGCAAACCGCTTTTTTACCGCAGCGGCGGCTGGCCTGGTTGGGGGAGCAACTGCTGACGGTGGGCGTGGCGCTGGTATTTTGTATGCCAGTGACGCTGCTGCTGGCCAGGACAATTAGCGGCGACAATGTGCAGACGGTGGGGCGGTGGCTGCCGCTGGGCGGGGTAGGCGCGATCGCCCTATCTGCCGCCTGGACAATCTACCGCTGGCAAGAAGGCAAACGCTTGCGGGTGCTCAGCCATTTGCTCGACGAAATTGACCGGTTCAATGACATGGTCGCCGCCGTCGAAATCTTAGAAGAACTCGGTGCGACCAAAACCAGCCGCCTGAATTTAGAAAACCGACAGGAGGTGATAGAAGCCCTACACCTCACGCGAGAAAGCCTGATCTGCGGGCTGATGACCGAGCGAATCATGCGCAAGCACCAGCAGTTTATGGCCCGACGCGCCGAAATGTTCTCCAGCATTGAGCGCAATTTGGCCACATTGCAACTGCTACAGGTGAGCGACGACGCCAGCGAGTATGGCCGCTTACTCAACGAAGCCATTCAAATCGGTATCAGCGTCCATCAGGAACTCAGTCAGGAACCCATTGCGATCAACATCCGACGATAGGTCACGTACCTAATGCTAACAGACGAGCCAGTAGCTCCGGGCACATGGCCCCTATGATCAAAGAGTACACTAATCAGCAGTACCCCTCAAGACACCCACCATGCAAGCGCTATCTTCCGGGTCTACCCAGTATCAGGCAACCGAGCAGGACGCTCTGGGCTATACCCATGTCTGTATCGTCAGCGCCATCATATTGATATCGTCTTGCGGGCTCGCAGCCTGGTATCTGAGAGAAGGCGTTCCTCTTCTCCTATTACCTGCAGGTGAGGTTGCCCGCCCGGTTATTCTTGGGTCTCTATTTCTCGCCGTTTTATTGGCGCTGCCCCGATGGATGATCAACTTTCATGAGCTTTTGCACATTCACAGTGAGCACCAGGTTCATCCCTTTATCCGCCTCATGGGAGTGAGCCCGGTGCCACTGTCAATTATCTCTCTCAGCTATAGCCAAATTCGCACTCTGCACTTCGCCCACCATGCCGCTCCTACAACTGAAACTGATCCAGATGCCTATCACATTCGGGGGAGCTGGTTGCAGACGGTTTTCAACGCCTTCAGCGCGCCTGAGCAAAGCACCTTGCGCTGGCTGGCCCGCTACGGAGTGAGTCAGCAGTTGGCTGTAGATTGTGGGATCAAGCTGCTGATATTAGCGGCTCTGGTCTGGTTGGGCGGCACTACGTTTTTGTGGTTTTGGCTGTGTCTGCGGTTGGTGTATGGCTGCGGCGATATTGCCTTTTTTCGAATGGTTCATCACCATCAGGGCAACTATGGTACCTTTCCTCTGTCGCTACCCGCAGGACTCATTGCCTCAGGCGAACAGATTTTTGGCAAAACTGTTATTCAGGCAACTATCCATCACGATATTCATCATAAAGACCCGCGTATTTCTGTTCAATTTTTGGCTGCTGCTCAGGTCGAGGGCGCGGCAGACCTCTATTTTGGCGCTTCCACCGGCAAATAGGTGAAGCTCGTCTTAAGCCCTGGTTATCGCGACATAGAGCTGACGGCGATCGCGCTGCGCCCTACCCGTATCCAGGCCATGACAGGCCCAAAACTGCTTAAATAGTTCACGCTGCTCTCGCTTTTTGACTTAGCCACAGGACGACAGCAAGTGTCACTAGCACCAGCGGCCAGCTCATTTGGTTGAGCATTTCCCAGTCGAACCGATAGAAAACCCGGCCCGAGAAAAAGGTGGTCAGCGCGACCAGGCTAAAAACGGTAAAGTCATGGATGGCCTGGACTTTGGCTTTTTCAGGAGGAGTGTAGGTTTCGGTCAGGAGCGCTGTAGAGCCAACGTACATGAAGTTCCAGCCAAGGCCCAGGAGGAAAAGGGCGATCGCAAAGTGCCAAAAGCTGGTACCTAGCAAGTTCAGCCCCATACAGCCCAGGTTCAGCAAAGCCCCGGCGGTGATGACGCTGATTACACCCAAGCGCCGGATCAGCCAGCCGGTAAAAAGCGCAGGCCCAAACATCCCAAAAACATGCCACTGAATCACCGCCGCCGCTTCCGGAAAGCTGTGATTCTGCGCTGACATTGCCAAAGGCGTGGCCGTCATCACAAAGGCCATAACCCCATAGCTCACTGCGCTGCCCAGCGTGGCCACGAAGAACTTAGGCTGGCGAACAATCACAGCGAGCGGACGCAAAACTGCCTTAACTTTGCTCTTTACCGGCAGCGGAATCTTCAAAAACAGCAGAAAAAACATAGAGAGAAGCTGTAGGGCCAACACCGTGACAAACGCCCCAATATAAAGCTCACTGTCAAACCAGTTCCTAGAACCAGTCGCCAACCACGGGCCTAAGACAGCGGCAACAATACCCCCGGCAATCACCCACGAAATTGCTTGCGGGCGAAAGGACTCATCGGCGACATCAGCAGCGGCAAAGCGGTAGTACCCAACAAAGCTATTCGCGAGCCCGAGACAAAACATCGCGGCAGCAAATAGCCAAAAATTGGCAATCGTGAGGCTGTAGATACTGAGACTAGCGCCGGACATGCCCAGTACCGTACCGATCAAAAATCCACCGCGCCGACCAATGCGCTGCATCAGCAGTGAAGCGGGAATCGTCGCAGACATGGTGGCAATCTGTCTCATCGCCAAAGGAACCGTAGCAAGGGCTTTGTCTGCGGCAAGGGCATAGCCGACGAGAGCAGCCGTGGTAATGAGAACAGTATTGGTCGTCATTGCCAGGGCCTGACAAATTGTCAGGAGGGTGACCTGGGCCTTCACAGAGGTATGAACGGATATTGACATTGGGGGCAGCGAGAAAGAAAGCCCTGAGCTTAGCACAGTTGCCCTGCGTGCGATGGGTTGAACCGCCAAAAACAAAAGGTTGTAAGGACGTTTAAACACCCCTACAACCCTTTGTTCGATTTCTCCGTAACGTCTCGCTGTCAGACTTTAGCTGACTACGGCGTACTCTTTCATTGCCGCCCCTCGCTGACGCAGCTTTCTCAGCGCAGACCGCTCAACTTGGCGAACTCGCTCTCTGCTAATTTCCATGCGATTACCGATCTGATTGAGCGTCATTTTGCTGCCAGTATTGAGCCCAAACCGCATCACGATCACCTCTCTTTGCTGCTCCGAAAGCGTTAGCAAAAGTTTCCTCAGATCGCTTTTCAACAAGCTTTGAGTGGCATAGTCTTCTGGCGAAATACCCTCGTCTTCTAGCAGGTCACCTAGCTCTGTGTTTTGCTCGGTGCCAACTCGCATATCTAGCGAGAGCGGGCGTCTGCCCTGTTCTTGAAGTTCTCTCAGCTTTTCGACCGAAAGAGACATCTCATTTGCCACTTCGGAGACCCTGGCAGGACGGCCCAAAGATTGAGACAGCTTGCGCTGAGTTTTACGCATTTTTCTCAGCTTGTCACCGATGTGAATGGGCAAGCGAATGACCCGACTATTGTTGCTAATAGAGCGCGTAATTGCCTGACGAATCCACCAGTAAGCGTAAGTGGAAAACCGATACCCTTTCCCAGGATCAAACTTTTCTACACCCCGGTGCAGACCGATTGTGCCCTCTTGAATAAGATCCATCATTTCCAGGCTGTACCCGGTGTACTTTTTAGCAACGGATACTACCAAGCGCAAGTTAGACCTGACCATTTTGGCTCTAGCTCGCTTACCGGCATCTAAGGCTTGCTTTAGTTCCTGAATGGAAAGACCTGCATTTTCGGCCCAGGCTGCAAAGGTCGGCGTATCGCCCGTGGTCTCTACAAGATCTGACTTGACCTCTTCAAGTTCCACATAGGCTTTAACTTTCTTACCCAATGTGATCTCTTGCTCGTGGGTCAGTAAAGGGATACGACCAATATTCTTTAGATAGCTCCTGACTAGGTTAGAGGACTGGGAAGTGTTTTTCATGAAAAATTTTGAGACGGGTGGTCAGGCAACAAAGCAAAGTTATACCCTGCAAATATTGCTATTGCGGCTTTCATACTGTTGATGAATGGCTGTCACTGAAGGTCAGCTGTCGATTCGCTGTAAACCGTTATAAAATAATAGATATCTAAATTATAAAGTGACAGCTCACTGCTGGTTGTTTCACAGCAGTCGCTACGTACCATTATTGCAAATTATGACCTTTAAGAAATCGCTTGAAAGGAGTAGACCTGATACTCATTTCGGCGGATTTTTTGGTGACGAAAAATATTAGCCGTTCCGCTGAGCTAGCTGTAGCACTACACTGGCATCAAATGCAGCCATCCGCTGACTTATGCGATGTGACGAATTTCAGTAGACACAACTCAATCAACGGTAAGACTGTATAGGGCTTTTTGATGCCTACCTATAGACAGAGGTCGAAGTATTAACAAGTCGTTACATTGAAGCCACTTAATGCACAGCCGCTTAGAAGCGGGCACCAGTCAGCCTGCGAGATCTTATGCTTCCTCCCGGTACTCATGAATTTTTGTTGATGTTGAAAAATGGCATTTGGTCAGTGGGGACGCTCTCCTGGCTGTTTGGCATTTCAGCTCGGACGCTAGCGGCACTGATGGACGGCTATCTCTCCGCGATAGACATTGTTCAACTGTCTACCGCTGCTTTCTTTTTTGTGAGCTGGCTATTTTTGAAGCCTAGCCAGAGCCTCACCGATTAAACCCTACAGGTCAGTAGCGGAGTCAGCCTCCAAGTTGTCTCGAAAAGCGCGGCGCTCGAAGCGATTCCGCAGGTCAAAGTAAAGCACTGTAAACGTAGTTTTGAATAAAGGTAAAATCAGGACGCTGATGGCTATCCCTGTTATTGCTAGGGTGATGTAAAACGGCAAGAGAATAGACAGTGCCTCTTGTGGATCTACATTCGGTGCTAATAGCACTTCAAAGGCATTGCCAAGCATCGTACCGGCGACGGTGCCAAACACGACGAGGAAAATAGAAAACACTATGAGAAATAGCAGGAAAGCAACAAGCATAGCCTGTCCCACGTGGCGTTTCGTAAGCTGCCACGAACGAGATACTGCATCGAATGCGCCGGAAGACGGTTCTATGGCAATGGGCTGTTCTATCAGCATAAGACGCGCCACAACATACAGGTAGGCTAAGAGAAAAGTCACTACACCCACTATAGCCAGCAGCCCAAAGAGAATGGTGCCGTTGGAATTTTCGATGTTGAAGCCTGCTAACGTAGCCGCAAGTCCGGCGAAAATACCCAGCAATAGCCCCAGGGCGATCGCTGCAAAAAACACCACCAAGCTCTGCAATAATGTCGCGCCTAAAAAAGAGAATTTGCGGGAGTGAGTGAACCGCAACGCAACACTCGGGGTCTCTGTAATCCCGCTCAACGACTGGTAGGCCAGACGAGAAATACCGGCAAAATGCGCCAGAGACTGAGCCGCACAGAAAATAGAAAACGCTAACAGGACGAGCAGCAACAAAATAGCCAGACCCGGTGAAAGCGGCTTGTCCAGGTAGAGCGGGCCAAGATTTATCAGTAGGTTAAGCGCTGTTGGGGCGAGCGACCAGAGCGTAGCGACAAACGCGATCAGCAGATACTGGGTGAAGTTAGAGAGATAAAGCCGCCAGCCGGTGCTGAGGATTTCACCAACTCCCATCGGCTGATTTGAAGAACTGCGAATCATTAGAGCTTGCTCCTGTCAGAAAGAGGGTTGTCATTGTCCGCGATCGCCACAGCACCCTGCTACCGAGGCCAATATACTCCATGCTCTCAGTATGACCAGCAATCAGACGCTTAAGTTAAAGTAACCACACTATCCTTCATACTGAATCCGGTAAATTCTGCCATTTGCTTCTTCGGTAACCAGGAGCGAGCCATCTGGCATCACCAGCAAACCCACTGGCCTGCCCCAGGTAGTAGGCCCGCTGGGATCGGTCAAAAAGCCGGTCAAAAAGTCTTCATAGCCACCGGCAGGTCTCCCCTCCCCATCGAACGGCACAAAAACAACCTTATAGCCGGTGCCTGCACTGCGATTCCAGGAGCCGCGAAAAGCCACAAACGCGCCGTTCTGGTAGCGCTCTGGAAAGGTGATGCCGTCGTAAAATTGCAGTCCCAGGGCCGCAGAATGCGCCTGAAACAAGACATCAGGCATTTTTGTTTGCCCAGCCAAATCGGGCGCTTTGCTGCTGCCATTGACGACCTGCCGGGGGTCTAAATTTTCAGGTGAGAGATAGGCGTAGGGCCAGCCAAAAAACTCGCCCGATTGCACCCGCGTCATATAGTCGGGCACCAAGTCATCACCCAGCCCGTCGCGCTCGTTGACCGTAGCGTATAGCTCGCCTGTGCGCGGATGAAAGTCGAGCCCCACCGGGTTGCGCAGGCCGCTTGCAAAAGTTTGAACGTTGCTGCCATCTAGCTCCATGGTTTGTACAGAGGCGCGGGGTAGTGCTTCTTCGCTGGCATTCGAGCGGGAGCCGATGGAGACATATAGCTGGTCTCCTAGTGGGGAAACAACGACGTTACGTGTCCAGTGCTGGTTGTAGCCGCCGCCCGGCAGTTCGGCAATGCGATCGCCCTTACCAGTCAAAGCCATTTGACCAACCACGTAGGGAAAGCGCACCACCTCATCGGTATTCCCTAAGAAGAAAGCCCCATCGCCGAAAGCCATCCCAAACGGAATATTCAGGCCGTTTTGGGCGGTGGCAAAGGTGGTTTTGCTTTCGGCTACGCCGTCACCGTCGGCATCGGTCAGACGCTGAATGCGGTTTTGCCGGGTCTCAGTAACCAGCACATCGCCAGCCGGGGTGAGCGCTAGCCAGCGAGGATTGTCCAGCCCCTCAGCGAAAATGTTTACAGTAAAGCCCTCGGGCACCTGTAGCGTCGCATTCGCAGGCGGTGCAATCACATTGGGGGATTGACTTGCACTCTGTGAGGCGTAGGGCGCTGGCAAGTCATTTAAAGAGAGCGTAATCGGGTCTGGGTTGAGCGTTTCGGTAGGGACTTGAGCGCTGGCTGGGGTTGCGGCTTGAGCGACCGGCTGAGCTAGTTGGGTTTGCTCTACCTGGCTTTGGCCGGGTGTTTCCGCTTCTGGGGCTACAACCTGACAACTGGCTAGCAATAAACCGACTCCGATGAGGCTCCAATACCGCATTTTGTTCATCCATGGGTTCCGGTTTCTATCCTAGCGAAAGAAACCGAGCCATGTAGTCAGCCGTTTCTTTGGGCTTTTCCAGGTGGGGCACATGGCCGCACTGTTCGATCCAGATCAGCTCACAGTCAGGAATTTCCTGTTGAAAGCGGGCCGCATCCTTAACGCCCAAAATTTGGTCTTGCCTGCCCCACAGCACCAGGGTGGGCCGGTTTATTTGCAAGATTCTTTTCGATAAAAAGTTGTAGCCGCCGCTTTTGGTAAAGGCGATCAGCGCGGCTTGCCAGTCGGGCATAAGCAAATGCAGCGAGGCACAAAGTTCGGCATCGGCTGTTACCAGAGCGCGGTCATAGTAAGCTTTTTCGCTAATCTTGCGGCGCACGGTGGGATTGCGCAAAAAGTTGGTCGCCCATTTGTCGAGCGGTGAAAACATCACTTTGCCAATCGCTCCCCCAGTAGCAAAGCCAACGGCATCGATCAGGACTAGCCGCTCCACCCATTCTGGATGACTCACGGCGAAATCTATCGCTACCCCGCCACCCATAGAAGCGCCGACCAGGACGACCGGCTGAGCGATTACCTGCTGGCAAAAGCTCAAGAGGTGCTGAGAAATTGCCTGCGGATTTACTTTTTGGGTAGCAGTGCGATCGCAGAACCCAAACCCCAGCAAATCCATCGCCCATACCTGAGCGTGCTGCGCCAGTAGTGGCACCAGTCGCCGAAACTCCAGCAGCGAACTGTCGAACCCATGTAGCAGCAGGATGGGGACGCCCTCTCCCTGGCGCACATAGCTGGTCGCCACCGTCGCAAAAGGCAGCTTTACGTCTGCCCATTGGATTTGCTGGGCGATCGCTACCGAAGTTGCTTCCGTGAGCCCTACCGCCGCTTCAGGCAAAGCCTTAATAGCCTGACTCATTGACGTCCACTGTCTGATTTCTGTCTACTGTTTTCTGATACTTCTGCCGCGCATCGACATAAAAGCTGGCGATCATTCCCAGCAGCACCCACCAGAGCGTGCTGATCTGCGGGCGATACCAGACCGTGTCGAAAGCGCCCTGAGTGAGGAGACCGGCGATCGCAGCGATCGCCCCAATCAGCCAGTAGCCCTCAGTCACCAGCGTCTGCGCTGCCACTACTCTCAGCCGCCCCAACTGCGCCCAGCCCTGCTGAAACGCCACGATCAGCATCCAGCCAAAAGACAAAACGCCCAGAATGCCCGCTTCAACTGCTGTTTCAAAATAAATTGAGTAGGCACTCAGGGCCGTATAGCGCGGATTTTGGTACAGCGGATAAATCTTGTTAAAGGCTTCATTTCCTGGCCCAATGCCCGTCAGCGGTCTGGCCCGAATCATTCTAAAAACGGCTTCGTACACATTCAGGCGAAAATTGTTGCTGCTGTCACCGCGCAGGTCGACCATGCTGACGACCCGCTCTCGAATTGGCGGCAACAGCAGCACGCTCCCGACCACAACCACGGCTGTTCCGCCCAGCAGCAAAGGCAGCGCCCATCGCCGCCAAAAGCTCGAAAAGCGCGGATTCCACCAGAACACCAGCAGTACAATCATCACAAACGAAAGCACTAACCAGCCGAGCCAACCGCCCCGACTCAGCGTCAGGATCAGGCAAGCGCTGGTAGTCAGATACGCGACTACAGCAAGAATTTTGGGGAGCCACTTTGGCCAGGCAAATATCGCCATGGCACTGAAGCTCACTGCTGGCATCAGGTAGGCCGCCAGCAGGTTAGGATTTTTCAGGTAGCTGTACACCCGCGTCGCCCCAGCCATATTGGACTCTGGATCGACCCAGGTCGCCAGCGCTTCTGCGCCAAAAAACCACTGCCGCAGGCCATATACCGCCACCACCATCGCCGTGGACAAATACACCAAAACCAGCTTTGAGCGCAGCGTTTCGATCCGCAAAATGCGAGCGGTCAGCATGAACAGGATAATATTTAGCGTCAGCTTAATCAGTCCAGAAAGCGCCTGCGCCTTGACCGGCGACAGGGCGGTCGCTATTAACATGGCACTCCAGTAGAGCATGACGACGACATGCAGCGGGGTTAGCCAGCCTTCTGCGCGATCGCTCACCGTCAGCAGCACCCACAGAAATGCCGAGGCCAGCAGCAGCCAGCCAATGAGCGCAGTCGATACGTAGGGTGCTAAGGCCAGCGTAATGGCGACAAATACCCAGGCAATGCTATCTCCCCAGGCCAGCAGCCAGCTTCCCTGCCGCCAGCTTCGCAGGGGTGAGAGCAAGCGGTGCAATAGGCTCACCTCTCGCCACTGATAAAAGGCAAAGCGGTTCAGGGTGATTCCTGAA
>JBBQAC010000044.1:0-21728 GCA_038315915.1 Phormidesmidales cyanobacterium
TACGTCTAATTCTTTAAGTCTGGCCGAGCTATGGATAACAACAACCTATCGCTGATTTTGAAGGCGCTGCTGGCGATCGCCCTCGGCTCCGGTGGCGTCATTGCCATCTTTTATGGGCTCAACATTCTCGTCGAAAAAACGCTGCCGCTGCGACTGCGGCCAAAGGTGCTGCCCTGGATATACGTGGGGCCAGCGACGCTGCTGCTGACAGCTTATCTGGTGATTCCGGCCCTGCGCACCTTTTACCTGAGCTTTTTTGGCAGCAGTACTGATGAATTTGTTGGGCTGAAGAACTACATTTTTGCCTTCACTGCGCCCGACATGCTGATTACCTTTCGCAACAACCTGCTGTGGCTGGTGCTGGTGACCGGTATCAGCGTCGGGCTGGGGCTGATTATCGCTGTTTTGATCGACCGGGTGAAGTACGAGCCGCTGGCCAAATCGCTGATCTTTCTACCGATGGCGATTTCATTTGTGGGTGCCAGCATTATCTGGCGCTTTATTTACGCCTATCGCCCGATTGGGACTGACCAAATTGGGGTGCTGAACGCAATAGTAGTGTCTCTGGGCTTCGAGCCGGTCGGCTGGCTGGTGAACCGGGGGATCAATAATTTTGCGCTGATTGCAATTATGATCTGGCTGCAAACGGGCTTTTGTATGGTGCTGCTATCCTCGGCGGTAAAGGGTGTGCCCGACGATGTGATTGAAGCGGCCCGAGTAGATGGGGCGGGTGAAGTGCAAATTTTTCGGCGAATTATTGTGCCGATGATTATGCCGACGGTGATGGTGGTCGCGACTACGGTGGTGGTGCTGGTGCTGAAGGTGTTTGATATTGTCTTTGTGATGACTGGCGGCAATTTGCAAACCGATGTGATTGCCAGCCGGATGATTCGAGAAATGTTTAACTTTCGCAATTATGGACGGGGCAGCGCGATCGCCGTCATTCTTTTACTCGCCGTCATCCCCGTGATGGTGGCCAACATTCGCCGCTTTCGCCAACAGGAGCTTAACCGATGAGCGTCGCTCAACCTCAACCCCCCGCGCCCCAGTCCCCGCCGCCCAACTATGTGGCTAAGCGCAAAGAACAGTCCAAGTTTGAGCGCATGATGGCCAAAGCGCCAGTGCATGTGGCGGTGATAGCGATCTCGATTCTCTGGACGCTGCCCACTTTTGGCCTGCTAATCAGCTCCTTTCGTCCGCCCGACGACCTGGTCAACAGCGGCTGGTGGACGGTGTTTGTCAACCCGTTTGAGTTCACTCAATTTACGCTCGAAAACTACAGCACTGTGCTGTTTGACCAGGGCATGGGGCAGGCGTTTATCAATAGCCTGGTGATTTCGGTACCGGCGACGGTGATTCCGATTGCGATCGCCACCTTCTCTGCCTACGCGCTTGCCTGGATGGAGTTTCCCGGTCGGCAGACGATTTTCATTGTCACTGTGGCGCTGCTGGTGGTGCCGCTGCAAATGACTCTGATTCCGATTCTGCGGGCCTACACTGCGTTGGGTATTTCGGGTACTTACCTGGCGGTATGGCTAGCCCACAGCGCTTACGGCTTGCCCTTGGGAGTGTATCTGCTGCGCAACTATATCGGCTCTTTGCCGCGCGACCTGATTGAGGCGGCAGCGGTCGATGGGGCATCGCATTTGAAAACGTTTACCCGCGTGATTGTGCCGTTGAGTATGCCAGCGATCGCGTCCTTTGCCGTCTTCCAATTTCTCTGGGTGTGGAACGACCTGCTGGTGGCGCTGGTGTACCTGGGCGGTAACCAGGACGTGGCCCCGGTGACGCTGGTGCTGCGAAATATTGTGGGCGATCGCGGTCAGGACTGGTATTTGCTCACGGCGGGCGCGTTTATCTCGATGCTGGTGCCGATGGCGGTATTTTTCGCCTTGCAGCGCTACTTTGTGCGCGGGTTGCTGGCAGGCTCTGTTAAAGGCTAACTCGTAATCTCTTCTGACTATTCACCCTAACTCTGCAATCATTATGGCTAGCGTTGTTTTTGAAAAAGTTACCAAGCAATATGAGAACGGTTATGTCGCCGTCAAAGATCTCAACATTGAACTGGCAGACAAAGAATTCTTAGTGCTGGTCGGCCCCTCCGGCTGCGGGAAAACCACCTCACTGCGAATGCTCGCAGGGCTAGAAGATATCAGCAGCGGCAGCATTTACATCGACGACCAGCGGGTGAATAATGTCACGCCCAAAGACCGCGATATCGCCATGGTCTTTCAGTCCTACGCGCTGTATCCGCACATGAGCGTGGCAGACAATATGGGCTTTAGCCTGGATCTCAAAGGCGTTTCCAAAAAAGAAACTAGAAAGCGGGTAGAGGATGCGGCTAAGCAGCTCGGTATTGAACAGCTACTGGATCGCAAGCCTAAGCAGCTTTCGGGCGGGCAGCGGCAGCGGGTAGCGTTGGGAAGGGCAATTGTGCGATCGCCCGCCGTCTTCCTGATGGACGAACCTCTTTCTAACCTCGATGCCAAGCTGCGCGTCCAGGCCCGCGCCGAACTCAGCCAGCTCCACAAAAAAGTCGGCACCACCTTCGTCTATGTCACTCACGACCAGGCCGAAGCGATGACGATGGGCTCTCGCATTGCGGTGATGAACAAAGGCATTCTGCAACAAATTGACACACCTCAAAACGTGTATGAGTATCCCAACAACATTTTTGTAGCAGGCTTTCTCGGTAGCCCTTCGATGAACTTCTTCGAGGCTCAGCTCATTGAGCAAAATGGCGTTCCGATGATCAAAACCGACGGCGGTCTGAACGTCCCGGTTCCGGCTGACCGGCAGGAGCGCTACCGCGAATTTATCGGTCGCCCGGTGATCTTCGGTATTCGCCCCGAAGGTATCTACCATCCTCAATACGTTCCTCCTGGGATTGAGCCTGTCAAGGTAACCGCCACGGCGACAGTTGTAGAACTAATGGGCCACGAAGAGATTGTCTACTTTAAGCTGCCTAACGACACCGAATTCATCGCTCGCGTAGATCCCCGGGCCAAAATTACCGCTGGTGAAACGCTAGATCTTCAGTTCGACCTCACTCGCTTTCATCTGTTTGACAGGGAAAGTGAACAGGTTATTTAGCTGCCAAACATTACAAAACGGTCATCTGACCGGTTGCGAAACTGCGACAAAAGGCGGTGATGATGAGCTTATCAAGTTTCAGTTTTTGAAACGGGGCAATGCTTGGCCCAACCAATTGCCACACTGACAGTACTGAGACATTGCCGATCATCACCCACCGGAAATATTATGAAACCTTCCTGGCTTTCACTCTTTACCAGTTCAGCATTCGCTGTGGCTATTCTTACAGGCTGCGGTTCAGTGCCTTCTTCTCAGGATATGGCAGCGCCCGAAGCGGCGATGGAAGCGCCAACGGCAGAGGCTGGTGCCAACCAATCGCGAGGCGAGGTTGCCCAAAGCTTGGGAGAACTGCCCGCAAGCACCCGCGCTGCTCAACGCCCACAACTGATTAAGCGGGCCGACCTCTCGCTTCGCATAGCATCTGTCGATAAAGGCTTTGAGCAGGTAAGAGACATTATTCAGGCGCAGCAAGGAGACTTGTTGTCTTTGAGTGATTCTGGCGATCACCAGCGCACCCTCACCGCCGAACTCCGCGTTCCTGCCGAACAGCTCGACGCCACCCTGGACGACCTCAGTGAAATCGGCACCGTGTTGAGCCGCACCCTCACCACCGAAGATGTCTCCAATCAGCTTGTCGACTTGCAGGCAAGGCTGAGCAACGCGCGCAAGTCAGAAGAAGCCCTCAAGCAGCTCATGGAACGCTCTGGCGATATTGCCGACGTGCTCGAAGTCTCACGTGAGCTGAGCAACGTCCGGCAAAGCATTGAGCAAATGGCCGCCCAGCAAAAAAGCTTGCAAACCCAGGTGAGCTATTCCACTGTCCGCTTGAGTATGCAGAGTGCGATCGCCTCAGCCCCCGATCAGCCCGCCGCCGCCGCCCAACTGACAAACGCTTGGAAGAGCGCGACTCACTCGGTCGGTGCCTTCACTACAGACCTGTTGCAGATCGGCCTATGGCTGCTTGCCTACAGCCCTTACCTTGCCATTGTGCTCTGCGGCGCTATCCTAGCCCGGAAAATTGCCCGACGATCAGCGCGCAACAGCGCCCCTTAGTCAGTGCGTGGTCGCTGGCGCTGCGACCAATGATGCGTGAGTTTGCAGTCCTTTTAAAGCGGGGTCTGCTAGCGCCCGCTGCATGTAGTGCTCTGGATGTAAGGCGATCGCCCGCCTCAAATGCTCTATAGCCGAATGGGGATCTTCCATCAGGGCGTAGCAGCGAGCCTGCTGATAAAAAGCAAAAGACTGGTCAGGCTCAATTGAAAGCGACTTGTTGTAAGCCTCAATCGCGAGCGCATAGTCCCCGAGTTTCTCCAGCGCCCAGCCCAAACTCAGCCAGCCCTTATGGTCATACGCTTGATACTTCAGCGCCATCCTGAAATTGTCGTGCCCGTCCTGATAGCGTCGCATTTTCATCAGCGTGAGGCCGCGATGATGCCACGCATCGTTCAGCTTAGGTGCAATCTCAATCGCCCGGTCGAAGCAGCCTAGTGCCGCCTCGCAGCGTCCTAACCGACTGAGCGCAAAGCCCTTACAGACCCAGATCGAAGCCGTCTTGGGAGACAGCTTTAGCGCCTGCTCGAACTGCTCAAGGGCCGCTTCGTTTTTTCCCTGGTACATGAGCACTCGGCCCAGACTAACCCGCACCTTAGCAGAAAGCGAACTGAGTGCAATTGAGCGCTCGAAGCTAGCCACAGCCTCGTCTAAACAGTTCAAATGAGCCAATACCCTGCCGCGCTCATGCCAAAGCTCATAGGCATCGGCTCTGGCCGCCAATGCCTGATCGTAAGTCGCCAGGGCCTGGCGATACCTCAAAATACCGTATCTGCTCTTACTCTCACTGTACATAGGCTTCTTTAGCAATCGGGAAAAAAGACCAGTGCTGATCTGCAATCGCTAATAAATATTACTATAGTATTCCAGCCAATTTGAAACTGTAACGCCTTGATACCAAAAGTGCAGGATCATCTACTTCAAAGGTTGCGCCTGCTGTCCATTTATCGCTGGGCAGATCACTGCTGGAATCGTCCGCTTCGTGCTATATTTCTCACTCACAATCATCACCAAGCTGTGGAAAACCCTGTGGAAAACCAGGACGGAAATGCGAGAGTAGGGGGAATCTGCGGCCAAGCCAGGATTTGATCAAAGGTCGAAGGAATGCTGGCTTTAAGTGCTAAAGCCCTGATTTCAGAGCGCTTTAGGGCTCTGCCGATACTTTGTGTCAGGCCACAACGGAACTGTACGGTCTGAGTGAGCATTTTTTCCCCAGCTTCAGCCAGTTGTGGATAAGTAGGCTATGATGCTGAGCCTGACTGTATTGTCTCGCGGCGAAAGAAACGGTGAGCATCTCGTTAAAGACTGCTAAAGATACTCAGGAAATCAGGCTACTTACGAAAAGATCTGTCTTAGCAGACCGCCTTTACCCGCTCTACCAGCCACCAGCTGATGCAGTAGTTCATACTGCCAGCAGTAGAGAAAGCTTTCGGCGTGAGCCGCAATGTTGCGCAGCTTACTGATTTGATCGATGCTGGAAGCGGCCTGCCGGCCTTTTGCTTGGAAGCAGGTGGCCATCGGGTGCTCCCACTGGTCAAAAAACTGAGCGATCAAGGCGCGATCGCTTCCCGATACTTGCTCTTGAGCTTTTACTTTGACCATTTTGATACTGTCTTGAGAAGGCGATGGCGTAGCCTTCCCAGGGAATCGCCCCAGCGCTGACGAGTTAACTGGCTGCGCTAGCTGTCCTGCCTGAAAAGATCGCCACTGGTCGGCCAATAGCGGTGGCATCATGTCCAGTGTGTACTTACCTGCTGGCCCCAACCGCACCCCACCTACTTCGGTTGTCCCCTGGCTCAGCAAAAAGTCATAGAGGTCGTTGAAAAAAGGCGTCAGGATTTCTCGCTCGACGGCGAAGCTGAGGCGGATACCGGCTTCTGAGTAGTCAGCAATATGGGCATCCGGATCATCGGTATGAAGCATCTGATAGGTGTTGTAAGCAGTCTGTAAGTCCTTCTGACTGGCTGCTTGCAGACAAAACCAAACGCTGTCGCCTACAGCCGCGCGAACCTGCTGCTTGAGATCTGTTGCATTCGGCAGCGGCACAGGGCTGACTTGAATTTGAAGCTGTTCGATATGGGCTTCTTGCCCCTGAATGCTGTCTTCTTGCGCCTGTAGCTCGGTTTTGAGGTCGGCAAACTGGCGCTGCTGCTCAGCGGAAAGCTGATTGATTTTCTCCTCTAACAGCTCAATTTGAGCCTTCATCGTGAGAATTTGCCCATCTTTTTCGGCTAAGAGCCCGTCTTTTTCGGCCAGCAGCTCATCTTTTTTGATAATTAGCTGAGTTTTTTTCTTTACTTCTAAGGCATTAAGCCCGGCTCGAATCAGGTTGAAGTACTTAATATCGGCAATATCGACCGGTTGAGGGGCAGCCTCTGGCAAGTACAAAAAGCCCTGATGTTGGCTCATCTGCACCACCAGCAAATGACCCTCCGGATTTTCAATGGTGAGCTGCTGACCCTCCGCCGTGACAGTGTCACCCCCGCTGACCGCCTCCAACATGCCTCGGTAGCGCCGTTTACTGTAGTAAAACTCCACATGTAGGGAGAGGGTGGCATCCCTGGTTGACTGAGGCTCGCTGACAGCAGACGCTGGCAAATGAGGCAGCGGTGGCTCAGCTTCGACCGTCCTAGTTTCAGCCGCCTGCGCACTCGCGGCTGAATAGGTCTGCGATCGCTTAGCCTTGGTCTCGACCTTAAACGAAATCGGGCTAGCTACTGCCGCTTTTTCATCAATTTGCCGCTGTAGATTCAGCGCAATTTCTTTTGCCGCGATCGCCGCTGCTGCCGCCGCATCCGGCGCAGAAATTGCCTCGTCAGACTGGCCCAATCCATTCACAACGGACTCAGCTCCCAGCCTGTAAGCACCTGTCTCTGCCTTCTCCTGCTCTCCTGTCTCCTGTCCCGGCTCCTGAACCGACCAGGGCCGAATCCCTGCTTCCTCAAACCTGCTGGGTTTCACCGGCCTTACCCCCACCAGCTCCAGCTCAACGGTGCGCTGCCCCTGCCATTCATTCAGCCGCAGCTTGTAGGCAATATCCAACGCTCTGGGCAAAGGATAATAATCGCCCCATCGCCAGGCGATCGCTTTCATCACCGTCGGTTTCCCTCCGCCCGGTGGCGTATGCGCAATTGTCAGCTTCAGGTGGCTGTTCGTTTTACCAATCGTCTTTTGCTCTACTACAGTGACATTCGCCGTCCAAAACACCGGGTCTGGATTTTCGATGCCACAGGGATGAATTTTGTCGATCTGAGTAAACAGTCCCAGATCGATCTCGGCAAGCTGTGCCTGCACATCGGCAGTGACTAACGGTTTTAGATGATCGGATTGAAGCCGCTGACAGGCAAAATTACTCAGGCGTGACTTCACCTGCCGCAGCTTATTCGCCTGAAACGAAAAGCCCCCAGCCGCGCGATGCCCCCCGTACTTATCGAGCAGATCATCACAAAATTGCAGCGCTTCAAACACGTTGAATTCTGGAATGCTGCGGGCCGATCCCCTAATCTCCTTTTGGGCTTTGTCTTCATAAGTGCCGATGAAAACGGGCACGCCGTAGCGCTCCACTAGCCGCGAAGCCACGATGCCGATTACGCCATGATGCCACTCAGGCTGCACGATCACCAGCACCCGTTCCTTTTGCAGGTCGAGCAGTCCTTGATCCTGCTGGTCTTCGCACCATTCCACCGCCTGCGCTTCGATGATTTCACACATCTGGCGGCGCAGTTGGTTGGTCTCCTCGCACTGCATCGCCCGCTGCAAAGCGACGCCCACATCGTCCGTCGTGAGCAGGTCAATCACAATTTGCGGATCGGCAATGCGCCCAACAGCGTTAATTCTCGGCCCTAAGCGAAAGCCGATGGCCTCCGGCTTCAGGGCATTTTCTTCGCTCAGTCCGGCCACTTCGATCAGCGCCTGCACACCAGGAATGCGCGATTTCGGCAGCAGCTTCAGTCCGCGCTTGACCCAGCGCCGGTTAACCCCTGTCAGTGGAGCCAGGTCCGCAATCGTGCCCAGGGTAAACAGCGCCATCAACGTCGCCGTCAGATCCTGCATTTGATCCATGCGCTGGGCCAGGCACACGGCCAGAATGTAGGCGACCCCGACGCCTGCAACGCCCCGGTAAGGAGAGGCTTCGCGGATCAGCTTGGGGTTGAGGATGGCGTTGGCCGGGGGAACCTGCTCGGGGACTTCGTGATGATCGGTCAGGATGACGGTGAGGCCCAGCTCTCGGGCTCTAGCCACCGGGCCGTAGGCGGCGATGCCATTATCTACAGTGAGGATGATCGATCCGCCAATGGCGTGAAAGTCTTCGACAATGCGCTGGTTGATGCCGTAGCCTTCGTCCATGCGGCTAGGGATGGCGTAGTCGACCTGAGCGCCGAGGTAGCGGAGCGATCGCAGCAGCAAAGCCGTACTGGTCATCCCATCGGCGTCATAGTCACCGCAGATCAGGATCTTCTGCTGCGCGTCAATCGCCTCTACCAGCAGATCTAAGCTCAAGTTGAGGTCAGGAAACTCATCTAAAGGAGAGGGCAGCAGCAGCGTTTCTGGATCTAAAAATTCCCAGGCTTGCTCGGCTGTGTAAATGCCCCGGTTGATCAGTACCTGAGCCAGCAACGGGGAAAGGGCAGTGGCCTCGGCAATTTGCTTGGCCTGATTTTTTTGTGCGGGGAAAATTTGCCAGCGCTGAGGGGGCACCTGCCGCTGTGTAACGGGCGGTGTAACGGGCGGGCGCTGCTCGGCGGCACTATCGAGTTTGGCAGGGGGGATGGGCTGTTCGGGCACGTCAGGTAATCGTTAGATCAAGCGCGTTCACTCTACCTTACTGTTGCCCGAGTGGGGCAATGCCCCCCGAATTGAGCAGATAGAGCACAGCCAGCCCTCTGGAATCTGTGGAAAACCTCAGCAGGGCCGACTGTAGATCATTTGATCTAATAATAGTGGAAGCCCGGTTAAATCAACCAGTCTGAATCAACCAGTCTGTATCAATTGAACTTAGTACACCAACACCCGACCATCGTTAGAGACATGGACAGCGCGATCGCTATCCGTCCCACTCGGCAAAAATTCGATCTGCAAAGTGCCCGCCGCTGGCCGATGCAGGACTGCCTTAATCGCCCGGTTTTGCTCGTTCCAAAACACCAGCGACATGTCGGCATCTGCGCCAACCACAGTTTTAATCTCAAATTCTGTCTGGGGTCGCAGCCAATACAGGTCAATACCGAGCACCCGCTCCAGGTTAATCCGCTCCTGAGTGCGGTTGATAAACTGAATGCTGATAGGCTGACCGGGCATAAAGCGAATTTGGTTAGAGCCGCAGCGGTAGGTACAGGGCTGGGCAGCCTGGGTCGCTGGCGCAGAGAGCGGGATTGTGACCAGGGCGATCGCCGCCAAACCGCCCAATCCCCACCGCCAGCCAATCCACTGAGATTGCTTATCCATCGCTGTATGTCCTTCAATCTGGTCTACAGCTTAGGTTTCCCGTTAGCGAGCGGCCTGCGACCTCCGTTTGAGGAAGACCAGAGCGATCACGCTCCCGAACAGCTCCAATACCTGACCGGGCTCCGGTACAGAAGCCGCCAGCGAATTTCCGGGCTGAGTAAGGCCGTTATCTCTGCTTTAAGGCATCATCCAAACATCGTGAAACCTGACAAAGTTCTGGCAATTTCTACGACTTACGTGTGAACAATGGGTAAAGCTGACGGGTGCTTACCTGTCAGGCGCTGTATCCTGCAAGAGTATTCGGCGCTAAAGTCCCTTCGGATGAGGATGCAGACGGCATGGTAAACGGCACAGCAAATAGCCCAAACGGCCCAGTAGACGGCCTGTATATCTTGGCTAACGACGTCGTACTCGATCAGCTGATTGCGCTTATTAACAGCATTGAGCAAAATATCGGGGCTGACATGCTCATTTGCATTGTCCCTTATAACGACGACACTCAGCAGGCGCGCGCCGCCACCCAGCCCTACCCCCAGGTGCAGTGGTTTGACGACGAAGCCCTGCTGACCAAGTGGGAAACCTTCGCTACCCAAATCTGGCAGGCTCATCCGACTGCTTTTGACCGCTGGGCTGAGCGCGGCGTAACCGGCGTGAGTCGGATGGGAATGCACCGCCGGTTCTGTTGCTTTGACGGGCCGTTTGACCGGTTTATTTATTTAGATGCTGACATTCTGGCGATGGATTCGTTCGATCTGTTGTTCGATAGCTTGGATGAGGCTGACTTTGTTACTTATGACTTTCAGTACAAAGATCTTACTCACGTATACGATGTAACTTCTAATCGGCTGAGCAAGGTGTTTGGGAGCGATCGCCTCGCAACCGAAATCTTTTGCGCCGGACTCTACGCCTCCAAAAAAGGCATCTTCACTGACCAAATGCTAGCCGATTTGCTCAGCAGCTTGCGGGCAGGCGACGCCGATATTCTCTATGCCAATGGCCCCGATCAGTCCATTCTGAACTACATGGTAATGAAGTCGGGACTCAAGGCAATCAACCTATCGAGAACTCTGCCCTCCGAACAGCGCACGGGCTGCTGCGTTACTTCTCCCCACTTTGAAGAGAGAAATCATATCCTGTACGACCAGCAGCAGCGGCTGATTTACCTGCATTATATCGGTGTGGGCTCGCAGTTTTTCAAACAAGTCTGCGCTGGAGAAAACATTCTGTTTCCGTACCGCGATTTGTTTTTATACTATCGCTATTTAAAAGAAGACAGTCAGCCTGATCTGACAGGCCCGTCTATCGACTATATGCCGCCCGCCCTGAACAGATGGCAGCGACTCGCTCGCAAAGCCCAGAAGCTAGTCTCGACCTAACGCCATTCCTTTACCAGGGCAACCGGCTACCGTCCCAAGAGAAAAATTCACCGCTATCAGACGGAGTGACACCTGAAAGAACATCTATGAGTTGACTAACAGTACGCTCTGGAGAAAAAAGTTTTTCGGGCGGTACGCCTCGCTGAAAAGGCTGAGAGAGCTGGGTATCGGTGGTACCTGGGTGCAGCATTACAATTATCGTGTGAGGGCTACGGCGGCTGTATTCAATCGCGGCGGTCTTTAAAAACATGTTGAGAGCGGCTTTCGAGGCGCGGTAGCCGTACCAGCCGCCTAAGCGATTGTCGCCGATGCTGCCAATTTTGGCGGAGATAGTGGCAAACAGGCTGGGTTCTTTGTGCTGGAGCAGGGGTAGCAGGTGCTTTGCCAATAGCGCTGGGCCAATGCTATTGACCTGAAAGTATCTCAGCAGATTGTCGGCATTGATCTGGCGGAGCGCTTTTTCGGGCTGCTGCTGGTCGCTGTGCAACAATCCCACGCAGTTAACAACAATGTGCAGGCGATCCGTAAGCTGCCGAACTTCCGCTATTCCTTGCTCAATCTGCGCTTCTTCGCTGATATCCATCTGAATGCAGTGCACCCGCTCAGGCTGCTGCTGAGCCATCTCAAACAGGGCAGTGGCGGTCTGCGCTGTTCGATAGGTCGCAAATAGGTGTGTAACGCGGCTATCTTGCAAAAGCTGCCTGACAAATTCTAAACCGATGCCCCCAGTTGCCCCAACGACGAGGGCGCTGACAGTAGTGACAGAAGGAATCAGCAGCATGGCAGCAGCAAAAATGCTCACTTCAAAGGACAAAACTGCTCTTGAGCCTAACACGATACCCGGCTTGAGCAATCGGCGGAATCTCGGTCAAAACGACGTACTTTCCCAGGTTCGATGTCTGGTCTGGTCAAAATTTTAGGTGATATGGTCGGCCCTATCGTGGATGAGGAAGGCTTGACCACTGTACTCGAAGCGTAGCCTGACGGTGAACCATGCCTCTATCGCTCGCTCGCCGCGTCTTTCTCGCCTGAGCGCGTGCGGTGGGTTGGCTTTTGGTGAAGCTGTAGTAAGTAGCTGCTGACAGAAATCAGAAAAATAGTCAGCGCAACATACACAAAATCGCTAGCGCTAGAAATCTCGATCCCCAACATTTTTTTGAACAAGCTGACGATTAAGGCCACCACAATCACCTGCACCAGCTTGCCTTTTAGTTCCTCTAAAGTCTCACTTTGAAGAATATTCGTATCGTCTTCAAAGCGGATATCGATTTTAGAGATAAAAAGCTCATAGATGCCATAGCTAAAAATCAGCAGGACAATGCCAATCAAATAGTAGTCAATTCCCCCAATTACATAAGAGACAATCTGGTTTGTGACTTCGCCTTCAGGATCGGTCATGTCGAACTTAAGTCTGAGCCCAGCCCAAATGTCAAAGGTTCCAATCATAAAAAACCGGATAGCGCCCAGCAGACCAAAAATAACCGGCAGCAAAACGAAGAATCGAAAATTCCAAATAACCGTTTCAAAAGTTTTCTCTATTCTTTTGACTAATCTCATCTTCTTCAGGCTGATGCAACCCCAGAAACCACAAGTCGGCTCCTAGAAAGTAGCGCAGAAAGACGGCAGATACTAGCGGTAGTGAGTTATGGTGCGGTAGGGCTACAGTACCGCAACCCTTGCGATGAGCTGCTCGCATTTGGCTTCAGCTGCCTGACGCGATTGAATGGCCGCTTCTAACTGCTGCTGCTGGGTCGCGATAATGGCCTGCTGGGCCTGTAGTTGTAAAGCCTGCTGGCGCACTTTTAGCTGGTTCTTAACGCGGGCCATCACCTCGGCGGGGTGAAAAGGTTTGTGAATGTAGTCGACTGCGCCAACCTCGAAGGCTTTGACTTTATCGAAGGTGAGGTCGAGGGCGCTGAGAAAAATGACGGGGATGTCTTGGGTTTTCGGGTCGGCCTTGAGTCGGCGGCAGACTTCGTAGCCGTCCATGTCCGGCATCATGATGTCGAGCAGGATCAGGTCGGGCTGAAAGCGGGGCACATTGTGCAGCGCCAGGTTGCCGTCGGGCGATCGCCGCACGTCATAACCCGCCTCCATCAGCAAAGTAGCCAGCAGTCGCAGATTTTCCAAGAGATCGTCGACGACTAATATTTTGAGGCGATCGCGCTGTGAGGTGTCTTCCATAACCTTCAATGCCCATAACGGAACTGATCTGCCCCTTTATAGTGCCCGGTTCGGTATTACTGAGTACACCTTTGAATACATCACAGCAGCTATCAATAGTCGTTGATACATAAGAGATGGGCAGTCTATTAGATAAGATGCGATAGCAAAGGGGCCTTTCGACAGAACTGACTGACTTGCCCTTCTATTAATATCCATTTTTATCCCCTATTGATTAACTTATTCGCTCATTTACGTTGGCTGCTGAGGTGTGTCGCCTGTGAATATCTTGCTGGTTGAAGATGATTATTTACTCGGTCGGGGGACGGCTAGACTGTTAGAAAAGCTGGGAAGTCATCGTGTCAGGCTTACCCACAAGGCGGCGGACGTTTTTAAGCTCTGTGAGGCCGGAATGGTCGATTTGGTGATCATGGATATCAACTTGCCGGGGACGTTTTGGCAGGGTGAGGAGGTCAGCGGTATCGACCTATCTCGTCTGCTGAAGCTACAGTCCGAGACCGCTCACTTGCCGATTGTGCTGCTGACGGCCCATGCGATGGACGCGGATCGGACGCTTTTGCTTCGCGATGCGATGGCCGACTGTCTTTGCTACAAGCCGATTGCTGACTACGACGCCTTTCTGTCTTTGTTGCTACAGGTAAAGATCGGCGGTGAGAATCATGGCATAACGGCTTCGGCTTCCTGAATGATTTTTAGGAGGTTTTTGTAAGCCAAGTTTTTGACGCATTTCTCAACTGATTGAGCCAGGGGGAACTGCTCAGGGGGTAGCTGCGCCACCAGCGCTAAGATGGCCTCATCATCAAGGTCGAGTGTGGCCTGCATGAGCGCATGTTTCCACTCGCTGGAAGCCTGAGCCAACAGGGCTGGCGTGATTGGTTCCTCAGGCGTTTCGAATATAGCTTCGGCATACCGATAGCGAACGTTGAGATGCTGCGCTATTTTCTCGAAAACCTCAGTGGCGCGAACAGGCTTGCTAACAAAGTCGTCACAGCCACTGGCCAGGGCGGTGGCTCTATCGTTGTCAAAAACGCTGGCAGTCAGGGCAATGATTCGAGTTTGGTTCTCCACATCGAGCGATTTAATTGCTTGGGTGGCTTCCTCTCCACTCATTGCTGACATGCGCAGATCCATCCAAATGAGATGGGGCCGCCAGGTTTGCCACTGGGCTATGGCATCTTTTCCGTTGATCGCTTCTTGGACTTCAAAGCCCGCGTTAGTCAGCAGATAGGTGAGCAGCTTGCGGTTGAGATCGACATCATCGACGACCAGGATTCTGCAAGTCGGCTGGTTTAGCGCCAGCCCGATGACGCGGCCCGCCGCAGGGCTCTGATAGGATTCATTCAGGGAGAGGGTTGTTTCTACCAGCGTCGCTGAAATCTCAAATGAGAAGGTGGAGCCTTTGCCAATGGCTGATGTGACTCCTAGCTTGCCGCCGAGCAAATGAACGTATTCACGCGAGATGGCCAATCCAAGCCCGGTGCCTTCATGCGCATTGAGACCCGACTCGGTTTGGACAAAAGCGTCAAATAGGCGGGCCTGGTCGTCGGGGGCGATGCCAAATCCGGTATCGGTGACTGCAAAGGTAAGTTTCTGCGCAGGGGATTTTCCGGCTGTCAGTGTAACGGTGCCGGTATCAGAAAACTTGAGGGCGTTGCTGAGCAGGTTGATGATGATCTGTCTGAGCTTGAGGCGATCGCTATAAATAATCCGAGGCAAATCGGGCGATCGCTTCACCTTAATCTGCAATCCCTTGGCACTGGCCGCGCTGTAAAACATTTGCTGAAGTTCGTCGAGCAGGCGATACAGATCAAACTCACTTTCGCTCAAAGTGACATGTCCGGCTTCGATTTTGGAAATATCAAGAATGTCGTTAATTAGCGCCAGTAGATGTTCACCGCTGTTGTAAATAATCTCTAACTTCTCTTTTTGATCGGCGCTAAGAGCAGATTCTTTGAGAATGTGGGTGAAGCCTAAAATGGCGTTGAGGGGCGATCGCAGCTCGTGACTCATATTGGCCAAGAAGTCGCTTTTAGACTGATTGGCAGTTTCGGCAGTGGCAGTGGCAGCGGCTAACTTCTGAACCGCTTGCTTACGCTCAGTAATATCTTCAAAAACATACAGGTAGGCAAAGGTCGAATGATTCTCTTGAATCGGCCCATAAATGCGCCTGAGCGTGCGACCGTCGAGCAGAGGCACCTCATCTTCAACAATTTTGTTGCCAGCGCTAAAATCCTGAGCAGTAGAAGCGCTGACAAACGCTCCCACATCAATGCTGCTCAGACATTCACTCAGTAGCTGTTCGCCGTCGATCTGACCCTTGACAACTGCTGTTTGTAAATGCTCTAACTGCCAGATGCGGTAAAACTCTGAGTTGATAAAGAGGGTTTCGTTGGTGCGGCAGTCCATCACAAAAATGCCGGTCGGCAGCAAGTTGTTGATCGCCCGCAGTAAAGCCTCACTGCGCCGCACCTTTTCTTTCTCTCTTTCGCGGTCAGTAATATCGACCAGAACGCCCAGAGATCTGCCAGAGCAGCTAATCTGATCGCAGTCAGCAATCGTGGAAAGCAGTACGTCCATGCGATCGCCGTTCTTTTTGATGAGCTGGCAGGGCTGATCGCGATAGACGGTATCGGCACTGAGCGCCAAGAGCATCTGTTCGATCTTGGGCTTGAACTCGTCGGCCAAAAATGCCGACAGCATCTGGCCGATAACTTCGCCCTGCTGGTAGCCTAGTTTTTCTAGCCAATAGTGGCTGATGCTGACAATCCGCCCTTGTCTGTCTACCGAATGGAGCATGGCGGGTGTTTCTTCGTACAGACGGCGGTAGCGTAACTCGCTCTCTTGCAGTGCCTGAAAAGTCTCCAAATAGTGCGATATGTTAACGTGAGTGCCGACATAGTGAGTAATCTTCTTTTCAGCATCGACCAGCGCTGAGAAAGTCACCTCATGCCAAAAAGCGCTGCCATCTTTGCGATAGCTCTGTAACAGCAGCTTATGACGGGTGCCAGTGCCTACCGTCTGGCGAATATCCTTCAGCCTTTCCTGCTGGCTGCTACTCTCCTCCAGGAAACAGCAGCTTTTACCCAGTGCTTCTGCGGCGCTATAGCCTGTAAGCTCCTCAAAGCTAGGGCTAGCGTACACAATCGGAATCTCTGGCTGCTGCGCGCTGCAAATAATCAGACCGTTGGCAGAATGAGCGATCGCCTGTTGAAAGAGCGACAGCGGCAGCGCTGACAGCCCGTCTGCCGCTGATTGCCTGGTGGCGACCTGCTGCGCTGCGGTGAGCGACTCACTTTGCCTTATTCGCTGAGACGATGCTGACCGATAAGCCACGCAGGTAGCAGTTGCCCCAAGCGCTATCAGCCCATCCCAGGCGAGACGAGGCAGACTATCCACCGGCCAATTTTGCAAAAGACTGGTTAAAACACCCATACGATAGTTGGTTTCTCTAGTAATTGCCAAAAGCAGCGCTTTACTATAGATCTACCCAAAATCACTTGTTGGATTGACCAGGCTGGTAAGAATGTGATCTTGCCAGCGACCTGCGATATAGAGATAGTCAGGCGCGTAGCCATTGATCGTGAAGCCCAGTCGCTTGAGCAGGTTGCCGCTGCGCTGATTGCAAGGAAGATAGTTGGCCTCAATACGATGCAGGTGACGCTGTAAAAACACGTAGTCGATACCAGCCCGCAAGGCTTCGCTCATGTAGCCCTGACCCTGATAGGTTTCTGCGAGGCTGTAACCGACCGTGCAGTTTTGAAACACGCCCCGAGTAAAGTTGCTAAAGTTTAGACTGCCAATTAATGGCTGTAGGGGCGTTTTGAGGAACAAAAAAAGCTTGAGCGATCGGTCTGCCTGGGTATCGAGCGATCGCTGCAATAGTGCTTCTTGCCAGTATTCGAGCGTATAAAATTCTGGCGTTTTGAGCGGCTCAAAAGGCGCTAAGTGTGCTCGATTCTGGCGATAGTAGCTCAAGACAGCGGGAATATCGTTCGGCTGGCCCAAGCGGATATGCAATCGAGGAGACTCTATCACAGGCGATCACTCACTCAGCAAAGGCGTTAATTCATCGGGGGCACAATCAGATCGACCAGGGTGGTGATGATGCGATCGCCCTCCATCGGCATCCATTCCTCGCCGCCGAGCACCCGCTGCAAAATCACAAAATAAATCAGCGTACCCGCAAACGTCCGGGCGGTCGCGGCGGGATCGACCAGTTGCAATTCACTGCATGAACTTAAGTAGCGCGTGAGCCCATCGAGCAAAGGCTTAGCAACGTTTTGAATATAGGGCTTGGCCAGCTCAGGGAACCGTCCCGACTCGCCGACAATCAACCGCATAAACTCACAAAACTGCGGGTCGCAAGCCGCATTATCGAGCACTCTCCGGGCCAGATCGCTAAGGACAGCTCGCGGCTCTCCTTGCAGCGCATTGTCGTCACGCGGGTCAAAGACAGCGCGAAATTTGCTTTCGGCAAGCTGCTGAACGAGCGCGGCAAACAGTCCGGCCTTATCTTGAAAATGGCCATAGACGGTCGCTTTGGAAACGCCCGCTGTAGCAGCGACGCGATCCATACTGGTGGCGGCGTAGCCATTTGCCAAAAACTCCTGCATAGCGCCGTCTAAAATCGCCGCCGTCTTGACAGTTGATTTTTTGCGTTCGCGGCGGTTGGTAGAAATCACAGAGTTGGCGATGGGCAAAAGGGCTAAAAGTTGAAAATTTAGGTAGTCTGCTATAGCTCAGCTTAGTACATTCTTCTGCCCAAGTCGCCTGCCCTGAGAGCAAGATGTATTGCTGCGCGCTGCGCCAGGTGACGGCAAGTGCTAGGGTTGGAGCCGATGATCAACCGCTGATGCCCGATGCCAGTAGAGCTATTTCATGTCTGAAAAATCTTCGTCTAGAGAGACTGCCAGAGAAATATTAACCGCACTCCTACCCTTTTTGAAGGTCGCTGGTGCCTACGCGGATCGAATTCAGCAACGCATTGCTAGCCACCCCGATAAGTTTGAGGGCGACCATTTCTTTGCGAATGCGCTGACCGACGCAGATCTCTCGATTCAAACTTTTATAGAAGTGACGCTGCTGGCCAAGTTTCCCACCGCTCGGTTTTATGGCGAAGAGTACGAGAAGTCATACAACACAAAATATTTTCGGGCCATCGATCTCGGCCCTCAGGGCGACTACCTGATCACGCTCGACCCCATTGACGGCACGCGCTACTACATGGATGGCCATCCCAACTATTTGATTATGCTGACGGTGGTGAATGCAGATAACTTCGAGGCAGCGATCGCCCTGAGTCCGGCCAATGGTTGCTACTACTACAGCCTGCGAGATCGGGGTACCTTCGTCGGCAGTCTGGAAGATGACTTAGATCAGTGTAAGCCTTTGAAAATAACCAATCCCGGTAACAAGGTTGTGTTGGGCTGGTCGTTGAGTGGCATTGCTGAGCAGGTGCGATCGCACTATCCTGTCATCAGCCTAAAAACAGATTACTCACGCGATATCCCCGTTCCGCCGATTAACGGCTTGCTCACCGGAGAAGTCGCTGGCGTCATTTTGGCCAAAGCCCAGTTTATTGACACCGCAGCACTTGCCTGGATGGCCAAAGAAATGGGCTACTGCCTGACCACCTACGATGGCAGTCCCCTACCGCCCCTCTCTGAGTGCGAGAACTATCGCCGCTCGGAGATTATCGTTTCGGCTACCCCAGAAATGCAGCAAACGCTCATCAAGATAATGCAGTCTGCCCATTGAGGCACAGACTGCATTTAAAACATCCGTTCTGTCTGTATATTAGGTAGGGACGCGATCCTAGCCTTCGCCGCCTTCGCCACCTTCGCTGCTGCCTTCTTCCATCGCACCTTCTTCCGCAGGCTGTTCCATTGCGCCCTCTTCCATCGTGCCGTCTTCCGCAGGCTGTTCCATTGTTTCGCTACCATCGCCTTCGACTGCGTCACCACTGTCCGTGGGGCCACCACAGGCCGTACCCAAAGAAGCAATCAGTCCCAAAGAGAGAAATAGTTCAGTTGCCTTGAATTTTTTTGCCATAGCTTTCACATTAACCAATTAATAGTCTAAACATCCTACAGTATGAGCGCTCATGCGTGATATCAATAGTTCTGAATGAACTGGAAACTACTAATAATATAAACCTTTCAAATCGAGATTTGCTTTCGGAAAATATCTCTTAGGGCAGAAGTAAAATAGGGTCAGCTTATTTAGAAGAGCTTATTTAGAAGGAGGTGCAGTGACGGCTGTGCCTCTCATTTCGTCAATTTCTAGCAGGCTAATGATCATACTAGCGATTGGGATCGCCAGAAAAATGCCCAGGACGCCTGCAATCCGCGCACCTACGACCAGCGCAAAAAACATTATAACCGGATTGATGTTGAGTGAGTCCTGCATGACACGTGGCATTAGCAGGTTTTCTTCTATCTGCTGCAATACGATACATACCAGCGCGGACTGTACAGCCAAGCCAAGGCTTTGCGACAGTAAAAACAGCATGACTAAACCGATACCCAGCGTAGCCCCGATGCCCGGAATTAGATCAAACAATCCGGCAATTACTGCCAGGGTGAGTGCATAGGGAATCTTGAGAACAAGAAAGACTAAAAAAGTAGACACGCCGAAGAAGATAGAGAGTAAAAGTCGACCCCAGAAAAAGCCGAGCAGGCTTTTTTGAACAGTTTCGCTCACCCGATGGCGCTGTGCTGGTGGGACTACGTTAATCAGCCAGTTCCAGAGGCGATCGCCGTCCAACAACATAAAAAAAGTCACTACCGCGATCAAGACACCGTGCAGAAAGTTACTCAGCAGTGCCTGCAATAGCCCAAGCCCTGCCCCCAGGAGACCAGTGGTTTGCTCGCGGAGCTGAACCCCTATCGATTGCAAGTCAATCTGAAGATTCCAACGTTGCAGAGACTGCTCTAGCGCTTCTACGCGGGGCGATAACGATGTTAGAAAAACAGTGATATTGTCGATCAGCGGCTGGCCTTGAGAAATCATGACCAGACCAATGGTGACCACCATCCCGCCGATGATAGCCAAGGCGACGATGAAAACTGCGATCGCTGCAACATTACGAGGAACGAATCGGCTCAGCCAACGTACAGGATGGCTCAGTAAAAAGGCCAGAATCGTCGAACAGGTAAAAACGACAACAACTATTTCAAAATATTCTAAGACTTCAATTGCCGCCCAGCCACAGGCAAACAACAACAAATACCTCACCAGAGCGGAGGTATTCAAATAGTTCCAGAGCGGGTGGCCTTGCATAGTGCGCTTATCCAGGAGGGTCGGAAGCTAACGTATCCTGTACCAGCACATAGGGCTGCACAATCAGCGAGAGAAAACGCTGATCCTGACTGCCCCAAAGCGAGAGCTGCTCTGCGTCGGGTTTGCCAATGAGCTGCTCGGTGATCCAGCGTTCTACAGCCTGGGTGTTGTCAGTGGCGATCGCTGTCCCGACCGTCACCAAATCCAGGTTAGGATTCACCACTATCACCGTATCCTTCTGAGCGTGGGGCTTCAGCCATTCCCACTGCACCGGCCCGACCATACTTTTAAGCTCTGCGCGTAAATCCTCTGACATGGATATCTTTAAATACATTGACCTGCGTACACAGCATTTTACCGCGCTGAAGTAACGTCGGCCTTTGATCGTCCGGTCTGAATCGATCACTATTCTGATCAGTCGTCTTTTAGCGCCCCAGATCGTGCATCGCATGAATTTCATCCGCACAGCGCTGAGTGGCCGCCTGCAAGTCAGCTTTGCCAGTGGTCAGCGGCGGCGCGATGATGCGGCCAATGCGCACCGTGACTGGTACGGGCCGGGGCCAAGCTGACCCCTTTTTCAGGATTTTCTCTGTCCCCCACAGGCTTACCGGCAGCAGCGGTACCTGAGCCTTAGCTGCAATCAGCGCGGCCCCTAGCTTAGGCGAGGAAATGCGACCGTCGGGCGTGCGCACCCCTTCCATAAAAATACCTACTGCCCAGCCGCTTTCTAGCTGCTTGAGTGCAGCGCGAATGGCGCTCCGGTCAGCCGACCCGCGCTTCACGGGATATGCGCCATAGGCCCGAATCGCCGGGGCTAACACCGGCACCTCAAACAGTGACTCTTTGGCCATAAACGACACGGGCCGCTGTAAGCAGCTAGCGAGCACTGGCGGGTCAAAATAGCTGGCATGGTTCGCCACGACAATCATCGGCCCAGTCATCGGCACCTGCTTAGCGCCGTGAATGCGACCGCGCAGGTAGCCGCGCAGCATCGGGCTCACCACCGACCACTTAAACAGGTGATAGAGCGCAAGGCTGGCAAAAGGTTCACGATTTTGGGCCATCAGGGTCACCGCAAGACTGCTCAAATCTTTGCATATTTTCTGGGCTTACTAAAGCGATAGCGATCTGAGGGTGCCGCTAGACAATGCTGTGGAAAATCGGGTGAACGAAAAAAAGCGCGGGAATAGAAAAAAGGGCGTAGTGTCAGACAAGAAATGACGTCGAGGGACTACGCCGAATGCAATTAGAGTCTATCGTAAGCGAGCAATTGAAAGGACTACCGAAGTTTTCGGCAGCAGG
>JBBQAC010000319.1:0-4251 GCA_038315915.1 Phormidesmidales cyanobacterium
GACGTCGTCTCGGCAGTCACCAGCCCTCCTGCTAAGGCAAACATCAAAACCACATTCGATAACGTGCCAGGAGTAAACGCTTTACGTAACGGGGAATACACAGTTATTTGCAGAACTTTATATGATCTCAGGCGCTTTGTAACACTTGCGGCGGCGTGTCCCTCCGCTCAGCGTTAGGGACACAACCGGTCACAGGTAGGGTTTGGCCGCTTCAAAGCAGGCTCTAATTGCGGTAGGCTTGTGTTCTTGCGCTGTTTTCAGCTAGAACACCATAGCAAATGCCCGTCTTCGTATGTCTTCCAACGTTGCCACTCGTACTGTTCGGATCGGTTCTCGCAAAAGTCAGCTAGCCCTGGTGCAAACCCACTGGGTGCAGGCCGAGCTGAGCCGGGCTTTTCCCGATATCACCTTCGAAGTGTCCACGATGGAAACTCAAGGGGACAAAATTCTCGACGTGGCACTCTCCAAAATTGGCGATAAGGGTCTTTTCACCCAAGAGCTAGAAGACGACATGCTCAGCGGCGATATTGACTTCGCGGTGCATTCACTCAAAGACCTGCCGACCAACTTGCCAGACGGGCTGATGCTGGGCTGCGTCACCGAGCGCGAAGATCCAGCCGATGCCATGGTGGTACATAGCCAGCACAAGGACAGGCAGCTCGATACGCTGCCCGAGGGCGCGGTGATTGGGACTTCTTCCCTGAGGCGCTTGGCTCAGTTGCGTCACCACTTTCCGCATTTTAAGTTCAAAGACATTCGGGGCAATGTGAATACCCGACTGCGCAAGCTCGACGACGGTGAGTACGATGCCATTGTGCTGGCAGCGGCAGGGCTAAATCGGTTGGGAATGAGCGATCGCATTCACCAAGTTCTCCCTCCTGACATTTCCCTCCATGCGGTTGGCCAGGGAGCCCTGGGCATTGAATGCCGCACTGGCGACAGCGAGATTCTCTCTCTGCTGAAGGTGCTAGAGCATGAACCGACCGCTCAGCGCTGCTACGCAGAACGCGCCTTCTTGCGTGAACTAGAAGGCGGCTGTCAGGTGCCGATTGGGGTGAACACACTGATCGAAGGCGATACGCTGACGCTCACGGGCATCGTTGCCAGCCTGGACGGTCAGCGGCTGATTCAAGACGTGGTGACTGGCTCACCTCAGGAAGCTGAAAGAATGGGGACTGAGTTAGCAGAGCGCCTGCGCGGACAAGGGGCGCAGGAGATTTTGGACGAAATTAACGCTCAAAATCGCTCTTAACACCATTTCCCAGACTGAAATCTCTCTATGGCGATTGATCCGAAGCTGGCTGAAGGCCCCTTCTGATAGATGCTAGGCAGTTGTTTTTTGGTTAAAAGGAGAGAGATGTTTGATTAAAGAGCTTGAACTAGATTTATGAGAATTTCTCCTCAAATTTCCTATCGAGATGTCCAAAAGACAGATGCTTTGGAAAGCCTGCTCACCGAAAAAATTGCCAAGCTAGAGCAGGTATACGACAAGATAAGTAGCTGCCGAATTTCGATAGAAAAAGTCCACGATCATCCTGAAAGCGGCTCACCCTACCGAGTCCGTCTGGATATCACCGTGCCTGAGAACCGGGAAGTGGTGGTCGATAAAAGCCCCGATGACAATACCCAGTATCCACCCTTGGAAGCGATCATCCGCGATGCCTTCGATGCGGCTGTTAGACAGCTCAAAAGCCTGAACGAGCAGCAGCACAACCATATGAAGACGCACATCCCCGGTCAGCGTGAGATTATTCTGGATGATTTGGGGAGCGGCGAAGTCCCCGCGCCGCCCGCAGATGTCACCCAATGAGCGATCGCCACGCATGAACAAACGGTCTGCACTGTCAGGCCGTTTGCCGTATAAGAGATCCGCTTGCGCCTATCCAACCGGCTACTGGCAAAAATGTAGCGAACCCTTCCACAGACAGGCTAAAGCGCGGGGCAAATCGCTATAGACTTGAAGTGAATTAAAAATAGAATTTTACTTAGGGCGTAATATGCGAATTTTATTTGTGGCGGCTGAGGCTGCGCCGCTTGCAAAAGCTGGTGGCATGGGCGATGTAGTGGGCAGTCTGCCCGCCGTCTTAAGGGCAATGGGCCACGATGTACGCGTATTTATGCCCTATTACAACCTGATGGCCGACAAGCTCCCGCTGCGGGGTGAGCCAGTCTGGTGGGGCAAGGCAATGTTCAATTCATTTGCCGTGTACGAGTCAAAGTTGCCAGATACCGACGTACCGCTGTATCTCTTTGGTCACCCTTGTTTTGATAACGGCATCATCTACGGCGGCGATGATGAGGATTGGCGCTTTACCTTTTTTGCCAACGGCGCGGCTGAGTTTGCCTGGAACTACTGGAAGCCTAATATCATTCACTGCCACGACTGGCATACGGGCATGATTCCGGTATGGATGCACGAGACTTCTGACATTGGCACGGTCTTTACGATTCACAACCTGGCCTATCAGGGGCCGTGGCGCTGGAAGCTAGAGCGTATTGCCTGGTGCCCGTGGTTTATGCAGGGCCACAACACAATGGCAGCAGCGGTGCAGTATGCCGACAAAGTGAACACGGTGTCGCCAACCTACGCTGAGCAGATTCGAACGCCTGAATATGGTGAACAGATGGAAGGGCTGCTGTCGTTCATTAGCGGGAAGCTGAGCGGCATTGTCAACGGCATTGATGTGAAGTCGTTTAACCCGGCGACGGATACAAAAATCGAGCATACCTTTACGGCCAAAACGCTCGATAAGCGGATTAAGAATAAGGCCGTGGTGCAAAGAGAAATGGGACTTACTGAAAATCCAGACGGGTTTTTGATCGGGCTGGTGAGTCGGCTAGTGGAGCAAAAGGGCATCGACCTGATTTTGCAGACAATGGATCGCTTTCTGGCTTATTCGGATGCGCAGTTTGTGGTGTTGGGGACGGGCGATCGCTACTACGAAAACCAACTGTGGGAACTCGCCGCTCGCTATCCGGGCCGCGCTTCTGCCTACATCATGTACAACGATACGCTGTCGCGAAAGGTCTACGCGGGCTGCGATGCCTTTTTGATGCCCTCTCGCTTCGAGCCCTGTGGGATTAGTCAGATGATTGCGATGCGCTATGGCTGCGTGCCGATTGTGCGCCGCACCGGCGGGCTGGTGGACACGGTTAGCCACAATGACCCAATCAATGAAAAAGGCACTGGCTATTGCTTCGACCGCTACGAGGCGCTAGACCTCTTTACCTCGATGGTGCGGGCTGCCGAAGCCTATCGCTTTAAGCCACAGTGGGAGGCTTTGCAGCGGCGGGCCATGGGTGAAGATCTGAGCTGGGAAAAGTCGGCAGTCGAGTACATCAAGCTGTACAGCCAGGTGATGAATCTGCCCGTCGAAGACCAGCTACCAGTGAAGTATGGCGGCACCGTCGAAATCTAACGGCTGATGGATTTAAACGGGCCTGACGGGATTCGAACCCGCAACTTCCGCCGTGACAGGGCGGTGCTCTAACCAATTGAACTACAGGCCCTCGCTGTCGGGAAACTTAATTCCTTCACAAGGCGATCTCTATTGTGCGGAGTAGAGGGCGCTTTGTCAAACAGATTTTGGATGAATGCTGAGCAGATATATTCGCTGCTTGTTTAGAGCGATCGCCATCTAAAAAGCACTTGTCATAGCTACTTATCCATATCTATTCTCTACTATCCATAGAATATCTTAAATCTATCGGCGATAAGATTCGCTATAGAAAGCAGTCTTTTGACCCAGCGCCTATGCAAAAAAAAACAGTCTATGCAGTCCTGCATAGCTATGGTTCAGCGTCACAAAGCTTATTTGTTGAAATCTATTCCTGTAAATTTATTTATTTCTATTGATAGTAAATCTCATTAACTGTAAGATAAAGGCCATCCTCAATCACCGTAGAAGTATGGCTGGAAAGTTGAAAGCAGCAGAATTATTTTTGTCGATAGGCTTGGCAGCTTCTTTATTCACTGCCTGCACCGCACTTGGCGGCGGCACGACAACTGTAGAAAAGATGGAAAGCAGTAGCGAAGGCGGTGAAGGCGGCGAGGGTGGCGAAGGTGCAGCCGCCAACGAAAGCTTGAAATGGGCAAATACCTTTGACAACGACGCCGTGATTTCTGAATTCACCGATAAAGTGGTCGTGCCCAAGTACGAGCAGTACGCTCGCTACACAGCAGACCTGGCTCAGGCGTTAGACACCTTTGCCGCTAGTCCTAACGATGCGACCCTGAAGGCCGCTCGCGAT
>JBBQAC010000202.1:0-8677 GCA_038315915.1 Phormidesmidales cyanobacterium
CTGTGTGCAGTTCACTTTTCTCTGATTCACTCAATCGGACGATGTATCGTTTTTGCATAAAGCCCTCGTTCGCTTTATCCTAATCTCGCTCATTACGACACTCTTGCCAACCCTCATTCTTAGCCCTGACGCTCCACTAGCCACCTGAGCATAAAGTTGTTCGTCGGACGCCTCTGATCGTTTTCCATTCGGATAGTCAGTGTGGCCTGCCAAATAGTACAGCGTGGCTGCCAGATGAGAACCATCTGCCTTGAGTGCAGTCGGTGCCGTAAAAGCATCAGGTTGACGCAGAGAGGTTGGCTCAAGCTGTAGTAAACGCCACGACCGCATCTCCTGCTGAACAACCAGCGCTGTCGGGCTCTCAGCCGCATTGGTAGCAGATAAAACCGTTCGAGGGAGTTTTGAAGCTGGACGAGATAGCGGTCTGCCGCTGCTGCCGCCGTCTTGATGAAGCTTGATGTACAGATTTCCGCCTTCTTCCTCAGTAGAAATGAAAGGAGACGTTCTTCTCCCGGTTAAGGCAGATTTTCGCCAGGTAGCAACCTTGTGCGGAAATTTTAAATGAACGGCTGCCTCACTGCGATTGATGTGGTCTAGCTTTTCCTCCAAGATTTCTAAAGAGCCCAGCGATCTTAGACTACTATCCGAGCGGTAGGCTAGCGTTAGCGAATATCGAACAAAAGTGGTGCTGGCATTAGCAGTTTGGCCTAGCTCATCGATAGCCTCTGCCGGGATAATCATTTCTGCCTCAAAGGACATTTCACTCGCGTAGTCCTCACCGACCTGATGGAATAAACTACGGACATCGCCACTTTTGCCTACCTCGTCTCGCACAGAAAGCGCAGCTTCAACTAAGGGCCGTGCGGCTAACGAGCTTAAAAAGCGAATGGCATCAAACAGGTTAGACTTGCCAACCCCATTAGAACCTGCAATACAGGTAAATGGCCCAAAGCGAATGTCTACGTCTACCAAGTTTTTGAAGCCAGAAACTTTCAGTCGGGTCAGCATTCGCCTACCTTGCAGCACTTTCTTACCATTCAGGCTCCCATGAGCTTTTAGATGATAGCTCAATTCTCATATCTAATTTTTCCACGGGCTTTCAGAACTCACTGGCTCTCTACCGGACGTTTGGCAGAGGCTTGTAAAGCCGACAGTCCACGCGCTTTAGACCGTTCTAAAAAGAACCTGAAATAGGTTGCTTGGACGATCTCTTTGACTGGAAACAGCAGATAGGTCAGCGGGTTGATTGTGACGATGATATTGCGGATATCGCGCTTGGCGAAAAAGAGAATGCCCGTAGCGATCGCCCCTGCACTCATCACCCCTACCGGATTCAGATTGCTTTTAAATGGCCCCAGCACCAGCTTGCGAATCACACAGGGCGCATCCGTCCGGCGCAGATTGATCAAATCGCCCATCAGCCGCTTAGAAATTTCATAAAGCGGGCTAAAGGCAGGATTCACCTCAGCTTCTGAAGTATTCACCCACACTTCTTTGGTGGCGCGGCCCGTGCGGTCATTCACCGTCTCCAGGAAAACTTCCATCATCCGCCAGCCCGACAGCGCATTCACCTGCAAAGACTGCTCAATCGCCTGAGGAGACTTTTCACCCATCACATTGACGCCGTGATTGATTAGTAGGATATCAACCTTCTCAAAAGCGGCTCGCAAACTGGCCTCCTCGCCCACTCGCCAGGGAATGACCTGAACGGCATCGGGAATATTGGCCTTAGCAGAAGTGCTGAGCGCAACCGGCTTCGCCCCTTGTTTGGCAAGTTCGTGAATCAGCGCGCGACCAAGCGTGCCAGATGCGCCGGTTACCGCGACGCTTTTGCCTCGGAGCGAAAGCGCTGTCCCTAAGAGCTTGTCACTGATTGTAAAAAATCCGGCATAGTAAGCTTCGGTATTGTCAAAATGGTGTCGCCAGTGATAGGTGCGGTTCACCTTCCACAGCCCAGGGATGCCAGTCAGCGGGCCGGGTTCGTGAGTGAGGTCGGTTGCTGTCAGCAGACCACGCGATCGCGCCACCGCCGCCACCAAAAATCCTGCTGCATACACCACGCCCATCCACAGCCCAGGTGTATGCGCAGCCAGCGCCACTGCGCCAACGACCGCCATCATAAATAGCGATTCGGGCGCGTCGTTATAAATCTGAGATTTGCGGTACACCTCAGCGCTGATCGGTGAAAAGTCTTTCTTGTAGGCGCGGTGGTGCCAGCCGTGGAGCTTTTGCAGGGGTGCCCACCGATGGCTGAGGACGTGGTAGAGGTCGCGCACCATTTCGGCGAGAGGGATGGCAGCGATCGCCCATACCACCTGATCAAAAGACTGCCAGAACCAAGCCAGGGAATATGTCACTGAAAAAGCCGCCATAAAAGAATTGCCCGTGAACTGAAAGAAGCCATCTGAACATTGCCGACTTAAGATAGCGCTGCTAGCTCCACCCATCATCAGGTTTTAAGAAAATTAGCCTGATGGCCTTTTGCTTAATGCCTCTTAAAATTAATGGTAAACCCCACCGCTCACAAGTTTTGCGCAATGGCCACCGATTGAGCCGTCATAGCTGGCATATACGACGGCGAAAAATCCGGGTATTCTTTTGATCAAGTACTTTTGCTTAGGTATGCGCATATCTGGGGGATGGCATTATGACAGCAGCGCTACACGAACAAGAAAAAAATAACTGGGCGCGCGCCATCAGCTACGGCGAAGTGTCGTCTATTGCCGAAGTATGGCCTATTGTCGCAGCCAAATATGGCGACCATATAGCGCTGTACGATCCTCACTCGACTCCCGAGACCCGGTATACCTATAGCGCCCTGGCCACCGACATCAAACGATTTGCCGCTGGCCTACAGGCGCTGGGCGTACAGCCGCAGGAAAAGATCGCCGTTTTTTCTGAAAATCAGCCGCGCTGGATGGTTGCTGACCAGGGCATTATGACCGCTGGCGCGATTGACGCGGTGCGCGGTGCGAATGCTGAAAAAAGCGAGCTGTTGTTTATTTTGGATAACAGCGACAGCATTGGCCTGGTGATTCAGGACATGGCGACGCTCAACAAGCTGGCTGGCGCGCTGGCTGAGCGTCATCTCAGATTTATTATCCTGCTGAGCGACGAAGCGCCCAAGCTGGAGAACTCTGCAGATAGCTTTAGCGACACCCGGCTGCTGAACTTTTCAGAGCTGATGAGTCTGGGCGGTGAGCTGAGGCCCGTCCCGTACTCCCGCGAGCAGACCGCTACTCTAATTTACACCTCGGGTACCTCAGGCTTACCCAAAGGAGTGATGCTCAGCCACAGCAACCTCCTTTCTCAAATTTCTGGCGCTTCCAGCGTGGTCACCGTCGGCCCCGCCCAAAAGGTGATGAGCATTCTGCCGATTTGGCATGCCTACGAGCGCTCATTTGAATATTTTGTGCTCTCGCAGGGCGTCACCCAAATCTATACCAATATTCGCTACGTCAAAAAAGACCTCAAAGACCACAGCCCGCAGTATATGGTGGCCGTCCCTCGGCTGTGGGAGTCGATTTACGAAGGCGTGCAAAAGCAGTTTCGGGAACAACCCGAAAGCAAGCAAAAGCTGGTGGGCTTTTTCCTTAGCCAGAGTAGGCAATATATCGTCGCTAAGCGCACGCTGGCAGGGCTAAATCTGGACGACCTCACCCCTTCGCTGGGCCAAAAGTTGGTTGCTGCGCTGAAGCTCATTTATCTTTGGCCGCTGCATCAGATCGGCGATCGCATCGTCTACCAAAAAGTGCGCGCCGCCATCGGTGGTCAAGTCGACTACCTGGTCAGCGGCGGCGGCTCCATCGCCGACTATCTGGAAGACTTTTACGAACTCGCAGGCATTCCAATTTTGGGCGGTTACGGCCTCACCGAAACCTCGCCCATCACCCACGTGCGCAGACCCTGGCGCAACCTGCGGGGCGCAGACGGTCAGGCCGTTCCCGGCGCTGAGACCGCCATTGTCAACCCCGAAACTCGCCAGCCTGTACCTGCCGGACAGCCGGGGCTGGTGCTCTTGCGCGGCCTGCAAATTATGCAGGGCTACTACAACAATCCCGAAGCCACCGCCAAAGCCATTGACGCCGAAGGCTGGTTTGACACTGGCGACTTAGGCCGGGTTACCGCCTGGGGCGACCTGATTATTACCGGGCGGGCCAAGGACACCATCGTCCTCACCAACGGCGAAAACATCGAGCCGACCCCCATTGAAAACGCCTGCTTGCGCAGTCCCTACATCGACCAAATTATGCTCGTCGGACAGGATCAAAAAGCGCTGGGCGCACTGATCGTACCTGACCGTGAAGCGCTAGAAAGATGGGCCAAAGGTCAGCCGATTGACCTCAACAGTGCGCCCGTTCAAACCCTCTTCAAGCAGGAACTCAAGCGGGAAGTCGCCAACCGCCCCGGCTACCGACCGGATGATCGCATTAACCTGTTTGCCCTGCTCGAAGAACCTTTCACTATCGAAAATGGGCTGCTGACTCAAAAGCTCAGTTTGAAACGGCATAAGGTGAGCGATCGCTATCGAGACACGATTGACGCGCTGTTTAGTTAGCAAACGGGACACAGGAGCCAGCAGCAGAGGCAATTTTACTGTCTTCTGTCTCCTCGCCTTCCCCCTACAGATGCTTGCTCTAAAGCCCATCTCGCTTTAGGCTGAACCCATTGTCGGTTCTATTTTTTTTACTATGGATGCTTCCCAATCTCAGCTAATGCTCAAGCGTGTGATCAACATTAAAGCGGTGGTGACTCCCCTCTGGAAAGACGAAGCACAAAAGCAATTGCAAAACCAGCTCAACCAGATAGATGGTCGCTTGCAGCAGCTCGAAATGCAGAGTCAGCGAATGCTCGGCGAGCTTCAAAAGGCTAGTGCTTCTCCAACTGACACCACTTCCCAGCAGCTCAGCAGCGTTCAGGCGAAGCTCAATCAGGACAAAAGTCAGCTCCTACAGCAAAAAAACCAGCTCTTGCAGCAGCTTCAGCAGGTGCAAACGCTAGAAATGGAAAACGAAGTTAGTCAGGGGCAAATAGACAGCTTTTTCAATGTGGCCATCGGCGATCACATGATCAAAAAAATGCAGGTAGAAATTTTGCTGCGCGATGGCGTCGTTGAAGATATTCGCGGCGAACTGTAGCCGATGGGGTGATAACCGATTCCCAGAACGGGATACAATTAGGCGCTGGCAATCGCCGGTAGCTCTTGTCGTCCATTTAGATCTCCTTCTATGATTCGCGAAGTCTTTATGCCTGCTCTCAGCTCCACTATGACTGAGGGAAAAATTGTATCCTGGGCCAAGTCTGCGGGCGACAAAATAGAAAAAGGCGAAACCGTCGTCGTTGTCGAATCTGACAAAGCCGATATGGACGTGGAGTCCTTTTACGAAGGCTATCTGGCGAGCATCGTCACCGAAGCGGGAGAGATGGCTCAGGTCAACGATGTGATTGCTCTGCTGGCCGAATCCGAGGAAGAAATCGAAGCCGCTAAGCAGCAGGCCGCAGACTTAGGCAGCAGTCGCGCCGCCAGCACAGCCCCCAGTACCACTCAAGCGTCTGCCCCGGAACCTGCCGCCGCGACTACCGAACAGGCAGTCGCCACTGCTGCCCAATCCACCAGCAAGCCAGCGAGCGCGGCCCCCCAAAACGGCGCAGTCAGCCCATCGTCTGGTCGCATCATCATTTCACCTAGAGCCCGCAAGCTCGCTAAGCAGCTTAAAGTAGAGACAAACGGCCTGCAAGGCTCCGGCCCCCACGGTCGCATTGTCGCTCAAGATATTGAGCAAGCCGCTGGTAAAGCGCCCAGCCCCAGCGCCCCGACCGTCGCTTCAGCGCCCCCAGTTGTGCCCGGAGCTTCTAGAGCTTCTGCTCCTGTTGCCGCGCCAGCGACACCGCCTGCTGCACCGGGTGAACTGGTCGCCTTCAATACGCTTCAGCAGGCCGTCGTCCGCAGTATGGACGCCAGCCTTTCGGTGCCGGTATTCCGCGTTGGCTACAGCATTACCACTAACGAGCTTGACAAGCTCTACAAGCAAATTAAGTCCAAAGGCGTGACGATGACGGCGCTCCTGGCCAAAGCCGTTGCCGTTACCTTACAAAAGCATCCTGTCGTCAACGCTAGCTTTGCGCCGACAGGCATTCAGTACAGCAGCAGTATCAATATTGCGGTGGCAGTAGCCATGCCGGACGGTGGCCTGATCACACCGGTACTGCGCGGCGCAGACAAGATGGACATTTACTCTCTCTCTCGTACTTGGAAGGATCTGGTTGCTCGCTCTCGCTCTAAGCAGCTTGCGCCCGAGGAGTACAACAGCGGTACTTTTACACTCTCTAACCTGGGCATGTTTGGCGTTGATAGCTTTGACGCAATTTTGCCGCCCGGCCAGGGGTCGATTTTGGCCATTGGTGGGGCGCGGCCTCAGGTAGTAGCTACACCGGACGGGCTCATAGGCGTGCGTACTCAGATGCGGGTGAATATGACCAGCGATCACCGGATTATTTACGGGGCAGACGGCGCGGCCTTTTTAAAAGACCTGTGCGATCTCATTGAGAAGAATGCGCAGTCTTTGACGCTGTAATCGCTTCTCGTTAGCAGGGTTGATTGCTGCGCGTGAAGAATACGAGCTAAGGTTCGAGGCTTGGGATGATCGGGCGATCGCCTATATGTTCAACCTACGGTATCGCTTCCAGCGCCTTATCCTAAATTCTCTGTTCTGTTATTTATTCTGATAACCGAGCATCGTGGCAATTATTAAAGACATTGAGAAAATCAGTCTTAATCAGTCAACTTCTGAGCGGCCAGGCAGTAGCATGTTGAGCACCAGTGCGGTGAGTCCGCCGGTAGAGATGCCTGAGGAAAAGACGCTTTTGATGAGAGCTGGCATTTGTTCGAGAAGATCGGGCGCATAGGTGACGCCAACCCCCAACCCTAATGAGGTTGCGAGAATAATGGCTGAGCGCTTGGTGAAGTTGATTGTCGAGAGAATGCGAATACCGGCTGTCGCCACACTGCCAAACATAATCAGGGTAGCGCCACCCAGCACAGGCTGAGGTACAGCTTGAATCACGCCGCCGATAATGGGGAAAAGACCTGCTAACAAGAAGAAGCCCGCGATGTATAAGCCAACGTAGCGACTCCCCACACCCGTAAGCTGAATGACGCCGTTGTTTTGGCTGAAGGTGGTATTCGGAAAGGTGTTGAAGACGGCTGCAATCAGAGAGTTGACGCCGTCGCCCAAAACGCCCCCCTTGATCCGACGCATGTACAACGGCCCTTCAATTGGCTCACCCGAAATTGCAGAAGTCGCCGTCAGGTCACCAATCGATTCAATCGTGGTGATTAAAAACAGAAAGGCGAAGGGAATAAAGGCGACTGCGTTAAAGCCAAAGCCGAAGCGGAAGGGAATGGGCAGCGAAAAGAGGGAGGCGTTGCCCAGGTTGCTCAGATCGACCATGCCCATAAAGAAGGCGACGAGGTAGCCAGTGATTAAGGCGATCGCAATCGAAGCCATCCGCAAAAAGACGTTGCTAGAGCTGTTGAGTACGACGATCATAATCAGCACCAGTGCAGCAAGGCCCAGATTTTGCGGACTGCCGAAGCTTCCATCGGCAGCAGCTCTAGCCCCCGGCCCGCCCCCAATTGCGGTAATCCCGGTATTGATCAGGGTCAAGCCAATCAGAGAAACCACAGTGCCCGTGATCAGCGGCGTGATGATTTGAGAGGCAAACTGCAAGAACCGGCTAAGAAACATTTCGATAAAAGAACCAACGAAGCACAGGCAGAAAATCGTTCCTAATGCCTGCTCAGGTGTTGCGCCTGCCGCTGTCGCCGCGCCCCCGGCAGCAATAATTGGGCCAATGAAGGCAAAGCTAGTGCCCTGAATGCTCAACAACCCTGAGCCGACCGGGCCTATTTTTTTCACTTGAATGAAGGTGGCAATGCCCGAGACAAACAACGACATACTCACCAAGTAAGCCACTGTTTCAGGGGAAAGCTGCAAGGCCCCGCCAATAATCAAAGAGGGGGTGACAATGCCCACAAAGCAGGCCAAAACGTGCTGGAGTGCTGCGAAAATAGTTTCTGTAATCGGCGGTACCGCTTCTAGCCCATAGACCAGGCTAGTCTGAGGAGGCGCTGTTAGGGTGGGTTCTTCTAGCAGCATTTCTCCCGACTGCATAGAGACATCTACCCTGAGATCGTCTATAGTTTCGTCCTTGCGTGACATTCCTTCACCCTTTTTAAAACTAAACTCTGAGATGTAAAAGCCAGCCAACACTAACTAGATATTCTAGATATTACTGTCTAAGATACCAACATTAAGAGCTAGTAAAATGTTCAACATGAACAAGTTAGTAATACCCTGATAAAGGGGAAATATCAACGACTTTTGATTGATGATTTGATAACAGCAATCGAAGAGAATAAGTACAAGCGGATCGAGCGGAATTTTTCCAGAGTTTTTATAGGGGAACAGGCATGAACAATTTGAAGGCTATTGTCGTTGGGGCGGGAATGGGCGGTCTGGCAACGGCGATCGCTCTGCGTCAGGCAGGCTACAGGGTAGAAGTTTACGACCGGGTCAGCGAGCTGCGGCCAGCCGGGGCGGGCATTTCGCTTTGGTCTAACGGGGTCAAAGTGCTCAACCGGCTGGGTCTTGGCAAGGAGATCGCCGAGATTGGC
>JBBQAC010000293.1:0-5151 GCA_038315915.1 Phormidesmidales cyanobacterium
GGCGGTGATTCTCAGCCGCAGTAGTGAAGGGCCAACGCTGGTGGTGGCACCGACTTCGGTTTGCATGAACTGGACGAGTGAGGCGGAACGATTTGCCCCGGCTTTGCAGGTGAAAAGCTTGGGAGAGGCGGGCAGGGAGAATCGCCAACAGCTCATCGACGATCTGGGGCCAAACGATCTGCTGGTCTGTAGCTATGGCCTGATTCAGCAGGAGGATGTGGCTGAAATGCTGGCTGTACCTACCTGGCGTACCATTGTACTCGATGAAGCACAGGCAATTAAGAACCCTGCAACGAAGCGATCGCAGGCCGTCATGTCGCTCCAGGGCAGCTTCAAAATCATCATGACCGGCACCCCGATTGAAAATCATCTGGGCGAACTTTGGAACCTGTTTCGGTTTATTAATCCTGGCCTGCTGGGCTCTTTGGACAGCTTTAACCAGCGCTTTGCCAACCCGATTGAGAGAGATAGAGACGATACGGCCAGCGACGCGCTGCGGCGGATGATTCGCCCTTTCATTTTGCGACGGACGAAAGATCAGGTGCTGAAAGAACTGCCTTCGCGAACAGAAATTACGCTGCCGGTAGAGCTGAGCAAGGAGGAGATGGCCTTTTATGAGGCGCTGCGCAGAGAAGCCGTGACCAAGCTGACCGAGAGCGATGCCCAGGCAGGACAAAAGCATTTGCAGGTGCTGGCTGAGATTATGCGGCTGCGACGGGCCTGCTGTAATCCGGATCTGGTCAGCCCGGAGATGGCTATTCCCAGCACCAAGTTAGAACAATTTGGCGAACTTCTCAGCGAACTGTTGGATAACGGACATAAGGCGCTGGTATTCAGTCAGTTTGTCGATCATCTCAAAATCTTGCGAGCGTATTTGGACAAACAACAGATCACCTATCAGTATTTAGATGGCAGTACGCCTGCGAAACAGCGAAAGGTGAGGGTAGATGCGTTCCAAAATGGTGAAAGCGATGTTTTCTTGATCAGTCTCAAGGCGGGCGGCACGGGGTTGAACCTGACGGCGGCGGACTATGTGCTGCATATGGATCCCTGGTGGAACCCGGCGGTGGAAGATCAGGCGAGCGATCGCGCCCATCGCATCGGTCAGCAGCGCCCGGTAACCATTTACCGCCTGGTGGCTAAAGGCACCATCGAAGACAAAATTGTCGCCCTGCACAAAATCAAGCGAGATCTGGCCGACAGCCTCCTGACCGGTTCAGATGTGAGTAGCAAAGTCTCTACCGATGAGCTTCTGTCGCTCATTCAGCAGTAGCGATCGCCTCCCTACAAACCTCGGGCACCAGCGCTACCACATGCGGCACCGTCCGAGACTCAAACCCGATTAAAGACTCGCCTTCATACACGAGCGATGTACTCGCACCCGAATCGAGCATGACGGCTTCTTGAAAGCCCATCTGCGCCAGTCGCCGCCCCAACCCAACCGAATCTACCTGTGCCTGAGTCGCCCCAATCACTGGCTGTCCCTGCTGATTTATCCCCCAAAAGGCCCGATAGCGCGATTCTTCATAGGCGAAAAGGTTTTTAAATGTGCTGGCTGGTTGAGCCTTTTGCTGATGCACTAACCAGGCAGCGCCGACAAAAGCGTCGGTCACCGCTGGCATTTCTGTTTGAATGCTGGAGAGCGTATTGTGCCGGGCCGGATCAAAAGGAACAAATTGCACTGTTTGCGGCCCTAGTAGTACCAGTGGTCGGCCTTTAAGCTTGTCAATGTCGCCAGCGCTACCCGGAACAAACTTGCCAGTATTCTGCCCCAGTACTGGGCCAATCATGGTGTTGGAGTCGAGATATTCTAACGAGAAAAAAGTCCCATCTACGGCTGCGGGAATGTTCTCTTTGTGGGCAATTTCAACCACTGAATAGCGGCTGTCGGCATGGATAGTCTGCAATTGTCCGCCTGATATCAGGGTCAGTGGTACCTCGTCAACTTCTATCTCGCTGAGCTGAATGGGGCTGGCCGTATCTAAGGCGGGCGGCGCAGTGCCCGGTAGCGGCGGGCCACCCCAGGCTGCGGCAATGACTTCTTCAAAGCGAGATTCCCCAAAGCGCTCCAGCGTCAGCAAGTTTTCAGAGGTGCCTGCGTACTGACCGGAGACATTGTCCATGATTAAAGCTGCCTCATAGCCAGCGGCCTCAGTTGCTTCTACAACTCGCTTGTCGTAGTTACCTTCAGGGTAGGTAAAGTAACGAATGGGAATACCTAGTTTTTCTTCAAGCTGTTGTTTGGAAATTTGCAGCTCATTGCGCAAGTCTGCATTTGAGAGTTCTCTCAGGTCGCGGGGATGGGTGACGCTGTGAGACACGATGGTCACCAGTGGATTATCTGACATTTCCTTGAGCTGCGCCCATGACAGTGTAGAACGCCCTGTAACATCGCCATCCAATTTGCCCGGAAAAACAGAAAACGCTGCCGGATAATGGTAGCGCTTGAGTAGCTTAAACACAGTCTTATAGTGACTCTCGTAGCCGTCGTCAAAGGTGAGCAAAATTGGCTTCGGGGGTAATGGCACGCCTGTTCTTAAGTGAGAGACTAGCTGAACGAGGCTGATTGGTGTTAGTCCCTGCTCTTGGATCTGGCGGAAGTCGTCTTCTAAGTCTTGGATAGTGATATCGAAGTACACTTCTTTTTCGGGGAGAACGTCGTGATACATGATGATCGGGACTCTAGCGAGGCGCGATCGCTCATGAATTTGCGGCCAAGCAACCGGCTCCAATCGGGCCGTGAGCGTCCTATTCCATTGTGAAAGCTGGTTGCTCAGGCTTTGGCTGAACTGCTGACCCATTTCGGCGGTAACAGGCGGTGACAGCAGGCAGATCGGGGCGTCTTCTGTGGACGCTTTTGGGGTGGTTTGGGCGATCGCTTCCTTAAGCGTCACCGTAAAAGCAGGCAGATATTCTGATACTTCGCGCTCGGTCTGGGCGGAATCAAACAGATGATGAGCGGATATCTCCAAAAGAGCGGCTGAGGCGGCGGCGGTTTGGAGCGATGCCCTCACGCCATTGGCCAGCAGGAATAAGATCCCGACGCCAAGGCTGGCGGCGACCAATCTGACCCCGACTAATCTGTAGTGCCTGACCGCTAATTGCGGCGGCGGCGTGCCAGCCCGACCAATCGTCTTACCCGTGCTCATGAGATACTGCCCGATGCTGCCACAACCAACAGCCAAGGTACGCGCCCAGGACTAAGAGCGTACTAGCAAAACATTAAGAACTCACGAAGCCAATCAGTGACATCGGCCAGCAGCGTTCGATCACTGTCTTTGTGAGGGTTTCCCGTCAAACCGTGTGTCTGGATACTTTGCCATCAGCGCTTTGATTTGCCCATATTCGATAGCAGCAGTGTTGCGTATTGTCAGGGAACCGCATAATTATCTGGCAGAAAGTAGTTACATAGTAGAGATAGGTTTACAGAGACAACCCTACTCACGCTTCAACCTTTCCTTTCGTTCTTCATTGGGAACCGAAAATGAGAAACTTCACTCTGAATAGAAGACGGTTGCAATTTATTGCTGGCCTAGCTGTATCAGCGCTCATTGGCGGTATGGTATGGCCTGCCCTTGCCCAGAGAACTCATGTAAAAGGCGCGATCGCAGTAGGTATTGTTGAGAACGGCATTGCTGAAAAAAATGGAGATATTGTTGAAGCAGCCCCTGTTGAAGAGGAGCCTGCTACAGACAGCAATACTGAAACAGTGGCCTTGACTTTTGCCTGTGACGATAGTGAAGGCATTGCGACAACGGTGGTGCAAACGTCAGCAGGGGAAGTGCCAATTGTGCGCTGGGACGCGGCTGTAATCGCGCTCGAAACCACCCCGCAAGCCGACTGCACAGCCAGCACCGAACGGTTTCAGGTCGCCTATGACGAAGGGCTCTTGAGCTACCTGACGACGGGCCGCATGAATGGCCAGCTTGTGGTGTGTGGCACCACTGAGCTTAACGGTGTTTGCCGGAGCAGATTGCTCGATTTACGCCCCACGCCAAAACCTCGAATTGCCCTACAGCAAGTCTTGCAAATTCGCTTGCCAGCCAGCGGGCCGCTCAGCGATACAGATTGTCGGGCCTACGTCGATTTGGGTCGCTATTTAGCAGGCGGCTACGACGATCTCAGTGACGGTATTTGCCCGCCAAAAGCAACCCCACTCAAGAACATTTCACCTCAAACTCCCTCAGCAACCCTTCCAGTAGACATCCTTTCTTCACGCCCCAATCGTGCCATTTTGGTAAACTCCTATGCTTAAAACTTCCTGGCTACTCTTTGGCCTTAGCGCGATGTTCATGCCCGTCATCGTCTCGCTTGCGCCAGGTGACATTAATACTTCTGCAAAGGAGAGTACCGTTCGGGTGAATGGGCAGAACTCAGGCTCGGGCGTCATTTATAAAAAGGATGGAAACCACTACTACGTATTGACAGCTCAGCATGTGGTGGAAACGCCTGACGAGTACGAGGTGATTACTGCCGATGAACAAATTCATCCCCTCAACTACGCGGAGGTATCTCCATTACCCGAGACCGATTTGGCCATTGTCGAATTTGTTAGCGAGCAAGACTATGCCCTTGCTAAATTCGGAGACTCTGATCACATTACTGAAGGAGACGCTGTTTTTATTGCGGGGTGGCCTCATGCGGGTGAAGCCATTCCTTACATTTATCAATTCATTACCGGTAGCATTTCAGGACTGCCGCCCCGTCCATTGCCGGGTGGCTATGGCCTGATTTATACCAGCACTGCCCGAGAAGGGATGAGCGGTGGGCCGGTGTTTGACAGCGAAGGCGCGGTGGTGGGCATTCACGGTCGAGCAGAAGGAAAGGAGATTTATTTGCCTGGGTCAAATTTTGACTCTACAACAATACGAGACGGGTTTAGCCTGGGTGTGCCGATCAATGTCTTTTTAGAAAAAACGTTAGCGCCTATTGCTAGTGAGCCTGTAGACAGTGAAGTGCTGCCGACGGTCGAACCAGAAGTTGTGCAGAGAGTGCAGGAACGCGCGCGCGATCGCGAGATTTTTGCGCGATCGCCCGTTTTAGACAGAAGGGTTAGGATTCCGACTAACTGGGAGTTTCGAGAGTCAGAGTACTTGTTTACGATTGACCATCCCGCTGAAGCAGGCGCACCGATTCAAGAAATTGTGTTCG